>NZ_VIFM01000082.1 GCF_006636215.1 Myxococcus llanfairpwllgwyngyllgogerychwyrndrobwllllantysiliogogogochensis | reverse complement strand
ATCTCGCCCATCCGCTTCGAGTCGTCCGCCATCGAGCCCCTGGTGCCTCCGCGTCGTCGCGGCGGCAGCCGATCCACGCCCGCGAGCGCGACCCTGCTTCCGGACGCCAGCCGGGCACCTTCTTCTCATGATGCCAGGGGCACGGGTAGTCCCGCGCCATCCCTCAGTGCCGTGACGGAGGAAGCGGCTCGTGGGGCTCCTCGGAGACCTGCTGCTCCACCTGCTTCCTCACCAGCCGCTTCGTCGCGGTCTCCTCTTCTTCCGTCCGCTGCCGCCGCCGCACCAGCCCCTGGCTCTCATCCACGAACCAGAAGATGACCCGGAAGAATGCGGCGATGACGGTGATGAGCAGCGAGGACAGCAACCAGCTCAACGCCCACCCAGGCCAGCCGCCCACCACCACGTCGATGGCGTACGTCCCCGTGAGCGGCACCAGCACGAAGGCCACGTAGTGCGACAGGCAGTAGGGACACGACACCAGATATCCCCACCACGTGTCCTTGCCACCCAGCCGCTCGCGCAGCGGCGCGAAGATGCGCTCGCGGGCGATGGTCTGCGACACCCCCATCACCACCGCGGACACCGCGAAGAGCTGGAACAGGTTCTCCATCCTCCCAAGGTGGCGATGACGAAGCGAGACAGGGACGCGCCTCGCACAACCGCCACCTCGCTCGCCTGGATGCCGCCACGTGCCCCACCCGCTCCCACTGTCGGCCGGAAGACAGTCGGAAGAGACTTCGAAATACCCCCCTGTAAAAACGAAAGGGTGCCGCCCTTAAGCACCCTCCCCCCTTGATGCAAACCCGCGCATTCACTTGGGAACGCTTGGGAAGAGCCGTGGCACATGCATTGCGAAGGACCCGTCCCGTGCCGCCGACGCGCGGCTCCCACCGGCCCCCTTCCCCGAGAGACGCCATGCAGGAAACCTCCCACTTCTCCTCCCCGGATTCCCTCTCCACGTACCTCTCGGAGATCAACCAGTACCCGCTTCTGACGCAGCCGAAGGAGCAGGAGCTGTCGCGCCGCTTTCGCGGGGGAGACCTGATGGCGGGCCACCAGCTCGTCACGGCCAACCTGCGCTTCGTGGTGAAGGTGGCCTACGAGTACCGCTCCTACGGCCTGAAGATGTCGGACCTCATCCAGGAGGCGAACATCGGCCTGATGAAGGCCGTGCAGAAGTTCGACCCGGACAAGGGCATCCGCCTCATCTCCTACGCGGTGTGGTGGATTCGCGCGTACATCCAGAACTGCATCCTGCGCAACTGGAGCCTGGTGAAGCTGGGCACGACGCAGGCGCAGCGCCGGCTGTTCTTCAGCCTGGCGCGCACCCGCCGCGAGCTGGAGCGCATGGGCGCCGGCGATGCGAGCGTCGTCAACGCGGAGGAGATTGCCCGCCGGCTGAACGTGAAGGCCTCCGAGGTGCGCGAGATGGAGCAGCGCATGGGCGGCCGGGACTTGTCGCTCGACGCGCCCGTGGGCGAGGACGGCGACGCCACCCACCTGGACTTCGTCGAGTCCTCCGCCGCGTCCCACGAGGACGAGGTGGCCGACCGCCAGCAGGCGGGCCTCACCCGCGACCTCGTGCAGCGCGCCCTGCGCCGCCTGGACCCGCGCGAGCGCTTCATCATCGAGAACCGGGTGATGGGTGACGCGGAGATGACGCTCAGCGAGCTGGGCGAGCACTTCGGCTTCTCCCGCGAGCGCGCCCGGCAGCTCGAGATTCGCGCCAAGGACAAGCTCAAGGCGGAGCTGGCCCTCCTGATGGCCGACGCGGGCCTGGACGCCGCCGCCCTCGCCTGACCCGCACCGACGCCCTCACGGGGTCGCTGACTCACATCGAGTCCGCCTTTCGAAAGAAGGGCGGACTCATTCGTTTCCAGGCCCTACGTCCCTGGCCTGCTCGCCGGGGGTCCACCCGACCTCCTCCTCCGGAAATGCGCGCGAGGCCGAAAATCCGGCCCGCGCGGCGCCGGGGGCCCTTTCCCGTCGACGCGCGGCCTCCCCACCCGAGGCCCGCTGTCCGGGACGGCCCCTCCCGCGAACCCTCCAGGTCAGTCCCCTGATTCCACGTCCACGCCCCACGCGCCCCGGGGGCAGGACGTCCTACGTGCGCTGACGCCCGCGAAGCGCACCGCCGGAATCCGCCCCTTCGCGTGACATCAAATACAGACGCGCGGGGTTTCAATAGACATCCTCCTCGCCAAGTCAGACAACCCCACCCCCATTGACACACTGACTTTCCCTGTTACTGTTTGACCATCTCGCGAATCAATCTTCGCGTGAACCATTCAGCGGCTGTGGCGAACGGTCGGCGGTTGGATCTTCGCTCGCGAAAACCCCGGCGGCCCTCCGGGTCTCACCACCCTCATCAATCACAGACACGCCCGGCGGGCGTGCTGGAGGAGTCTCGTCTTGGGCAAGCTGGGAGGCACCTTGGAGCTGGTCCGCAGGCGTCTGGATGAGTTCATCCGGAACGCGGAGGCGGCGCCCCGGCAGGAGCCGTGGGTCGTCCTCTCCAACCTGACGGACAGCGAAGGGCGTCCCGCGGCGCCCGCGCGAGACGCGGTGGTGATGTTCCTGGCGAACATCCGGCACGAGACCATCGTCAGCACCTACAACCGCAACGTGCCCGTGTCGCCGGACACGTACGGCCTCATCGCGCCGCCGCTCTTCATCGACCTCTTCGTCCTGCTGTACGCCAACTTCGAGGACCAGGCGTACCCGGTGGGGCTGGAGGCCATCTCCCACGTCATCAGCTTCTTCCAGCAGACCCCCTGGTTCACCCAGCAGAGCCTGCCGGGGCTGGACCCGGACATCGACAAGCTCACGTTCGAGTTCGTCGACCTGGACCTCCTGGGCCTCAACCACCTGATGGGGCTCGCGGGTGTGAAGTACCTCCCCTCCGTCTTCTACAAGGTCCGGATGATTCCCTACCGGGGCGAGGCCATGCAGGGCCAGGTGTCCGCGGCCAAGGGTGTCGAAGCGCCCGGCCGGCCCCAGGGGATGCAGCCATGAGGCGCTTCCGACGCGCCAACGAGCGCTCCCTGGATGGCCCCCTGCGGCTGCGGCAGGGCGACCTGCCCCGCCTCGCCAGGGCCCTGGCCACGAACGAGTCGCTCGACGACTACGACGTGCCGCCGCGCCGCTACACCTTCGAGCGACTGCTGTCGGTGGACCTGCGGCACACCTACTTCAACCGCTCCGAGGGGCGCTGTCCGGCCCTGGTCTGCCGGCCCACGGCGGCGACGGCGGCGACGCTCAGGGACCTGGGCCTGCTCTTCCGCGACGAGGGCACCGCCTTCTCCGTCCTCTACGACTTCAACCGCCGCGCGCAATTGCTCAAGGCGATGGAGCGACGCGAGAAGGCGGGCCAGTGGACGTGGCTGTCCTTCGTGCTGATTCCCGACACGCCCTTCTTCGTCAACTTCACCGACCTGCCCAGCGACTTCCAGCCCACCTCGGACAACCTCTACTTCAGCAACCGCCAGGCCCACTTCGCCGGACAGCCGCCGGAGCCCACGGACCAGGAACTCCACTGCACGGCCACCAGGACCTTGCCCATCCTGCTCAACCCGGGCGAGCAGGTCACCGCCGCCAGCCGACAGCGCGTGGCCCAGGTGCAGATGCAGGTGCCGCTGCTCCCGGAGACCGCCGAAATCGTCCTGCTCGACATCTCGGGGGAGGAGGTCCTCTGCAAGCCGTGCAGCATCCCGGTCACGCTGCTCCTGGGGAAGCAGGCGCCCTCCGCCATCTCCTGTCAGCAGGTGCGCGTGGCGCGCGGGCCCGGCATTCCCGAGCAGCGCGTGGGCGACTTCGCCTACCTGGACCTCGCGGCCCTGCCCGAGGGCCTCTACACCGTCCGCCAGCTCGACCTCGACGGCGGGATACTCATCGAGAGCAAGGTCCTCTACACCCAGGCGTACCCGACGCCGCTGGCCTTCCTCGACCTGGTGCTGGCCAAGCCGAACCCCGAAGACACGGGCCTGTATCCCCTGTGTGATTTGCACCTGGGCGCGGAGCAGACCCGCGTCGTCCCGCTGCGCGCCGAGCTGCGCTTCGAGCGGCGGAAGACCCGCTGGTGCTACTTCGTCGTGCCGCCCCAGGGCGTCCGCTACGACGCGCTGCGACTGCTCGACGTGGGCTCGCCCCAGCCCGTCACCTTCTCCGGCCCGGTGCCCGTCCAGGTCCCCGGCGCGGGAGTGACCTACCGTTTCATCGCGGACCAGGACCTGCCGCTGCAGGAGGTCCCCGACTACGTCTTCGAGCTCCAGGGGACGCGCGAACAGAGCCTCTTCGAGAACACGCTGATGTCCAACGTGCCCGTGGCCTCGCCCGCGCTGGTGCTGCCCCGGGTGGGCCCGCTCCCCGGTGTCCCGCGCGGCACCAGACCTTCCGGCATGCCCCAGGGGCCACGGCCCTCCCCCCTCGATCGGCGGGATTACTCGGACATCTACCTGAACCTCTGAACCCCGAAGCCCCACCCACGAAGCGAAGAGAGGACCCGATGCCCATCAGGACAGCCCGTAAAACCCCCGGCGTCTATGTCACCGAGTTGGACGCCTTCCCGCCCTCCGTCGTCGGCATCCAGACGGCGGTGCCCGCGTTCATCGGCTACACCAAGACGGCGACGCTCAGCGGCAAGCCCATTCCCAACAAGCCCGTCCTCATCAACTCGCTGGCGGACTACGAGCAGATTTTCGGCGGGGCGCCGGACCCGACGTTCGACCTCACCGAGGTCACCGACACCACCAAGCAGAAGTCGGGCGACTACGACTTCAAGGTGTATGACAGCGCCGGCGCCACGCCCGGCTGGAAGTACTACGACCTGGTCCCCAAGGCGGGCACCAAGTACGTCCTCTTCAACAGCCTGCGTCTGTTCTACGCCAACGGCGGCGGCACCGCGTACATCGTCTCCGTCGGCGACTACACGAGCACGCTGGAGGCGGCCACGCTCGTCGGAGGCCTGGACATCATCGCCGAGCAGGTGGGCCCCACCATGCTCGTGGTGCCGGACGCGGTGAACCTGACGGCGCTGGCGGACTACGGGACGGTGGCCACCGCCATGCTCGCCCAGTGCGGCGCGCTGCAGGACCGCGTGGCCGTGCTGGACGTGTATGGCTCCGCCAGCGTCACGCAGACGACCCTGCCCACCGTCATCTCCGACTACCGGGGCGTGCTGGGCAGCAAGTTCCTCAACTACGGGATGACGTACTTCCCCTTCCTGCACACCACGGTGCAGGAGCTGAGCGACTTCGACTACACCAACATCCAGACGGACGCGACGCTCAAGACCATCCTGCTGGCGGAGAGCGCCAACCTCTACACCAACGCGCCCTCGCGCAAGACGGCGGTGGACGCGGACATCGCCAAGATTGGCACGGTGACGGCGCCCGAGGACATCCAGGTCCTGAACCAGAACCTCACCGCCGCGCTGCCGCTCCTGACGGACATGCTGCGCATCATCTCCCGCAAGGACGACGTGCTTCCGTCCAGCGGCGCCATGGCGGGCATCTACACCTGGAACGACACCAACCGGGGCGTGTGGAACGCGCCGGCCAACGTCAGCCTCACCGGTGTCACCAGCACCACGTTCAAGCTCAACAACGAGCAGCAGGCGGACCTCAACGTCCCGGTGGATGGCAAGGCCGTCAACGCCGTGCGCGAGTTCGTGGGCCGGGGCTCCGTCGTCTGGGGCGCGCGCACGCTCGACGGCAACAGCAATGACTGGCGCTACATCCAGGTGCGCCGCACCCTCACGTACGCCGAGCAGTCCATCAAGGCCGCGTTGGACCGCTTCGTCTTCGCCGCCAACGACGGCAACACCTGGGCCTCCGTCACGTCCATGGTGTCCAGCTTCCTCCAGGGGCTGTGGTCCCAGGGAGGCCTGTTGGGCGCCACCGCGTCGGATGCGTTCAGCGTGGAGTGCGGCCTCGGCAGCACCATGACGGCCCAGGACGTGCTGGAGGGCTACATGGTCGTCCAGGTCACCCTGCAGATGATCCGCCCCGCGGAGTTCATCGAGCTGACCTTCAAGCAGAAGATGGAAGGCGCCAGCGCGTAGCGCCCGCCGGACTTCGACGACTGATTCCACCCTTCACGAATTCACCGAGGAGCCGCCATGGCAGGAGAAGTCCAAAACGATATCTGGCCGTTGCCGAAATTCTATTTCTCCGTCCAGTTGGGGGACGACACGTCCGTCAGCTTCCAGGAAGTGGATGGCCTGGAGACGGAGACGCAGGTCATCGAGTACCGGCACGGCAACAACCCCAGCTTCTTTCCCATCAAGATGCCGGGACTGGGCAAGGTCGGCAACGTGAAGATGCGCAAGGGCATCTTCATCAACGATGCCCGCTTCTGGGATTGGTACAACGAAATCAAGATGAACACGATTGCCCGGCGGACGGTCATCATCAGTCTGCTGGATGAGCAGGGCGCACCGAAGATGACGTGGACCCTGAACAACGCGTGGCCCACGAAGCTCTCCGGCACGGACCTCAAGTCGGAAGGCAACGAGGTCGCCGTGGAGTCGCTCGAGGTCGCCTTCGAAACGCTCGTCGTCGCCGCGCCGTAATCACAGCCATCGCCATGTCCGAACCCTACTATCCGCCAGGCGCGTTCTACTTCAGCGTCTCCGTCCTCGGCTCCGCGACCCTGCTCGCGGCGGCGAGCGATTTGGACGCCTCCTTCCAGGAGATTTCCGGCATCGAGGCCCGCTGGGACACGGAGGACGTCACCGAGGGGGGCGAGAATCGCTTCACGCACAAGCTGCCCAAGGCCGCCAGGTACTCCAACCTGGTGCTCAAGCGGGGCGTGGTGACGCGGGACTCGTTCCTGGCGGAGTGGTTCGGACAGAGCGTGGGCTCGGGGCTGTCATTGCCGCTCTTGCCGCAGAACATCCTCGTGTTGCTGCTCAACGAGGATGGCCTGCCGCTGGTGGCGTGGGGCTTCATCAACGCCTGGCCGCTGCGCTGGGAGGTGTCCCCGATGAGTTCCCAGGAGAACCGCATCCTCACGGAGTCGCTGGAGCTGTCCTACAACTACTTCGAGCGCGTGAATCTGGGGAGCCCGGCCTCTGTCGCCATCAAGCTGGCCCAGCTCACGTCCCGGCTGATGTGAGGCGCGCGCCATGGCCCTGGAAGTCAACGAGGTCGGCATCCAGATGAGCGTGCGGGGCGGCTCCGGCGAGGCGATTCCGGAGACGCCCAGCACGCCCGTGGGCGACTGCGGCTGCGACGACGAGAAGCAGGCGCACCAGAAGCTGGTGGAGGACTGCGTGCGCCGCGTCCTCCAGGTCTTGAAGGCGCGACAGGAGCGGTAGCGATGGGGTTCTCCGGCAGCCTCGAGAAGATGAACGTCATCGCCTACCAGAAGTCCGACTTCACGTCGGAGGTCGGCAGCTACACCGTGTACATCAACCCGGCGTCGTACTCGCAGACCTACTGCGTCAAGTACAACGACAACCAGACCCAGGGCAGCCCCGGTGGCTCGCCGGACTTCAACCGGATTCCCGCGGACACGGTGGAACTGGAGCTGGTGTTCGACGGCACCGGAGTCGTGCCCAGTCCGCTGCCAGGACTGATGCCCTTCACCGACGACGGCATCGCCGAGCAGGTGTCCAAGTTCAAGAACCTGGTCTTCACCTACAACGGGAACATCCACAGCCCCAACTACCTGAAGCTGTCGTGGGGCACGTTCCTGTTCAAGTGCCGGCTGTCCAAGCTGAGCATGACGTACACGCTGTTCAAGCCGGACGGCACGCCGCTGCGCGCGCGGGCCAAGGGGACCTTCCTTGGCTACAACGACGAGGTGGAGCTGGCGCTCAAGGCGCGGATGAACTCGCCGGACCTGACGCACGTGCGCACGGTGCAGGCGGGAGACACGCTGCCGTTGATGTGCTTCCGCATCTACGGCTCCAGCACGCTGTATCTGGAGGTGGCGAAGGTCAACGGGCTGTCGGACTTCCGGCGGCTCACCGTGGGCTCGCAGCTGATGTTCCCGCCGCTGCAGGGGAGCCAGACATGACCACGCCCTATCCGGAGAAGAACGAGGGGGCGCTGGCGACGTTCACCATCGAGTCGAACGGTGAGGTCATCCCCAAGACGTACCAGGTCCTCAGCGTGGACACGTGGCTGGGCGTCAACAAGCTGCCGCGCGCGAAGCTGGTGCTGTTCGACGGCAGCGCGTCCACGGGCCTGTTCCCCATCAGCAGCCAGGACATCTTCATTCCCGGGGCCAAGGTGGTCATCTCCGCCGGCTACGACGGCGTGAACACGCGCATCTTCAAGGGCATCGTGTCCAGCCAGGGCCTGGAGATTGACCAGTCCTCCGGCTCCAAGCTCGTGGTGGAGCTGACCGACGAGGCGATGAAGATGACGCTGGAGCGCAAGAGCGGCTTCTTCGAGAAGGTGAAGGACAGCGCGCTCATCCAGACGCTGCTGTCGCGCAACGGGCTGGCCAGCGACGTGACGGCCACGACAGGGGTGCACGAGGAAATCGTCCAGTACTACGCCACCGACTGGGATTTGATGGTGACACGGGCGCAGCTCAACGGCCTGGTCGTCATGGCGGACGGCGGCGAGGTGACGGTGGCCCCGCCCAACACCTCCCAGGCGCCCGTGCTGAACCTCACCTATGGCCGCTCCATCCTGGACCTCCAGGTGGAGATGGACGCCACCACCCAGCTCGACGCGTCCTCCATCAAGGGCTACACCTGGGACGCGGGCGCGCAGAAGCTCATCGAGTCTGGACCGCGCAGTGTCTCCGTGAAGGAGCAGGGCAACGTCACCTCCGCGGACCTGGCGAAGGTGTTCGGCGCGAAGAAGTTCGCGCTCCAGACGGGCGCGGAGCTGCAGTCCGCGGACCTCCAGGACTGGGCCTCCGCGGAGCTGCTCCTGTCGAAGCTGGCGAAGATTCGCGGCTCGGTGCGCTTCCACGGCAGCGCGCTGGCGCAGGTGGGGAAGATGCTGGAGCTGGGGGGCGTGGGGCCACGCTTCAACGGCGTCGCCTTCATCAGCGCCGTGCACCACCACATCGAGGACGGGCGCTGGATGACGGCGGCGGACTTCGGCCTGTCGCCGCGCTGGTTCACCGTGGAGAACCCCGACATCGCGGCGCCGGACGCGGCCGGACAGCTCCCGCCGATAAAAGGGCTGCAGACGGGCGTGGTGCAGCAGGTGGCCAAGGACCCCGGCGGCGAGCTGCGCGTGCAGGTGGGCCTGCCGCTGCTCCAGGAGCCGAGCAAGGGCGTGTGGGCGCGGCTGGCGACATTCTATGCATCCAGCGGCGTGGGGGCGCTGTTCTACCCGGAGGTCGGCGACGAGGTGGTGGTGGGCTTCATGAACGAGGACCCGCGCCACGCCGTCATCCTCGGCTCCGTGTACAGCAAGCAGCACGCGCCGGCGTCCGCGCCCGACGAGAAGAACACGCGCAAGGCGGTCGTCACGCGCTCCAAACTGGAGCTGTCGTTCGATGACGAGAAGAAGGTCATCGTCATCAAGACGCCCGGCAATCACATCGTGAAGCTGGACGACTCGTCCGGCGCCATCTCCATTCAAGACAGCAACGGCAACACCGTGTCCCTGTCCAAGGGCGGCATCGCCTTGGACAGCGGCAAGGACGTGAAAATCACCGCGAAGGGAAACGTCGCGGTGAAGGCGGGCGCCAACCTGACGCTGGAAGCCACGGGCAACGTCTCCGTGAGCGGCAAGCAGGTGGCGAACAAGGCGTCCGTGAGCTTCTCCGCCAGCGGCAATACCCAGACCGAGGTGAAGTCCGGTGGAATCCTCACCGTCCGCGGCTCGCTGGTGAAAATCAATTGAGCGCTGTCCCCGAAAGGTGCGCCCCATGCCTCCCGCCGCCCGCGTCACGGACTTCCATCAGTGCCCGATGACAACCCCCGTGGGCCCCGTGCAGGTGCCTCACGTCGGAGGCCCCATCGCCGGCCCCGGCGCGCCCACGGTGCTGATTGGCGGGCTGCCCGCCGCGAAGGTCGGTGACATCGCCATCTGCGTGGGGCCACCGGACGCCGTCATGAAGGGTTCCACGACAGTGAAGGTGATGGGACTTCCCGCCGCGCGGCTCGGGGACAAGACGGCCCACGGCGGCACCATCCTCGTGGGGTTTCCCACGGTGATGATTGGAGGCTGAGGCGCCATGGAGACCAAGGCCCCTTCGTTCCTCGGTACCGGGTGGAGCTTCCCGCCCACCTTCTCCCGGCGCTCCGGCGGCGTGCTCATGGTCAGCGATGACCAGGACATCCGCGAGAGCCTCTGGGTGCTCCTGTCCACCTCGCTGGGGGAGCGCGTCATGCTCCCGAACTACGGCTGCGAGCTGCGGCAGATGGTCTTCCGCAGCATCAACACCACGCTGACGCGGCAGATTCAGGACTACGTCCAGCAGGCCATCCTCTACTGGGAGCCGCGCATCGCGGTGGACGCGGTGACGGTGCAGCGGGATGCGACGGCGGATGGACTGTTGACCATCACCGTCTCGTACATCGTCACGCAGACGAACACGCGCAGCAACCTCGTCTACCCCTTCTATCTCCAGGAGGGCAGCATCCCGGTGCAGGGGCCCTAGCCCATGGCCCCGCCCGACACGAAGGTCGCCATCAACGACGCGCCCAGCCAGATGGGCCGCTGGCTGCGGGCCCTGGAAGCGGGGTATGCGCCGGTGGACGGGCGCACACGCTCGGAGCTGCTCGACTTCGCGCCCCGCTTCGGCGCGCTCATCTATTTCTATGACCTGAAGAACACGCAAGACGGAGACTGGTCGGAGTTCTTCCTCGCGGACCCGGTGATGGTGCTCGCCTCCATCGACGCGCTGGATGCGAGCGCGGTGGAGGACCGCTTCCTCATCACCGCGCGGGAGGTGGACTCGGCGCGCAGCTTCGAGCGGGCCTTCACCACGCTGTCGGACGCCTTCCAGCTCATCCTCGGACTGGCCCGGCGCTTCGACCTCTGGTTGCGAGGCACGGGCCTGGGCGCGCAGGGCGAGCTGTCCCGGCTGCTCGGACAGGGCCTGGTCAGCGCCGTGGAGGGCCCGCTGTCCGCGGCGCTGCGCGCGCTGGTGAGCGCGGCGAAGGGCGCGGGGCTGCCCCAGGCGCTCGGGCGGCAGGTGCGGCTGGACACGGCCGGCATGCTGCCCATCTGGGGGCTGGAGGAGCTCGCCTCGGACGGCGCCAGCTACAAGGGCGCCACGAAGGAAGCGCGGGCTCGCGCGGCGGCGGCGAAGCTGGAGCCGTTACTCGACCCGTTCCTCGATGCGCTGTCCCGACTCCAGGGCCTCACGGCCACCCTGCTGCCCGCGGCGCTCGCGACGGGAAACCATCCGCCGCACCTGGCGCTCTATCTGTCCTTCGTGCAGCTCTTCCGCACCGCGCAGGACACCGTCAACACGGTGTCGGGCCGGTACGCTGGCTTCTACCACCGCGACGTCCTGCGCCTGAGCCACCGCGCCGCGCTCCCCGACAGCGCATACCTCACGTTCACCCTGGCCGAGGACGAGGAGGTGCGCGAAGCGCTCGTCCCTCTGGGCACCCTCTTTCCCGCGGGCAAGCGTCCGGATGGGCAGGACATCCTCTTCGCCTCGGACACCTCGGTGGGCGTCACGCCCGCCACTGTCGCCCAGCGGCTGGCGCTGCGCGTGCTGCGCGGGCCCCTCCTGCCGACGTCGCCACCCGCCAGCGAGGAGGACGCGCTCACCGTCGTCCAGCAGGTGCTCACGTCGCGGATGCCGCTGGAGCCGGAGCAGACCGACGCGGAGTCGACCTCCGACGAGCGGCTCCCCGGCTGGGCCACCTTCGGCGCGGGGAGCACGGGCGTGACGTCCACCACCGTCACCGTGCCCGCGACGCTCGGCTTCGCGCTCGCCTCTCGCTACCTGTTGCTGACGGGCGGCAGTCGCGTGGTGACGCTGGAGGTCCCCCTCGGTCCGGCCTCCGCGAAGCGACTGAGCACGCTGCTGACGGCGCTCGCCTCGGCGACGGGCCTGGACGCGCAGAGCGTGCTCCTCCAGGTGCTGCGCGAGTCCTTCACGCTCCAGGTCTCCACCGCCGAGGGCTGGCTGACGGTGGAGCGCTACGAGGCCATCCTCCCGCCACCTCACCCGGTGGACGGGACGCAGCCGTTGGTGCGCGGCTTTGGCCTCTGGTTCGAGCTGACGCCCTCCGCGCCCGCCGTGGTGCCCAATGGCGCCGCCCCCGCCGCGGACCTGCCCATGCTCCGGGCGCTCCTGAAGTCCGAGCCCGTCACGTTGAGGTCCGGCGTCGAAGTGCACCCCGTGTCGCTGCTGGACGCGGTGGACTTCTCCACGCTGGAGCTGCACGTCCGGGTCTCCGACTTGTCGGGCGTGAGCGTGGAGAACACGCAGGGGGAAGTGGACCCGAGCACGCCCTGGCCGCTGTTCGGCGCGTCACCCGTCGTCGGGTCCTACGTGCGAATCCGGCACACCGAACTCTTCGTCAAGCGGCCCGACACCCTGCGCCTCTCCCTGGACTGGTTCAACCTACCCTCCAACTCGGATGGGTTTCACGGCTACTACCGTGACTATGTGGTGGGACCGGACGGCAAGACCTCGACCGACCTCTTCGACAACCAGAGCTTCCTCGCGGACCTGCGCGTGCTCCAGCCGGGCTCCTGGACGCTGCAACCGCTCGCATCGCCGCTCTCGCCCGTGTCCCCACAGGGAGGCGTGGAGCCGTGGGACGCGGTGCGCGGCTACCTCTTCCGGACGAAGGAGGACTGCGCCAATCCCACGCCCGCCGCGCTGGGCGAGCTGTGCCAGGACACGCAGCTGGAGCAGTTCGACATCAGCCCCAGCGCGCCGCCCGACTACTACGACCCCGCCACCAGCGCGCTGGAGCTGCGGCTGGCCGCGCCGTCCTATGCCTTCGGTGATTCGCTCTACACCGTCAACGTGCTCAGCGCGGTGCTGGGCGAGATCCCGGACCCGCTCGGCTGTCGCGCGAAGTGCCGGGGGAAGTGCGCGGGCAAGACGGGCAAGGAGTATCTGGAGTGCATCGAGAAGTGCCTCACCGAGTGCATGCAGCCTCCGAAGGACCTGAAGTATCCCAATCCTCCCTGGCAGCCCCAGCTCCAGAAGCTGAGCGTCCACTACTCGGCCCGCTGCACGTTGGACGACGCGCGCTTCTTCCACCTGCTGCCATTCGAGGGATTCCAGCAGGTGTCGTCCGACACGCGGCGTCCCATGTCGCTGCTGCCGCGTTTCAAGGCGCCCGCCAACCTGTACCTGGGCTTCACGGGGCTGGACACTGCGCAGACGCTCACGCTGCTTTTCCAGTTGAGCGGCACCTTCACCGGCACAGGTGAGCCGCCCGTCGTGCGGTGGGACTTGCTCACGGCGGGGGGCTGGAAGGCGCTCGCGCCGTCACAGGTCCTCTTCGATTCGACCGGAGGTTTCCAGGGCACGGGCATCCTCGCGCTGAGCCTTCCGGCCTTCAGCTCGCAGGGCAGCCACCTGATGCCGGCGGGTGAGGAGGCGGCGATTCAGTGGATGCGGGCCTCCGTGGCGGACGACGCGGAGTTGTTTCCTCGCACGCTCGACATCACGCCGCACGCCCTGCTGTCCACGCGGCAGGAGCCCGGCGTGGACGTGGACACGCCCGTGCCGGCCGGGAGCATCACCCTCTCCGTGCAGGAGCTGCCTGACATCGGGAGCATCTCCCAGCCGATGCCGTCCTTCGGCGGCCGTCCGCCCGAGACGCCTCGCACCTTCGAGGCCCGCGCCTCCGAGCGGCTGCGCCACAAGGAGCGCGCCGTGCTCGCGTGGGATTACGAGCGCCTGGTGCTGGAGCGATTCCCGTCCATCTGGAAGGTGAAGGCCCTGCCCGCCCACACGCCGCGCCAGTCCGGTGTGCCCGGCGCGGTGCTCGTCGTCGTGGTGCCCGGACGCGATGGGACGACGTCGGCGGACCCCACCGTGCCCCAGGTCACCTCGGACATGCTGGAGCGCATCGAGGGCTATCTCCAGGAGCGCGCAAGCCCCTTCGCCCAGGTTCGCGTCGTCAACCCCCTCTACGTGCACGTCACCGTGAAGGCCCTGGTGGACTTCCGCGTGGGTGAGGACGTCGGCGCGAGCATCGACCGGTTGGACCGCGAGCTCGTGGAGTATCTGTCGCCGTGGTTCTACGACGCGTCCCGCGCCACGCGGCAGGGACGGTATGGCTCCGAGGCAGACATCTCGGAGTTCATCCAGACACGGCCCTATGTCGCGGCGCTGCTGTCACTGGAGCTCGGGCACACGCCTCCGCCCGAGACGCTGGAGTCCGACTGGTACTTCCTCACCTCCGCCACGCGGCACGAGCTGCAAGCCGCCGGTACGCCCACCGCCGAGCCGTTGGCGGAGGGCTACTGAGCCTCCTGGAGTCCTTCATGACAGAGCCCGTCACCGTCAGCGCCGAGCCGCCCGCGAACGTGGGCATGAACTACGTGGCCCTCAAGGAAGAGGGCACCACGCTCGTCCAGGAGCTCTCCGGAAAAATCTGGACGGACTACAACGAGCACGACCCGGGCGTCACCACGCTGGAGCAGCTCTGCTACGCGCTCACGGAGCTGTCCTATCGGGCTTCGTTCCCCCTCGCGGACATGCTGCTGGACCCGGTGACGGGCCTCATCGAGCCGGAGCGACAGGGGCTCTTCCCCGCGCTCGACATCCTTCCGTGCAACCCGCTGACGGAGCGCGACTATCGCAAGCTCCTCATCGACCGGGTGCCCGCCGTCGGCAACGTCTGGCTCACGCCCGCCACGTCCGACGCGGTGCAGGGACTCTATGACGTCGCCATCTACGCGCCGGGCCGGGACGACTGCGCCACCGATGAGAGCTCACCCGATTCCATCATCAGCGCCGTTCGTCGCGTCTACAACCGACACCGGGGACTGTGCGAGGACCTCCGGACAGTCACTTTGCTGGAGCACGTGGAGGCCACCGTCTCCGCCGAGGCGAGCATCGACGAGAGCCGCACGCCCGAGGTCATCCTCGCCGGCCTGTTCTTCCGCATCGGGAACTTCCTCGCGCCGGAGCCTCTTCGCGAATCGCTGAAGTCCCTGCTCGACGCGGGCCGCACGCCTGACGAAATCTTCGAGGGGCCGCTGCTCCGCGACGGCTTCATCGCCGACCCGGAGCTCCAGCCCCAGGCGACGTCCATCGCCATCCAGGACCTGACCCGGGCGATGGTCCAGACGCCAGGCGTCACCAGCGTCCGCAACGTGAGCCTGCGCGCGGACGAGAAGGTGACGGTGGGCCCGGACGGCTCGCTTCCCGTGGCACCGAACCAGGTGCTCATCGTGGACGCGGGTGTGGACGCGAAGCGGGGCGGCTTCTCCATCCGCCTGTTCCGCAACGGCGTCGAGGTGAAGCCCCAACCCGCGCGCGTGCGCCGCGAGCTGGACCGCCTGTGGGCCGAGCAGCGCCGAACCTACCCCCTGGCGCCCCAGTACGAGGAGTACCTCGCCATGCCGAAAGGTCAGCGCCAGGACTTCCGCGGCTACGCCTCCATCCAGACGCAGTACCCGATGGTCTACGGCATCGGCTCGGCGGGACTCTCCGAGGGCGCTCCCCTGGCGCGACAGGGGCAGGCGCGGCAGTTCAAGGGCTACCTGCTCGTCTTCGAGCAGCTCCTCACTGACTTCTTCGCGCAGCTCGCTCACGTCCGCGACTTGTTCTCGAGCGACACGGAGCTGAGACAGACGTACTTCTCCCAGTCACTCGCGGACTCGGTTCCCGATGTGGAGCCGCTGCTCAAGCGGGAGGTCCCTGGCGCAGGCACGCCGGGCTATGCGCTTGGCCTCGAGGAGCTGGTCGCCAGCCAGGACCCCGTCACCGAGCGACGCAATCGGTTCCTCGACGTGCTGCTCGCGCTCTGCGGGGAGGAGCTCGACGACGACTCGGTGGCGAACGTGGCCTGGGAAGGACGCCCGGCGGCGGTGCAGGCAGAGCGTTTGATGGAAGCGAAGCTCGCGCTGCTTCAGCGGCTGGTCCAGAGCACGCATGGACGCGGACGCGGCATCGACTATCTGGAGCGGCCGGGCCCCGGGAATGTCGCGGGCATGGCCATCAAGAGCCGCATCCAGCTTGGAATGAATGAGGCGGATGCACGGCCGCTCATCGACACGCTGGACGAGCACGGACTCGACCTCTCCGATTCGGGAGGGCCCGCGCCCGAGGGTCGCGCGCTCGCGCGGTATGCGGACACCATCGAGGAGCGCTTCGCTCCCGTCCTGTCCCTGCCCGCTCCCGAGAGCCCGGTGGCATCGCCGCTGCGTGCCCAGGCGGTGAGCGGCGCGTTCCTGGGCGCGGCGAGCTCGCTGGAGAACTTCCGCGTGGGGTCGTTGCCCGGGGAGTCCTCCGTGGCGCTGGTCTGCAAGGCGTCCTCCGAGGCCGGGTGGCACCTGGCGGGGAAGTTCCCGGACACCGGGAGCGCGGTGGCCCGTGCCCATGCGCTGGCCGAACAGGTGGGCTCGCTCAATCGCCAACGCTCGCAGCTCTACATCGTGGAGCATGTGCTGCTGCGGTCCGCTCGCCGTGACGGGGAGGACGCGTTCGCCTACAGCTTCACGGTGACGGCCGTCATCTCCACGGCGACCCAACAGTGGCGCAACCCGGAGTTCCAGGCCTTCGCACGCGAGGTCATCCGGAGCAACGCGCCCGCGTTGGTGGTGGCGGACTGTCTGTTCCTCGGCCCGGCGCGCATGGCCGGCTTCGAGCGGCTCTATTGGGCATGGAGGAACGCGCTCCGCCAGGAGGACTCGGCGGGGTTGGCCACGGCATCGGCGCGGCTGCGGGACTTCCTGGAAGCGGCGACCCGTGAGTCCGAGGCGGCTCCCGCATGACGGGCTCGCGGCACCACATCCGGAAGCAGACGTTGCGCGTGGAGCTGGAGTCGGAGGCCCAGGCGCTCGTGCTTCAGCCTCGGCTGAGCGACTTCAATCGCAAGCGCCTGCTGGCCATCATCGAGCAGGTTTTCGACTCGGTGGATGTCCCGGGCCTGCACCTGCGCATCGACCGGTTGGATGTGGACCTGGGGACGGTGCCGCTCGACAACTTCGAGCAGGTGGTGGAGGAGCGGCTCACGGAGCGACTTCGCGAGGTCGTGGAGCAGGCCGTGCATGCTCGGCGCGTGGCTCCGGCCGAGGGAGAGCAGCCTCGGACCGAGGCGGAGGTGCGGCTGGAGCTGCTGGAGCATTACCTGTTGCACGGCACGCTGCCGTACTGGGCTCCCCGGGGCGCGGGGTTCTCGTTCGGAGCGCTCTTCGCGGAGGTGGCGCGGAGCGACCCCGAGGCCCTGGTGGTCCTGGTGGGCAGGCACGCCTCGATGGGGCGGGTGATTGACAGGCTGGTGCTCCAGTTGGACCAGCGCTCCCTGGAGCGACTCATCACGCTCCTGGAGCCGAAGCACGCGGCGCTCCTCATCGACTACATCATCAGCCTCCAGGCGCTCCATCGTGTCGAGCCCGTGTTGCCCTTGAGTGAGCGTGGCTTGTCGCGGCTGCTGTGGTCGCTGACGCTGACGTATCTGGTGAAGGAAGCGGGGTCGCAGTTCAACCGCAAGAGCGCGCTGAAGCAGCTCCTGGAGGGTGTCGCCGAGAGCCAGGGTCTGGAGTATCCGGAGCTGCTCACCACGCTGGGCATCGGACTGGATCAGGTGCGCAAGCGGCACCCGGTGCTGGCTTCACTGTCCTTCGTCATCGGGGAGCTGGTGCGCGAGCTGCCTCCGCCCGTGAAGGACGTCGTGGAGGTGGCGGAGCACGACGCGGTGGAGGAGCTGACGGTGCCGGAGACGGCGTCGGCTCGCTATGAGCTGACCGAGGCGCTTCGTTACTACCTTCAGCATGGCGTGTTGCCGTGGGGAACGCTCGTGCGCATGCCGGAGCTGACCGCGGAGCGTGTCGTGGCGACGCTTCCGGAGCTGCCTCGCTCGCTTCAGCGACGGGCGCTTGCGTGGGAACAGCCGGGAGGTTCTCTGACGCGGCTGGTGCGCGCGGTGCGGAGGATTCCGGAGGAGATACTGGCGAAGCTGCTCGTGCGGCTGATGCCGCGCTCGGGGGATGAAGGGAGTCCCCTGCGTTCGGCGTTGCCGGTGTTCGTGGCTCGGGCAGAGGACAAGCCGCTGTTCTTCGCGCGGTTGATATCGGCGCTCCTCGATGGGAGGCCGGTGGACCTGGAGGAGCTTGCGGCGCCTCGTGCGGGGGCGTTCGCGGAGACACGGAACACCCCTGAGTCGGACCTCTCTCGCTGGGAGGCACATGCGCTCAAGTCGGCGCTGGTGAGTCGACTCCGCTTCGGGACTCGGACGGGACCGACGGTGGCGGAGTTGCTGGCAGCGCTCCTGGCGTCGTTTCCGGAGGACACTCGACACTTCCTGCTCGCGTTGCGCGATGTGGAGGCGCTGCGGACGGAGCTGGTCGAGCAGAGTGAGCCAGAGCTGCTCGAACGGGCGATGGACCTGTTGCGGCCCCGCGAGTCGGGAGCGATGAGTGCGCTCCTGCACGCGCTGAATGCGTTGCCGGAGAGAGTCCTTCCACGCGGCAGGGAGGGGGCACGACAGGAGGTATTTCACGAGCTGTTGCTGCTGGGTGAGACCGCTCCGCTGTCACAGGGGTCATTCAGCCGGTTGCTGACGAGGCTGTTCGGTTCGGTGCTGCCTGACGAGGTTCATGGCTTCCTGCTCCGGACCGCTGTTGCCTGGGAGGCAGCGGGGCAACTTCCCGCGAAACAGGTTCAGGCGTTTCGCGGGTCGATTGAAGAACTCGTTCCACGAACGCCGGGTGCTGTGAAGGCGTCGCAACCCGATGACGTGGACGCGGCTCGTGCCGGGGACGTGCGTCGAGTGGTTGAACGCACTGCATCCGTGTCACGTGAGCGTGTTTCCATCGAGGCGCTGTCCGAGACCGCCAGGGATGAGCAGCGGCCAGACACGGGCGTGGTTCGCGCTCGTCAGGAGACGACGGGTGATGACTCGGCCGATGAGGTGACTTCGCCCGAGGTCCAACGGAGATCACGAGGACCGGGAAGAGAGACTGACTCCACGCGGTCGATGACCGTGGGCAGCGAGGGTCGCTCAGCGCCACCACCCACGTTCGACGAGGATGAGCCGCTGGCGTTCTCCGCTGGAGGCGCCCGGCATGCGCGAGCGACTGACGTCGATGAGCCACTCCTGCCGATCATTGCGCAAGCAAAGATGTCTCCTGAGGGCACTCCTCATGCTCGAGCATCTGGG
Organism: Myxococcus llanfairpwllgwyngyllgogerychwyrndrobwllllantysiliogogogochensis; assembly: GCF_006636215.1. Classification (GTDB taxonomy): domain Bacteria; phylum Myxococcota; class Myxococcia; order Myxococcales; family Myxococcaceae; genus Myxococcus; species Myxococcus llanfairpwllgwyngyllgogerychwyrndrobwllllantysiliogogogochensis. Next base: position 20,317 of record NZ_VIFM01000082.1, on the reverse strand, counting down.
GTGGCAGAGTCAGTCCCCGGGGAGAGGGAAATTGACAGGTCATCGCCGGGCAGGCTCCCCTCCGAGGCAGGAGATGTGGTCCGAGCCGATTCATCGCCCGCGAACCTGGGAACTGCCCAACACGTCGAAGAGAAAGCTGAGTCCGCGCCCCTGAAGAAGACGGGTGCAGTCCCGGACCTGTCTTCAACCGTGAACCATGAGCCTCCGAGCACGTCCGAAGTGACCAAGGTGTTCGCGTCCCCGACCATCTCTGCGGACGCGGCCTTGGCTGAGTCATCAACCTCGGGCATCCAGTCTCCGTCGACGCACGAAGCAGAGGCGGAGCACATTCCTCCACGGCACGCGTATGTGGTGGCTGAGCCACCGACCAAGGGCCTCAAGCCTCCGCGCGTACATGAGGCAACTGAAGCAACTGCGGCTTCGCCAACGACTCCCGCTGTACTTGTCGAGTCAGAACCTGCGAGTCGCGAGCCTCCACCAACGAACGAATCAACAGCAGCAGTCGCTCCACCGGAACAGGCGAAGGCAGCTCCTGTCGAGCCGTCGCTCGCACGCGTCGGGCATCCACGAGTGCTCGATGCAGATGCGGTGCTCGTTCCTCAGTCGCGCAAGGACGCGCCTCGAACCGAGTTCCCGCTCACGAGCATCCCAGTTTCACCAGCGTCCGAGGCAAACGCGACGCTCCTGTCTCCAACAGCGGGCGCATTCCCTCACGAGCCACCCTCGACGAGGCTCGGGCGCCCACGCACGACCGAGGCCGACTCCGTTGCCCCGCTCCCGACGGAGTCAGACGCAGGCACTGCCCAGCCACCATCCGCGAGTCTCGGACGTCCACGTGACTCTGAGGTCGCTTCAGCGTCCACCACTCCGAAGGCAGCCGACGCAGGAATGGCCCAGCCGCCACCTGCGAGTCTCCATCCATCGCGAGAAGCTGTCCCGAGCCGCACGAGCACACAGCCGGATACTCGCACCGATGGCTTCATCCCGGCCCCATCCCAAGGCTTCGAGCACCGTCACTCCGTTGAGGATGCGCGCAGTCAGCGACCGGCGACACCGGATGCAATCAACGCCAGAGCACTACGCGAAGGCTCCAGCCGCATACCGGATTCGACCCACGCCAGCGCACCGCATGAAGGCTCCAGCTCTATAGCCGATGCACCCATCCCGAGCTCGCTGCCCCCCATTGTCTCTCCCGAAGCCGGTGCATCTCAACGTTCCGCCCCGCCCTCCAGCCGCATAGCGGACGCGACGAACGCCAGCGCACCGCGTGAAGATTCCAGCCTCATATCGGACGCAACCAGCGCCAGCGCACAGCGTGATGGCTCCAGCCTCATCCCGGATGAGACCAGTGCCAGCGCACCGCGTGAAGTCTCCGACCTCATCCCGGATGAGACCAGCGCATCGCGTGACGGCTCCAGCGGCAGACTGGACGCGACCACCGCCAGTGCACCGCGTGACGACAGACTGGACTCGACCAACACCAGCGCACCACGTGACGACTCCATCCGCGGACTGGACACGACCAACACCAGCGCACCACGTGACGACTCCATCCGCGGACTGGGCGCGACCAACACCAGTGCACCGCGTGACGGCTCCAGTCGCAGACCGGATTCAACCGGCGCCAGCGCACCGCGTGACGGTTCCGGGCTCATATCGGATGCGACCACCGCCAGCGCTCCTCGTGACGGCTCCAGCCACAGACTGGACGCGACTAACACGAGGGCACTGCGTGAAGGTTCCGGGCTCATGTCGGATGCGACCACCGCCAGCGCTCAGCGTGACGGCTCCAGCCGCATACCCGATGCGACCACCGCCAGCGCTCCGCGCGAAGGCTCCAATCGCAGCCTGGATGCAACCGGCGCCAGCGCTCCGCGCGAAGGCTCCAATCGCAGCCTGGATGCAACCGGCGCCAGCGCTCCGCGCGAAGGCTCCAGCCGCAGACTGGATGCGACCGGCGCCAGCGCTCCGCGCGAAGACTCCAGCCCCACATCAGACGCCCCCCTTCCGATATCGCGGTCCTCCCCTGCATCACACGAAGCCGGCGCACCTCAACGTTCTCCCTCGCCTCTTACGCGTGAGCCACCATCGGAGTCCTCCTCCGCGCCGGGCCGCGAACCCCTCGCCCCGCGCGACACCTCGCGCACACAGAACAGCAACTCAGCGCCCGAACCACTTGACCGCCGCGACAGCTCGAGCCCCGACGAGGTGGCACCGCTCGACGCCAAAGCACAGCCTCGTCCCTCGCGGCCCACCAACATCCAGGGTCACGACGCACGCGAGGCCCTCTTCTCGTTCCTGCTCGCGGAGAGCGCGGACCGTTACGCGGGGCTCTCGGACGATGCCCTGCTGCGCCTGCTCCAGTCCCTCCTCGATGAATCGCCGGAAGTGCTTCACGGCTTCGTCCGACGACACGCCCACCGAAAGCGGCTTCAGGAACACTGGGCCCGCAACCTGCCGGACTCCGTCCTCTCACGCTTCAGCGCCGTGCTCGCTCCGCACGTCCACGCGGCGCTCCTCTCCGCCACCGAGGTACTCGTCGCCGCATGGCAGGAAGTCGCCCCACCCGGCACGCCCGCGCTGACGGAGCGGTCCGCCTTCTGGCGCTTCGTCCTGGAGTTGCTCGGCGAACGGCCCGGCGGAAGCCTCACCCTGGAACAACTCGTCGCCGCCTTCTTCGAGCACTTCTCCGCGCGCCTCCACACCGCCCAGCCCGGCCATCGCGACCCACGCAACACCGCCGAGCGACTGCTGGAGCGCGCCATCGAGCTGGCTCAACACGAAGCCGTCCCGCGCCTCGCCGCCTTGCTCCGTCAGCGACGAGACGCCCTCGTCACCACGTGGACCACCACCACCCGCCCCGACTCGCGTCGCTCCAATACCTCTCGCTCGCGGCCCGCGAATCCCTCGAAGGACTCTCGTCGGACAGCCTTCCGACTCAGCGAGGAGAAACACGGCGGCACACCCATCTACATCGACAACGCCGGACTCGTCCTCGTCAGCCCCTTCATCCCTCACCTCTTCCGGGAGCTGGGCCTGTCACGCGTCGACGACGCGGGGAAGACCCACCTGGACCCGGAGCCCGCCACGCGCGCGGTACACCTGCTCCAGTACCTCGTCGACGGCCGCACCTCCGCGCCCGAGCCGCTCCTCGTCCTCAACAAGATTTTCTGCGGCCTCTCCATCCCCACCCCCGTCCCCAGCGGAATCGACCTGACCGAGCGCGAGCAGTCCCTCTGTGACCGACTCCTCAAGGCGCTCATCGCCAACTGGACCACCATCGCCAACACCTCCGTCGCCGGCCTGCGCGAGACCTTCTTCCAACGCGAGGGACGACTGGAGCAGCTCGACGACCGCTGGAAGCTCCAGGTGCAACGCAAGACGCTCGACGTGCTCGTCGACCAGGTCCCCTGGAGCATCTCCATCCTCACCCATCCGTGGATGCCTCAGCCCCTCTATGTCTCCTGGTAGCGACATGGACGTCCCCTCTCTCGATGCGAACGCCGCGTGCATCCGCGCCGAGGTCGCCTGGTTCAGCCAACTGCTGGACCTCCGCCTCAAGCAGCACGCCGGAGACGCTCCACACGAGTCCCTCCAGGACGCCCTCTCCCCCCCGCGCCTGCCGGAACTCTCCGCGCCCTATGCGGATGTCGTCCGCGAGTTGGAACTCCCTCCTCCGGAGCGACTGCTCCTCATCCTCGCGTACCTGCCTCACATCCAGCCCGCGGTCCTGGACCCGCTCTTCATCCGCAACCAGGCGCTGGACCGCCGCTTCACCGAGTTCGGCGGACTGGTGGGCAGCTCCCACGGCGGCTTCCTCCCCACGGGTGAGACCGCGTTGTTCCTCCTCGCGGGAGAAGACCTCTCGGCGCGGCTCTCCCATCACCGCCTCTTCCATCCCGAGCACCCGCTCCTCGCGCGACGCGTGCTGCGCCTGGAGCGCCGTCACCCGGACGAGCCGCCCCTGTCCGCCGCCCTCCAGCTCACGCCGGAGTACCTGGAGCGCCTCACCACCGGAGGCACCTACCAACCTCCCTTCGGCCCCGAGTTCCCCGCCCAGCGCCTCACCACGCTCCAGACCTGGGACGACCTCGTGCTCGATGGCCCCTTGCGAGAGGAGCTGGAGGACATCATCACCTGGGCGCGTCACCAGCGGACGCTGATGGACACCTGGGGCCTGCGCAAACAACTCAAGCCCGGCTACCGCAGCCTCTTCCACGGCCCACCCGGCACCGGCAAGACGCTCACCGCCACGCTCCTGGGCAAGGCCACGGGCCTGCCCGTCTTCCGAGTCGACCTCTCCAAGGTCGTGTCCAAGTACATCGGAGAGACGGAGAAGAACCTCGCCAGCCTCTTCGACCACGCCCAGCTCCAGCGCTGGATTCTCTTCTTCGACGAGGCCGACTCCCTCTTCGGCAAGCGCACCGAATCGCGCAACGCCAATGACCAGGCCGCCAACCAGCAGATCTCCTATCTGCTCCAGCGCATCGAGGATTTCCCAGGCATCGCCCTGCTCGCCAGCAACCAGCGCTCGCACTTCGACGAGGCCTTCGCGCGCCGCTTCCAGTCCATGATTCACTTCCCCATGCCCGGCCCCGCGCAGCGCCTGCGGCTCTGGGAGGCGTGCTTCCGCGACAAGCCCTTCCCCCTCGCGCACGACGTGGACCTGCCCCGACTCGCGCGCGAACACGAGCTGTCCGGTGGCGCCATCATCAACGTGCTCCGCCACGCCTGCCTCAAGGCCGTCGTCCGCACGCCCCAACAGATTCGCGCACAGGACCTCCTTCACGGCATCACCCGCGAACTCCACAAGGAGGGCCGCTACTCCCTCCCGGGACGATGAAACCTGCTTAACAAGTCATCCGCGACATGCCTTGATTGACGAATCAATCTACCGTTACCGTGGACGCTCCCCCTCTAGCCAGCAGTCCCGTGAGGTGCTCCATGGCGCAGCGTCTTGCCCCCCGGTTGCTCCGACTGCCGTCCCTCCTCCTGGCGTTGCTCGTCCCCTTCGCCGGGGCCGCATCCGTTCCCAATCCCTCCCCTGTCGCGCGCGTGGTGCTCGCGGCGGTGCCGACCACGGGCTTCCAGTTCGTCGACATCCCCGTCGGCAATGGCGTGGTGCTGAAGGCCAATTTCATCGCGCCGACGACGCCCGGCCCTCATCCCGCCGTCGTCTTCATCGCGAGCTGGGGACTCAATGACCTGGAGTACCTGGCCCAGGCCAAGGCGCTGGCGCAGAAGGGCTACGTGGCCCTCTCGTACACGCCCCGGGGCTTCTGGGCCTCTGGTGGTGGCATCGACACGGGCGGACCCGCGGACATCGCGGACACCTCGCGCGTCATCGACTGGCTGGTGGCGAATACGCCCACGAACAGCGCGCGCATCGGCCTGGCGGGTGTGTCGTACGGCGCCGGCATCTCCCTCATCGCCTCCGGCTTCGACCCGCGAGTGAAGGCCGTCGCCGCGCTCTCCGGTTGGACGGACCTGGTGGCTTCGCTGTACGGCGGGGACACGCGCAGGCCCCAGGCGGTGGCCCTGCTGGATATCGCCTCGCGCCTGCTGGGCCGGCCCAGCCCCGAGCTGCGCACCACCATCGACAACTACTTCGCCAACCGCGACATCGAGGGCATCAAGAGTTGGGGCCGCGTGCGCTCGGCCGCCACCTACGTGGACCGCATCAACGCGAACGCGCCCGCCATCCTCATCGCCAACGCGTATGGCGACAGCCTGTTTCCGCCCAACCAGCTCTCCGCGTTCTTCGGTCAGCTCACCGGCCCCAAGCGCCTGGAGCTCGCCCCCGGGGACCACGCCGTCGTCGAGGCCACGGGCCTGCTCGGCCTGGAGAACCACGTGTGGACCAGCGTGACGCGCTGGATGGACCAGTACGTGGCCGGCATCAACACCGGCATCGGCAACGAAGCCCCCGTGGTGCTGCGCACCTATGACGGCGACGTGGAGGGCTACACGTCCTGGGCCGACGTGTCCTCGGGCACCCAACGTCACGCGCTCGGCGCCATCCGCCTGCTCGACGGCACCGGCACGCTGGGCGGCTCGTCCACGAACCCATCCCGGACCATTTTTGGCGGCTTCGACACCCACGCCGACGCGGGCGTCGCGCTGCTCACCAACGGGCTCCAGGCGCTGACGGGGATTCCTCCCGTGGTCTGGCTGCCGGGCGTCAACCGCCTCAACGCGGGCGTCTGGACCTCCGGGCTCTCCACGAACGCTGTCGCCATTCGCGGCACGGCCACGCTGCGGCTGCGCATCACCCCGACGACGGCGTCGGGCACCGTGGTCGCCTACCTCTATGACCTGGCCGGCGACTTCGGAGGCCTCATCACCCACGTGCCCCTGAGCTGGACGGGCGCCACGCCCGGCGCGCCGCTCGACTTGAACCTGGTGTTCCCCGCCACGGCGTACGACGTCCCGGCCTGGCACCGGCTCGCGCTCGTCGTCGACACCGAGGACCCGCTCTACTTCGACGCCAACACCACCGGCGCCTCGCTGGCGTTCAGTGGCCCGTCCTGGCTGGACCTGCCACTGCGCTAGAAATGCGCCCCTCCCTCCCGGACTCTTTTCGAGGAGTTCGGGAGGGTCTGCTTCCACCCGCCTCTTGCTGACCTGACACGTCAACGGCACGCGCATTTGCGTCCGGACGTGCCCTGACACGTCAGCAGGGGCTCTCGTCCTCCTGCCTACCGCCCACGACGCCCTGGCCCGGGGCGTGCAAATGTGCACTCACACACATTTGGTGGCTGAAGGCCGCGCGCGCTCCCGGTGAGCAGCGCGGACGTGGAGGAACCCTTGAATTCAAGAAGTCGTCATCCCCTGCTCGGAGGACTGGCCGTTCTCTGGGCGTTTTCCGCTCAAGCACAGGCCCAGCGAATCCCAAGCATCGAGCTGGAGCGATTGCAGCTCAACCCGGGCGCGAAGGACAGCCTCGTGCTGTCCACCGGCGACCTGTTGCCGGACGGCACGTTCCGCATCGCCCTCACGGCGCATTACGAGAACGAGCCGTTGGTGCTGCTGCGCAACGACCAGCGGCAGGGCACCATCATCTCGGACCGCATGACGGTGCACTTCAGTGGCGCCTATGCGGTGACGGACTGGTTGGAAGTGGGCGCGCAGGTGCCCATCGTCGCGCAGTGGGGGCCGGACACGAGCACGCTCGGCTTCGACACGCCGGACACCAGCGCGTTGGGCACGCCCTGGCTGCAGGTGCGCGCGGGCCTGTTGTCCGAGTCGCGCGGTGGCCCCTTGGACGTGGGCCTGCACCTGGGCGCGGCGCTGCCCCTGGGCAGTGAGGAAGTGCTCACGAAGGACGACGGCTTCGTCTTCACGCCGCGACTGGGCCTGGGCAAGAAGCTGGGCGACACCTGGCGCGTGGGCGCCGACGTGGGCGCGCTGGTGCGGACCAAGACGTACGCCCTCTCCCCCGGCGCGAACCCGCTTCGCGACGAGATGGGCGTGGAGATGAACGGCGGTGTGAACCTCACCGCCCACCTGTTCGGCCTGCGCGAGGAGCTCGTCGTGCGCGGCACGCTGCCCTTCGCGGACGCGCCGGAGTCTCTGGAGGTGCTGCTGGGTCTGCGCGCGCCGACGAGCAACGGCACCGAGTTCTACGTCATGGGCGGCCCGGGCTTCGGCCAGACGCCCGGCACGCCGGAGTTCCGCGTGCTTGCGGGCGTCAACTTCGGCCCTGGCAACACGCCGGTGGCGTCATGTGTCGCGGGCCAGCCCCACGACGCGGCCCGCTGTCCCGACCTGGACGCGGACGGCGATGGCGTGAAGAACCTCGCGGACCGCTGCCCGACGGCGCCGGGCCTCGCCCAGCTCAACGGCTGCGCGGACGAGGACGACGACAAGGACGGCCTGCTCAACCTGGCGGACCGCTGCCCGGCGAAGGCGGAGAACGTCAACGGCTTCGAGGACTCCGACGGCTGCCCGGATGACCCGGACACGGACGGCGACGGCCTGGCCGACTCCAAGGATACCTGCCCGCGCGAGGCGGAGGACCTGGACGGCTTCGAGGACACCAACGGCTGCCCGGACCCGGACAACGACAAGGACGGCGTGGCCGACGCGCGCGACGCCTGCATGAACGAGGTGGGCCCGAAGGAGAACCGCGGCTGCCCGGACAAGGACCGCGACGGCGATGGCCTCGTGGACCGCCTGGACAACTGCCCCGACGAGCCGGGCACGGAGAAGAACCACGGCTGCAAGCAGAAGCAGCTGGCGCAGATTGGAGAGGGCCAGATTCGCATCCTCGAGGCCGTCTTCTTCGAGAACAACCAGGACGTCATCAGCGCGCGCAGCCACAAGCTGCTCGACGGCGTCGCGTCCATCCTCTCGTCGCACCCTGAAATCGAGAAGCTGCGCGTCGAGGGCCACACCGACAACACGGGCAAGGCCGACTACAACCTGGACCTGTCCCAGCGCCGCGCCGAGGCGGTGGTGAAGTACCTGGTGGGCAAGGGCCTCAGCCGCGAGCGGCTGGAGTCGCAGGGCTTCGGCCCCGCGAAGCCCATCGCCGAGAACACCACCAAGCCCGGCCGCGCCAAGAACCGCCGCGTGGAGTTCCGCATCGTCGGTGACGCCGAGGGCGTCGAGACGAAGCAGGGCGCTCCCACCGACACCATCGAGAAGTGAGGCAGACATTCCATGAACACACGTGTCCCTGAACCCCTTTGTTCCGAGCCCGTGAAGTCCTCGCGCTCGGGGCTCTCCACCGCGCTCGCGCTCGCGCTCTTCACCGCCCTCACCGGCTGCGAGCAGAACACCCCACCCCCTCCCGTCGAGGAGTCCGTCCTGGCAAGCCAGGCCGCCGAGGTCGTCGGCGACGGACGCATCCAGCCCGGCGAGCAGTGTGACGACGGCAACACGGTGAGCGGTGACGGCTGTTCCGCCACCGGCACCGTCGAGGCCGGCTATCTCTGTCATGTCCCCGGACGCGCCTGCTCGCTGGCGAGCCTGTGCGGCAACACCGTCGTCAACCCGGGCGAGGCCTGCGACGACGGCGACACCGCCGCTGGCGCCAACGGCTGCACCGCCACGTGCGACCTGTCGCTGTGCGGCAACGGCGTCTTCAACAACCGCCAGTGGCCCAACTTCGACCAGGAGATCTGCGACGACGGCAACCGCACCGAGGGCGACGGCTGCAGCCGCATGTGCGAGGTGGAGCCCGGCTTCGCCTGCGCGGGAACGCCCAGCCGTTGTGTGAGGGCGGGCCTCGCCTTCTTCAACACCGGCGTGGACCAGAACAACCGCCGCCTGGAGTCCGGCGCGGATCCGCACTGGTTCTACCGGGGTGGCACGACGGGCGCCGCCACGGGCGTGCGCAACGCCCAGGACTGGCCGCAGGAAATCACCACGGCCCGCTTCATGGCGGCCCCCCTGGGCGCGCCGGTGTGCGTCTACCAGGATTTCATCATCCCCTCGACGACGAACATCGCCCAGTTCCGCATGCGGTTGGCCACGTTCAATGACAACGAGTTCGACAGCGCGGCGGTCAACGGCGCGGCCTTCACGCCCACCACCGTGAGCGAGCCCGCGGGCAACTCCTGGCAGAAGAACATCATCCGGGAGTTCGGCACGACTGCGGCCTGGCGCATCGGCCTCAACCGCATCGAGCTGTGCAACGAGAACGCGGAGTCGACGCCCAACGCGTTCCGCTACCTCTTCGTGGACGCCTACGACGACCGCTGCGGCGACGGCGCGGTGTCCCTGCGTGAGGAGTGCGACGACGCCAACACCGTCAACAACGACGGCTGCAGCGCCAGCTGCGGCATCGAGCCCGGCTATGGCTGCGCCGGCTCGCCCAGCTCCTGCGCGGCGACGTGTGGCAACGGCCTGCTCAACTCGGGCGAGCAGTGCGACGACGGCAACACCACCATCGGCGACGGCTGCAACGCGTCCTGCCGTATCGAAGCCGGCCACGCATGCCCCACCCCGGGACAGGCGTGTGTCGCCACCTGCGGCAATGGCACCATCAACCCGGGCGAGCTGTGCGATGACGGCAATGGCCTGTCCGGCGACGGCTGCTCCAACTCCTGCCGCATCGAGAGCGGCTACGAGTGCGTGGGCCAGCCGTCCAGCTGCGCTCCGCTGTGCGGCAACTCGCGACTGGACTCCGGCGAGCTGTGCGACGACGGCAACACGAACCTGGGCGACGGCTGCTCCAACGCCTGCACCCTGGAGCTGGGCTACTCCTGTCCGACCGTGGGCCAGCCCTGCGCGAAGACGTGTGGCAACGGCACGGTGAATCCGGGTGAGCAGTGCGACGACGGAAACCTGAACCCGGGCGACGGCTGCGCCACCGAGTGCCGCGTGGAGTCGGGCTACTCGTGCAGCAGGCCCTCCAACGGGCCTTCGGTGTGTGCCCCGACGTGCGGCAACGGCACGGTGGACGCCAACGAGACGTGCGACGACAACAACACCACCGCCGGTGATGGCTGCTCGCAGGGCTGCGGCGTGGAGCCAGGCTACTCCTGCTCCAACACGCCCTCCGACTGCGTCACGCTCTGCGGCGACGGCATCACCGCCGGCAGCGAGGCGTGTGACGACGGCAACATGACGGACGGCGACGGCTGCACCGCGTGCGCCGTGGATTCCGGCTACAGCTGCCCGCCCCCCGGCAACGCCTGCTTCAACACCTGCGGCAATGGCACCCTCAACTCGGGCGAGACGTGCGACGACGGCAACAAGCTGAGCGGCGACGGCTGCTCCGGCATCTGCGCCCAGGAGCCGGGCTACAACTGCAGCGGCTTGCCCTCCAGCTGCGCCACCACCTGCGGCGACGGCGTCGTGGCCGGCTCCGAGGTGTGTGACGACGGCAACCTGAACAGCGGTGACACCTGCTCGCCGCGCTGCCTGTGGGAGAACGGCCAGCCCTGCGCCGCCTCTGGCGTCTGCGAGAGCGGCACCTGCAATCCCCACACGGACGTCTGCGTCACCGCCAACGTGTGCGGCAACGCGATGCTCGACAACGGGGAGCTGTGCGACGACGGCAACACCGCCAACAACGACGGTTGCTCGGCCACCTGCGCCATCGAGGCGGGCCACGGTTGCACCGGCAACCCCTCCGTCTGCGCCGTGACGTGCGGCGACGGCATCAAGGCCGGCTCGGAGGCCTGTGACGACGGCAACACGGCGGCCACCGACGGCTGCTCGGCCACGTGCACCATCGAGGCGGCCCACGGCTGCAAGAACACCGAGGTGCGGGTGTTCTTCACCCGGCAGGGCAACAGCCAGTGCACCCAGGTGACGAGCCTCGCCGAGCCGGAGCTGGCCGCGGGCGAGGTGCAGTCGCCGCTCACCGTGCCGGGCCGCTACCGCGTCGGCTACGTCTCCGGAGCGGTGAGCTACTCGGGTGGCACCAACTGGTACCCGGGCATCTTCGCCTTCAACCACACGTCGGGCACGGGCGAGCAGCGCTTCTCGCTCGGCTTCGTCCCGGCGGGGGGCCCCCCGTCCACCACCCGTGACGCCGCGATGGAGCTGGGCTTCCCGCTGCGCCGCGACTTCGACGCGGCCTCGGGTGACGTGCGACTGGCGCTCGTCGACACCGACTGCGCCTTGAACAACAACTCGGAGACCGCGGTGGCCTACCGTGTGGACTCGCTGTCCATCTGCCAGCTCATCCCCGTGCTGACGGACCCGACTCCGGGCGGCGTGTCGAACCCCGTCATCGGTGGCACCGGCTCGCCGGGCTCCACCATCAACGTCTACGTCGACGGCAGCCCCACCCCGGCGTGCACCGCCGTCGTCGACAACAACGGCCACTGGACGTGTGATTTGGGCAACATCCCCGAGGGTCCGCACTCGGTGGTCCTCACCTCCACCGAGGTGGGCGCCACGGAGACGGCTCCGCCGGTGGACATCATCATCAACAGCGGGCCGCCCGCCGCGCCCGTCATCACCGGCCCCGTGAATGGCTCCACCACGACTGACTCGACGCCGCCCCTGAGCGGCACGTCCGAGCCGGGCACCACGGTGACGGTGAGCGAGGGTGGCACGGTGCTCTGCACCGCGACCGCCGACGCCGCCGGAAACTGGAGCTGCACGCCCGCCACGCCGCTGACGGACGGTCCGCACACCATCACCGCCGTCGCCACCGAGGATGTGGGCAACCCCAGCGCGCCCTCGGCCCCGGTGACCTTCACCGTGGACACCACGCCGCCGGCGGCGCCCGTCATCACCGGCCCCGCGAACGGCTCGGTGCTGGACACGTCCACCCCGGCCATCTCCGGCACCTCCACGCCGGGCTCCACGGTGACGGTGCGCGAGGGAGACACCGTGCTGTGCACGGCGACCACGAGCGCCACGGGGGCCTGGAGCTGCACGCCCGCCACGCCGCTGGCGGACGGCACACACGCTGTCGTCGCCAACGCCACGGACTCGACGGGCCTTACGAGCGCGCCCTCCAATGTCGACACCTTCCGCATCGACACGCAGGCGCCGGACACGTCGTTCGGCCGCGGCCCGCCGGCTCGCACCGGAGACCCGGAGGCTCCGTTCGCGTACGCCTCCAACGAGGGCAGCGTGACGTACGAGTGCAGCCTGGACGGCGGCCCCTTCATCGCCTGCCAGGAGACCTACGACGTCAACGACGGTGACCACACCCTGCGGGTGCGCGCCACCGACGAAGCCGGCAACGTGGATGCCTCCCCCGCCGAGTACCGGTGGACGGTGGTGAACACGCGCGCCTTCGCGGGCGGCGGCTGCAGCGCGGCCCCGGCGACGTCCTGGCTGCCCCTGCTGGCGCTGCTGGGTCTGCGCCTGCGCCGCAAGCAGCGCCGGTAGCGACGGTTTTCCGCCGGGGGGTCCACATCCCTTCCCCCAGTCCCCGACCCCGGGGACTCGTGGACCTCCCGGCGGATCTCCCCGTAAAACCGCGCAACCCCGTATGCTGGGGGCCGTGGACATCGCGGGGAAGAAGCAGGAGACGTTCGAGGAGGAGCTGCTCCTCGCGCTGGACGAAGGGCTCGTCTCCGCCGAGGAGGCGGCCGCCCTGCGCGAGGAGGCGCTCGGCCTGGGGCGCAGTCCCCTGGAGCTGCTGAGGGAGCAGGGGCGCCTGGGCGAGCACACGCTGAGCGAGCTGCGCGAGGAGGTCTCCCGGGAGTTGGGAGGCTCCGGTGGGCAGAGCCCGCAAGAGGCCGCCACGCTGGACCCGGACACACCCATGGTGCCCCCGCCGGCCGCCCCCGCGTCCACCGACTCACACGCGGAGCCGTCCTTCCCCGTGCCAGACTGGGACCGCTACCAGCCCGTGCGCTTCCTGGGGCAGGGCGGCATGGGACAGGTGTTCCTGGCATATGACCCGCTGCTGCGCCGCAACGTCGCGCTCAAGTTCGTGAAGGGCGGAGACCCGGAGCTGGCGCGCCGCTTCCTCTCCGAGGCCCGCGCCCAGGCCCGCGTGCGCCACGAGCGCGTGTGCGAGGTGTACGAGGTCGGTGAGGTGCAGGGGCGCGGCTACATCGCCATGCGCTACGTGGCCGGCCAGTCCCTGGGCCAACTGGCGCCGTCGCTGACGCCGGAGCAGAAGGTGCTGGTGCTGCGGCAGGCCGCGGAGGGTGTGCACGCCGCGCACCGCGCGGGACTGGTCCACCGGGACATCAAACCCGGCAACATCCTGGTGGAGCGCACGGAGGACGGCGACTTCGCGCCCTTCGTCATGGACTTCGGTCTGGCGCGGGACTGGCGCGAGGAGGGCGGACTGCACGGCGTGGTGATGGGCACGCCGCACTACATGGCCCCCGAGCAGGCCAAGGGCGACACGGCGCGGTTGGACCGGCGCGTGGACGTCTACGGCCTGGGCGCCACGCTGTACCTGTTGCTCACCGGACAGACGCCCTTCCAGGGCACCCGCGAGCACGACATCATCACCCGGCTCCAGACGGAGGAGCCCCGGCCGCCGCGCGCGGTGGACCGGGACATCCCCCAGGATTTGGAGGCCATCGTCCTCAAGTGCCTGGAGAAGGACCGCTCGGCCCGCTACGACTCGGCGCGAGCGCTGGCGGATGACCTGGAGCGCTTCCTCGGTGGAGAGCCGGTGCAGGCGCGGCGCGGCCTGGGCTACCGGCTGCGCAGAAAGGCGCGCAAGCACCGCGTGGCGCTGAGCGCGGGCCTGGCGGCGCTGACCGTGGTGGCGCTGGCGCTGGGGCAGGCGGTGCTGGCGCGCAGCGAGGTGGCCGAGCGCGAGCGGCTCACGCGCAGCTTCACCGAGCGGGTGGAGCGCATCGAGGCCGCCGCGCGCTACTCGTTCCTCTCGCGCCTGCACGACACGCGCGAGGACCGCACCGCCCTGCGCGCCAGCATGGACGCGCTGGAGGCCGAGGTGCGGGAGGCGGGTGAGCACGCGGTGGGCCCCGGCCACTACGCGCTGGGCCGCGCGCTGTTGGCGCTGGGCGACGTGGAGGGCGCGCGCCGGAAGCTCGAGTCCGCGTGGGAGCATGGCTACCGCGAGCCTCGCGCGGCCTGGGCCCTGGCGCTGGTGCTGGGAGACCAGTACCGCGAGAAGCTGCTGCTGGACGTCGAGCGGCGCAGTCCCGAGCAACGCGAGCTGCGCCGCCGCGAGCTGGAGCAGCGCTATCGGGACCCGGCGCTGGCGTACCTGCGTCAGGCCGAGGGGCCGGATGTCCCGGCGCCGCCGCTGTACGTGAAGGCCCTGTTCGCCTTCCACGAGGGGCGCCATGAGGAGGCGCTGGCGCACCTGGAGGCGATGAGCCACACCCAGCCCTGGTTCTACGAGGCGCCGCTGCTGCGCGGAGACGTGTACCTGGCGCGCGCCATGGGGCGCTGGCACCAGGGGGACGGCGTGGGCTCGCAGGCGGACCTGGAGGCCGGACGGCGCGCGTACGCGGCGGCCATCGCCACGGCGGAGAGCCAGCCCGACGGCCACTACGCCCTGGGGCGGCTGGAGCTGGCCGCGCTCGTGATGGAGCTGTACGGCGCGGGCAACGTGCTGCCGCCCTACCAGCGGGGCCTGGAGTCGCTGGACTACGCGCTCACGGCCGCGCCGGACCACCACCGCTCGCTCATCGTGCGCTCGCGGCTGTACCGGCGCCTGGGCGAGCAGCACTCCAACCAGAACACCGACGACGTGGAGATGCTGTTCGGCAAGGCCATCGACGCGGCCCAGGCCGCGCTGAAGCTTGCGCCCCCGAGCGACCGCGTCACGCTGGAGCTGGCCATCATCCACCGGCTGTGGGCCCGCCACCGCCAGCGGCTGTCACAGGACCCTCGCGAGCAGCTTGGCCTCTCCATCGACGCCCTGGAGCGGCTGGGCCCCGAGGAGCGCGACTATGCCTTCCACGCCAACCTGGGCCTGACGCACCAGGTGTGGGCCGACTACGAGAGCGAGCACGGGGAGGATTCGCTCGTCCACCAGGGCAAGGCCATCGACGCGTACCTCGCCGCCATCCGCGTGAGGGAGAACCAGGCGGACGCGTGGATCAACCTCGGCAATTCCTATCGCGCGCGGGCGGCCATCCCCAGCGCCCCGGACGCCTCGGGAGATTTGACGCGGGCGATGGAGGCCATCGAGCGCGCGCTCACGCTCAACCCGCGCAACGTCATGGCCTGCTTCCAGGGCGCGGACGTCTCCGAGCAGCTGGCGCGCTGGCGACAGGAGCACGGGCAGGACCCGGAGCCGGACCTGGAGCGGGCGCTGGCGCTCTACCGGCAGGGCCGGGACATCAACCCCAAGCTGCCGCAGCTCCACAACGGCCTGGGCGCCGCGCTCCTCGCGCAGGCCGAGCAGCGCTGGGAGGACGGAAAGGACGTGGGGGCGCTGCTGACAGAGGCGCGCAAGGCCTTCGAGCAGGCGCGCGCCGTGGCCCCGCAGCAGGCCTTCGCCTACAACAACCTGGGCGAGGTGGAGGCGGTGCGCGCGGGCTTCCTCGTCGCGCGCGGGGATGACCCCGGCCCCAGCCTCAAGGCGGCGAAGGAGGACTACCGCCGCGCGCTGGAGCTGCTCCCGGGCGACGCGGACCTGTGGACCAACCTGGCGCGGGTGCATGTGCTGTGGGCCACCCACGCGCTGGCGCGCGGGCGCGACGTGGCCCCGGACCTGGCCCAGGCGGAGGAGGCGCTCGCCCGCGCCCGCGAGCTCAACCCGAAGCTGGCCTACGCGTGGCGCTACCAGGGCGGCGTGCTGGACGTGCGCGCCCGCGACAAGGCCCGGCGAGGCACCGCGAAGGACGAGGACTTCCAGCAGGCCGCGGAGGCGCTCGCTCGCGCGGTGGAGCTGGCGCCCAGGCGGCACGAGTACGTGCTGGCGGCCGGGGAGCTGCAGCTCGCGTGTGGGCGCTGGAAGCAGTCGCAGGGAGAAGACGCGACCCCCATGCTGACGCGGGGGTTAGAGCACGTCGCGCACATCGTCGCGGCGCGGCCGGCGTGGGCGAAGGCCCTGCTGTTGCGCGCGGGACTGCGGCTCGCGCTGGCCGACAACGCGCCCACCGAGCAACAGCAGGCGTGGCGCGTGCAGGCCCGAGAGGACGCGGAGGTGGCGCTCTCGCGCAACCCCCACCTCGCGCCGGGCTGGAAGGGCAGGCCCACCTCCGACTCGGAGCTGTCGGCCCGCCCTCCCCCGCCCTGAGGCGCGGCGACTACTTCTTCTTGAAGTCTTCCGGCGGGTCGGTCGTCACGTCCAGGCCGCCCTTCTTCGTCTCGTAGTTGTTGCCCGGGCCGTGCTTCGCGTCGGGCAGAATCACCTGGAACGGGTACTTGTCCGGCGCGCACGTCAGCGTCACGCTGTTCGTGCTGTTGGAAGAAGCCAGGGTGCTGTTGTTCAGGAAGAACGGGCCGGGATTCGAAAGGCACGTCCCGTCGGGGAACTTCACCTCGGCGGAAACGACTCCATCCAGGGTGAACGTCACCGAGTCACCGTGACGGACGCGGGGCTCTTCCGGGGTGGGTCCTGAGGACTGAATCCTGATGACGATATCGGCCATGGGCCGTGGCTCCTTCTGGGGGTTGGACTGACTGTCTGTGGCAACAGATTGCAGGCACCGTACCAGCGCGCGCCGACATGCGGCTCACTCGGAAGCACCCTCCGGGCACGCGGTGCCGGGGAGCGATGGACGCGTCAACGACGTGTCATGCCCGGAGGCTGACGCGTCCACTCACGCGTCCGACAGGCCCAGCTCGCGCACGCGGCGCTGCAGGGCGCGGCGGGAGACCTCCAGCCGCTGCACCATCTTGTCCAAATCCCCCTCGCACTCCTGGAAGCAGCGGGTGATTTCCTCCGGGCTCAAGTCCCGGGCGGTGCGGATGAGCGAACTCTTGTCGATGAGGACGTAGACGGAGGGGCGCGGAATGCCGAGGAAGTCCGCGGTGGCCTTCAAGTCCCAGGAGCACGCGCGCAGGGCTTCCAGCAGTTCGTCCTCCCCGACCTCGGACGGCTTGCGCCGGGAGGACTTCGCGTCGGCGGCGTCGGGCTGGCCCGAGGTGGGCGCGGTCAGCACCTTGCCCGGCACGGGCAGCGACTCCGCATCCAGCGTCTGCTCCAACCGCGAGTCCACGCGCAGGCCCGGCAGGCCCCGGCTGCCGATGATGAGCTGCCGGGTGATGTTGCGCAGCTGCCGGACGTTGCCGGGCCACGCGTAGCGCACCAGCCGGACGGCGACGGCCGCGGGCAGCCAGGGCTGCGCGCGCGGGTCCGTGGAAGCCAGTCGCCACGTCTCGCCCGTCGTCTCCAGCTCCTGGCGCGCGAAGTGGAGGAACAACAGGCCAATGTCCTCGCGCCGCTCGCGCAGCGGGGGCACCCGCAGCTCGAAGCCCGCCAACCGGTGCAGGAGCGGCGCCTTGAACAGGCGCTCCTCGATGCGCGCCTCGAGATTCGAGTCCGTGGCGGCGACGAGCCGCACGTCCACGGGCACCGGCGTGTGGCCGCCCACCGGATACACCTCGCCCGTCTCCAGCACGCGCAAGAGCGCCGCCTGCACCTCGGCGGGCGCTTCCCCCACCTCATCCAGGAACAGGGTGCCGCCGTGCGCGGCGCGGAAGAAGCCCTCGCGATCTCTACTGGCGCCCGTGTACGCGCCGCGCTGCGCGCCGAACAGCTCCGCGGCCACCAGCTCCTTGGAGAGCGCGCCCAGGTTGACGCTGACGAAGGGCCCCGAGCGACGCGGGCCGTGCTCGTGGATGGCGCGCGCCACCAGCTCCTTGCCCGTGCCCGTCTCACCCCGGATGAGCACCGGCACCTGGAGGTCCGCCACCCGCAGGATGTCCTCGCGAAGCTGCCGGATGCCCTCGCCCTGCCCCACCAGCCCCAGGTCCTTGTGGGAGACCACGTCCCCACCCGAGGAGGCCAGGTGCAGCAGCAGCACCACGCGCTCGGCCAGCACCAGCGGCACGCCGGCGACCAGCTCCTCGTGGGTGAACTCCCGGCCTCCGGCGACGGACTCCCCGGCCACGCAGACCTGGGTGCCATCCTCCGGCACCAACAGGCGCAGGCCGCCATGGGAGCCCGGCTCGAACAGCACCGGCGTCCGGCTGAGGAAGGGGTCTCCCAGGGGCAGCGCCAGCAGGCCTCCCGGACGGGAGAAGTCCGGCGCGTTGCGCGACAGCGCCGCCGTCCGGCCCACGCTGGCGAGCACCTCCAGCAACAGCCGCTCACCGATGCGCTGGGGATGGGGATGCGACACGACCGTCAAGGCCGGCACACTCCGCGGGGCCTGCGCGGACTTGCCCTTCGTATGGACGGCGGTCGTCGACATGTCGGCGGCGAGCTTTTGCTGCATGGGCTGGTTCGATTTCCAGGTGCTTCCAACCTATCAGCGTACACCGGCCCGGCGCGGGGAGATCAGCCGAGGCGACTCAACCGTCAGCGAAGCTACGCTCACGGGAGCAGGCCCTCGCCAGCTCGCCAGCCAGCGGCCTCACGTGTGGGCCGCTGACGTCATCGCTCCCCATCACCTCATTCCAGGGAGGCTGAAAGGGACGCGGCCCTGAGAGGCCCCCCACGCGGTGGAGATTGTCCACCGCGTGCGGGGGCTGTGGGTCTCAGGCCGTCGGGCCCGTCGTGTCCGACGGGGGAGGCGCCGCGGGGCTGGCGCTCTCTTCGGGCGTGGTGCCCGTGGCGGTCGCCGCGGGCTTCTCAGAAGAGGCCGGGGAGGGGGTCGACGGCCGCTTGGGGCCGGCCGCGGCGCGGGCCTGCTCACGGGCACGCTGGGCGATCTTCGGCGTGGGCGCGAGAATCATGAACATCAAGCGCCCTTCCATGCGCGGGGCCTGCTCCACCACCGCGACGTCCTTCAGGTCCTTCGCCACGTCGTCGAGGATGGCGGTGCCCTGCTCCTTGTGCGTGATTTCACGCCCGCGGAACTGGATGACCACCTTCGCCTTGTTGCCATCTTCGATGAAGCCGCGGGTGTTGCGGACCTTGAACTCGTAGTCGTGGTCCTCCGTCTTGGGACGGAGCTTCACTTCCTTGAGGTGGACGATGAGCTGGGCGCGCTTGGCTTCCGCGGCCTTCTTCTTCTCCTCGTACTTGAACTTGCCGTAGTCCATGATCTTGCAGACTGGCGGCTGAGCCATCGGACTGACCTCGACCAGGTCGAGCCCTTCCGAGCGGGCCTTGTCGAGCGCGGCCTCGAGCGGCATGACTCCGAGCTGTGAGCCATCGGAGCCGACCACCCGGACTTCACGGGCGCGGATGCGGCGATTGGTTCTCTGGTCGCGGCTCCCGCCGCGGCTGCCTCTTTGATCACGAAGAATGTGACGCTCCTGCGAAAGGGTGGAAGGACCTGCTGCCCCAAGGGTGGGCAGGTCACTGAGTTACGGCATGGGGTGGGTCGATGCGTACGGCGGGCGGCCCGCCCCTCTGACACTCGCGCACGGTGCGGCCTCTCCGTGCGACACTTCGAATCTAATCGCCCCCTT
This sequence comes from Myxococcus llanfairpwllgwyngyllgogerychwyrndrobwllllantysiliogogogochensis, assembly GCF_006636215.1. Classification (GTDB taxonomy): domain Bacteria; phylum Myxococcota; class Myxococcia; order Myxococcales; family Myxococcaceae; genus Myxococcus; species Myxococcus llanfairpwllgwyngyllgogerychwyrndrobwllllantysiliogogogochensis. The sequence continues at coordinate 430 of NZ_VIFM01000082.1, read as the reverse complement.
GCCCCGTGAGAAAGGGAGCAAGCGGGAAGACACGTCCCAGGGGCGAGGACTAGCCCACCGGCGGACATAACACCAGGGCCCCTTCCTTGCCCCGGAATCCCACCCTGGGTCAGCCATTGGACGAAGCGCGGCGGGCCCGCCACGCGTCCCGGCCCTGGCCCCAGAGTTCCACGAGGGAGCTCTCCATGGGGGCGGGGAGCTTGCCGGGGCCGCGCAGGCTCGAGCCCAGGCGGCGGGCCACCTGCTGGGAGCCGGTGTTGTCCGGGGCGATGGAGTGGATGATGTCCGTCCAGCCCAGGTGGTCGAAGGCCCAGTCCATGGCGGCCGAGGCGGCCTCGGTGGCGTAGCCCCTGCCCCAGGTCTCCCGCAGCAGGGCCCAGCCGACCTCCGTGCCCGGCCACCCTTCCGGCTGCCAGGGGCCCACCCGGCC
>NZ_VIFM01000827.1 GCF_006636215.1 Myxococcus llanfairpwllgwyngyllgogerychwyrndrobwllllantysiliogogogochensis | reverse complement strand
ATCATGGCCTGGGTTTGGCCATCACCTCGGCGATTGCGCGCATGCACGGAGGTCGCACCACGGCAGCGAGTGTCAATGGAACGACCGAGATCGGCCTTGTAGTGATGAAGACTGTGGCATAGACCCAGACATTCAACCCTGAGTCGCCGGTCAAACCCCGATCACAAGGATTTGACGGGCAATCAACGCGTGTCCGGGTCAGGGTGCGGGAACGGCAGGGACCGGTGCACCAACACGACGTGCAGCCCAACTGGGGTGCTTTTGGGAGCGTTCCAGATCTGCCAGCACTTCTTCGCGAGTCATCGCCTTGCCCTTCGCTGGAACTGGTGCACCGAAGCGGTGGTATTGCCACGTACCCTCTTTCTTGGATTGGTCCATCTCGGCGAGAACCTGCTCCCGCGACTTGCCAGGCTCGGCATGTTCTGGAT
>NZ_VIFM01000826.1 GCF_006636215.1 Myxococcus llanfairpwllgwyngyllgogerychwyrndrobwllllantysiliogogogochensis | reverse complement strand
TATGCGCCCACCTGTTTTCTGTGCAAAATCAGCCCGGCAAAATTATTGATATTATTATCAGTATATGGATTTACGCGGCGCCAGCTGTTTGGCGCGACTGGAAAGGTAAAATTTCTCTATGATTAATCCCCATCAGCCTCGGGACATTCCGCAAATACTGCTGTCGGTGCTGTTCCTGGCCCTGATTATCATATCCTGCCTGTGGGTTGTGCAGCCGTTTATTCTGTCCTTCGCCTGGGCCGGTACGGTGGTGATCGCCACCTGGCCGGTGCTGCTGCGTCTGCAGCGTGTGCTGTTCGGCAAACGACTGCTGGCGGTGCTGGCGATGACCCTGTTGCTGTTTCTGCTATTCGTTATTCCTATCGCTCTGCTGGTCAACAGCCTGGTGGATAACAGCGTTCCGCTGATCAAACTCATCAGCAGCGGAA
>NZ_VIFM01000825.1 GCF_006636215.1 Myxococcus llanfairpwllgwyngyllgogerychwyrndrobwllllantysiliogogogochensis | reverse complement strand
CCATGACGCTGGGCGGCCTGTGGCACGGGGCGGGCCTGACCTTCCTGGCCTGGGGCGCCCTGCACGGGCTCGGCCTCGGTGCCGGGCTCCTGGCCCGCCGGGCGCGCCTGAGCGTGCCGGTGCCGCTCGGCTGGCTGCTCACCAGCCTGTTCGTGATGCTGACCTGGGTGCTTTTCCGGGCGACGAGCTTCGAGGCGGCGCTCGTGATCTTCAAGGGCCTGTCCGGGCTCGCGCCCCACGGCTCGGGCTTCAAGTGGCGCACCATCGCGGTGGCGGCCCTGGTCGCCATGGTGGGCCCGACCGCCTGGGCGGCGGTGCACCGCCTGCCGCCCAGGCGCATCCTGGCCTTCGGTTTCGCGCTCCTGTTCGTCGTCGTCCTCCTGAAGATCGGGGACGATGCGAACTACGAGTTCATCTATTTCCAGTTC
>NZ_VIFM01000824.1 GCF_006636215.1 Myxococcus llanfairpwllgwyngyllgogerychwyrndrobwllllantysiliogogogochensis | reverse complement strand
ATCCATCCGAGCGTTTCCGCGCCGATGATGCGGTCGGCGAGTAGATTCGACAGTGCCACATGCTGCTTGGCACGGCCAGGGCGCCAGTCGAGGAAGTACGCAGATATGTCGTTCGCGGTCGCCCAGTCGGAGAGGTTCTCGGTGAGTGGCTTCCAGACTTTCGTGCGATCGTGGCTGGTGACGACCAAATCGGTGGCCGGTTTCCCCACGTCATGACACAGCCCCGCGACAAACGCCGTCAGCTGCCAGCGCGGCTCAATTTGTCGGCGCTGCGCGGGAGTACTTCCCAGGTCGAGCAGCAATTTGTCGCTGGCTTGGGCCGCCCAGAGCCCGACCTCGATGGAGTGGCGAAGGAGGCCACCGGCACCTCTGTGGTGATGGGCTTGCGAAGCCGGCAACAGGTGGCAGTACGACACGAAGCGGCGGAG
>NZ_VIFM01000823.1 GCF_006636215.1 Myxococcus llanfairpwllgwyngyllgogerychwyrndrobwllllantysiliogogogochensis | reverse complement strand
GTATTCTGCTCCGCCAGCACGATGCGGATCAACAGCATAATCAGGCCCAGACGCACGATGCTGCCGCTGGAGAGCCATTTGGTATTGAGCAGGGGGTTGCTGCGGTTATGCTCGAAGGTAATCGCAGCGACGATCAGTATTACCGCCGCCGCCAGCGCCCAGCCGATCCACGGCGCTTCAAACCACCACTCGAGCCGCCCCAGCGACAGCACGGCGCACACCAGCGCCATGCCGGGCGCCAGCAGAAAGAAGGTAATGAAATCCTTTTTTTCGAACACTTTTTTACGATCGCTTGGCGGCAGTTTTAGCGCGATGACGCAGGCCAGCGACACCAGCGCCAGGCCCAGCTCAAAGAAGTAGAGACCGCGCCATTCATCGGTCTGCAGCAGTTCGGTGGAAAAGAGGCGCGCCAGGGGAATGGCTAGCGA
>NZ_VIFM01000822.1 GCF_006636215.1 Myxococcus llanfairpwllgwyngyllgogerychwyrndrobwllllantysiliogogogochensis | reverse complement strand
CCCCTGCTGCAGGCCGAATCGGAGGAGGGCGCTGCATCGCTGCTGCAGTTCGACCCGGCGCGCGTCTACGCGGTGGACTACCTGTTCGCCGAAGGCAGTGCGCAGCCGATGAGTCGCTGGGGCCACAGCATGCTGCGGCTGGTGGTCTGCAAGCCGGGCCGCGTACCTGGGCCGGACTGCCGCCTGGACCTGGAGTACCACCGCGTGCTGTCGTTCCGCGCGTTCGTGGGCGACGTGCAGATATCCAACTGGCGTGGCCTGACCGGCGGCTATCCGTCGCGGCTGTTCGTGCTGCCCCTGCAGCAGGTGGTGGACGAGTACACCAAGGTCGAGCTGCGCGGGCTGCAGTCGCTGCCGCTGCAGCTGGGCCGCAGCGAAATCGCCAGCCTGCTCGAGCGCACCGCGCAGGTGCACTGGAGCTATGACGGG
>NZ_VIFM01000821.1 GCF_006636215.1 Myxococcus llanfairpwllgwyngyllgogerychwyrndrobwllllantysiliogogogochensis | reverse complement strand
CAAGAACGCGCTGGTCGTGTAGCGCGATGCCGTCTCGTAGTACCGGTTCTCCAGATAAGCGATCGCCGAGAAATAGGCATCGCTCACCGTCGGGTCGATCTCGAACCCATCGTAGTTGGCGATCAGGTGGACCTTGCGGCCGATCTCCTGGCAGGCGCGCTCGTATTCGCGGCGCACCAGTTCCACGTCGTCGATGGTCCGGACCTGAAAGCCTTCAAGGTTCGAGAACAGGATGTTGCGCTCCCGGTCGTAGCTGATCCGCTCCGAGAGGGAGAGCCCGAGGAGCCAGGGCTCCAGCCCCATGACGGCATCGCGGAACAGCCGCGGATCCATGGGCTTCGGGTCCTGCACGATCGGCGTGAATCCCATCTGCCCGAGGATGTCCCGCGCGATGTCGACCCCGGGGGCGACCTCGGCCAGCTCCACGCC
>NZ_VIFM01000820.1 GCF_006636215.1 Myxococcus llanfairpwllgwyngyllgogerychwyrndrobwllllantysiliogogogochensis | reverse complement strand
CGCCGTGAGCACCGCCCAGGTGCTGGCAGACATCGTGCCCGAGGGCCTCATGTGGGCATCCGACAAGCCCATGCACCCGCAGCTCGCGAAGGACATCGTCGAGACGATCGCCGCGCGCCTGCGCTCGCTCACGAAGGAGGGCTACCTGCTCGGCGGCTCCGCGTGGCTGGATGTCAGCGTGAACCAGACGAGCGAACTGAAAAGCGGCCGCATGGTCATCGACTACGACTACACGTTCGTGCCGCCGCTGGAAGACCTGGGCCTGCGCCAGCGCATCACCGATTTCCAGCTCAAGGAGCAGGCCGCCCGCCTGGGCCTGGAGCAGTACACCAGCCTGCTGGCCGACGCGCAGGCCGACCTGGAGGCCGTGGCCCGTTCCATCGAGCAGGGGGGCGTGCGCGCCGCGGGGCTGCAGGCCGAGATCGACCGG
>NZ_VIFM01000819.1 GCF_006636215.1 Myxococcus llanfairpwllgwyngyllgogerychwyrndrobwllllantysiliogogogochensis | reverse complement strand
GGGCCACTCTCGCAGCATATGGAGGTTCCCAGGCTAGGGGTCTAATCGGAGCTGTAGCCACTGGCCACAGCCACAGCAACACCAGATCCAAGCCACATCTGTGACCTACACCACAGCTCATGGCAACACCAGATCCTTAACCCACTGAGCGAGGCCAGGGATTGAACCTGTGTCCTCATGGATGTTAGTCAGATTCGTTTCCTCTGAGCCATAATAGGAACTCTAGCCTCTTTTGTTTTGAAAGCAGAAAGTCCATAAGGTCAATGTTACGCTCAGATGAAAATGGGCACTGAGTTCATGGTTATTCATTAGGTTATATCATTTTCTCTTCATATTTCTGTATTTGAAGAGAAATTTCATGATATGATGAAATTTTAAAAGGAAATGCTTTCATCAAGGCAGCCAGGCCTACTCAAGCAAAGATATTACT
>NZ_VIFM01000818.1 GCF_006636215.1 Myxococcus llanfairpwllgwyngyllgogerychwyrndrobwllllantysiliogogogochensis | reverse complement strand
TTCCTTATCTCTATTTATAAATGAAGGTAAACAAAACATTATAATGACCCATAAAAACAGACCAATAATCTTAACCGGCCACGGGTCAAGTAAGGCTATGCAAACAATAGCGCCTATAATTAGTAGCGGACCTGATAGTAAATTAAAAACACCGCTTATCACACCTATTTTTGTTCCCAGTAATCTATTCAATGCAATGGCGATGATATAAGCGCTGCCGATTATAATCGTCACTGCGATTGGTTTATTCTGCCAGTTATTAAACTCAGTCAGGCAAATAAAGCATGTGGTAATAATATAGGTGCAGAGAACTATATCGACGAGTGGCGTGATGATTTTTTTCATATCACCCAGCCTTAGCATTCGTATTTAAATGATCTTCCACTCTTTTCATAATCTTGTCGAATACGGGGTTGCCCTCGGTGTACCC
>NZ_VIFM01000081.1 GCF_006636215.1 Myxococcus llanfairpwllgwyngyllgogerychwyrndrobwllllantysiliogogogochensis | reverse complement strand
AGAGGTGTATAAGAGACAGCCGTGCAGCCCCCCGCCGCCGAGGGCGAGTCCGTTACCCGTGACGACCTGGAGGCCACCAAGCAGGAGCTGCGCGGAGAGATTCGCGCGGAGGCCGCCAAGCAGTCCCTCAACGGCGAGGAGTGGAGCGAGGAGTACCCGGAGGAGAAGCGCAAGCTGGAGGTCTTCACCCTCGACGGCTACTTCCGCCTGCGCCCCACGCTCTTCTACAAGTTCGACCTGGGCAGGGTCCCCGTCCCCAACCAGGATATCTTCCCCGCCGTGTCGGGCCGCCGGGGGGAGAACACCCAGTCCTTCGCGACCATGCGCCTGCGCCTGGACCCCACGTTCAACGTGTCCGAGCAGGTGAAGATCAAGCTCCAGGTGGACGGCCTGGACAACGTGGTGATGGGCTCCACGCCGGACTCGCTCTACCCGGGCGACCAGCGCAACGTGTTCACCATCTTCTCCGAGGACCAGGAGTCGCTGGGCGACACGCTGTCGGACTCCATCAAGCTGCGCCGCGCCTATGGCGAGGTGAACACGCCGGTGGGCATCCTGCGCTTCGGTCGCATGGGCAGCCACTGGGGTCTGGGCATGCTGCGCAACGACGGCAACTGCTTCGACTGCGACTACGGCGACACGGTGGACCGCATCCAGTTCGTCACCGAGCCCTTCGCGGGCTGGTACGTGACGCCCATGCTGGACTTCAACTCCGAGGGCTCGCAGTACCGGGGCGGCGCCCAGGGCGAGCCGGTGGACCTGACGCAGGCCGATGACGCCCACAGCTGGGTGCTGGCCATCGCCCGCCGGGACACGGATGCGCAGATCCGCTCCAAGCTGGACAACAACCAGGGCGTGCTCCAGTACGGCCTGCACTTCACGTGGCGCACGCAGAACTACGACAACGTGAAGGACGCCAACAACCAGCCCACGGGCGCCTTCATCCCCCGCGACGCCTCGCTGTACATCCCGGACCTGTGGCTGCGCTACGAGGAGCGCAACTGGCGCCTGGAGTTCGAGCTGGCGGCGGTGCTCGGCAACATCGGCAACCGCGCGCTCGCGGCGAATCAGACGACGTTCGACCAGAGCCTGAGCGTCGCGCAGTTCGGCGGCGTGGCCCAGGGCGAAGTGAAGGTCGCGGACAACAAGCTGACGCTGGGGCTGGAGCTGGGCTTTGCCTCCGGTGACAAGGCGCCGGGCTTCGGCAACTACCCGGGCCGCACGGGCTCCGCCGCCAACGGCTACACCAACCCGGGTGACGTGGAAGGTCCTCAGTACCGCTGCGACGGCGGTGGCTGCTCCGACTCCGCCATCCGCAACTTCCGCTTCAACCGCGACTACCGCATCGACCTCATCCTCTGGCGCGAGCTGATTGGCGGCGTCACCGACGCGTTCTACGTGCGCCCGTCCGTGAAGTACGCCGTGGCGCCGGGCATCGACCTGTATGGCCGCCTCATCTACTCGCAGGCGCTCTACGCGGAGTCGACGCCGTCCTTCACCAGCAAGTCGCTGGGCGTGGAGGTGAACGCGGGCGTGGACTACACCACCGAGGACGGCTTCCTCGCGGGTATCGCCTACGGCATCCTCTTCCCCATGGGCGGTCTGCAGGCCTACACGGATGCCCTGAAGGCGGATCTGGAGACGCCGCACAGCATCCGCGGCTGGCTGGGCGTGAAGTTCTAGCCATGAAGCGCGCCCTCACGTCGCTCGGGGTCGCCACCGTCCTGGTGTTGGGGATGGTGGCGTGCGGCATCAAGGGTCCGGCCAAGCCGCCTCTGGCGGCGCCGGTGCCGGCGACGGAGACCCCTCCGCCGCCGTCGGACACCGCGCCCGTAAGCGTGGAGTCCTCGGGGCCGTCGATTACTCCGACGACGGACGGCGGGGTCCTGACCCCCACCACCATCGTCGACGCTGGGACACCGTGAGCTCCTTTCCGTATCGCAAGGGCGTACTGCACGCGGAGGCGGTGCCGCTGCCCGCCATCGCCGACGCGGTGGGCACGCCCACCTATGTCTATTCCACCGCCGCGCTGACCCAGCACTTCCGCGCGGTGACGGACGCGTTCGCCGACGCACGGCCCCTGGTCTGCTACTCGGTGAAGGCCAACTCCAACCTCGCCATCCTCCGGCTGTTCGCGGGGCTGGGCGGGGGCTTCGACATCGTCTCCGGCGGCGAGCTGGCCCGGGTGCGGCACGCCGGCGGCGAGGCGGCGAAGACGGTGTTCGCGGGCGTGGGCAAGACGCCGGAGGAGATGGAGGCCGCGCTCGCCGCGGGAATCCTCCTCTTCAACGTGGAGAGCGCCGAGGAGTTGGAGGCGCTGGACGCCGTGGGCCGTCGCCTGGGACGCCGCGCGCCGTTCGCGTTGCGCGTCAACCCGGAGGTGGACCCGCGCACGCACCGCTACATCGCCACCGGGTTGAAGACGTCCAAGTTCGGCGTCCCCTTCGAGGAGGCGGTGGACCTCTACGCGCGCTCGAAGAAGATGAAGGGCGTGCGGGCCGCGGGCCTGGATTGCCACATCGGCTCGCAGCTCACCCAGAGCTCGCCCCTGCGCGCGGCGCTCACCAAGGTGGCGGGGCTGTACCAGGCGCTGAAGGCCCAGAAGCACGCGCTGGAGTACCTGGACGTGGGCGGGGGCCTGGGAATCACCTACTCGGACGAGACGCCTCCCTCGGCGGCGGAGTACGCGCGCGTCGTGCTGGACGCGACGAAGGACACCGGCGCGCGGCTGGTGCTGGAGCCGGGACGTTCGCTGGTGGGCAACGCGGGGGTGCTGCTCACGCGCGTGCTCTACCGCAAACAGACGCCCGCCAAACGCTTCGCCGTGGTGGACGCGGGCATGAACGATTTGCTCCGTCCGGCGCTCTACGAAGCCCACCACGCCTTCGTTCCGCTCCTCAAGCGGCGGGGCAAGGCGGTGGAGGTGGACGTCGTGGGGCCGGTGTGTGAGTCCACCGACGTGCTGGCCAGGGCCCGTCCCCTGGTCCTCCCCCAGCCGGGCGAGCTGTATGCCTTCCTCAGCGCCGGGGCTTACGGGATGAGCATGGCTTCTAACTACAATTCCCGTCCCCGCCCGGCCGAGGTGCTGGTGGACGCAGAGGCGTGGCGGGTGGTGAGGGAGCGCGAGCGCACCGAGGATCTCTGGCGCGGCGAGCGGGCCTGAACATATAAGCGCCGGAATGAAGACCTTCGAAGGTTCCATGACGGCGCTCGCGACTCCGTTCCGGAACGGCGCGCTCGACGAGTCGGCTTACCGGGCGCTGGTGCGCCAGCAGATTGAAGGCGGCACCAGCGTGCTCGTGCCCATGGGCACCACGGGCGAATCCGTCACCATGTCGGCCGATGAGCAGGCCCGCGCGGTGCGTGTGGTGGTGGAGGAGGCGAAAGGCCGCGTGCAGGTGCTGGGCGGCGCCGGCTCCAACAACACCGCGGAGGTGATTGCGAGCGTGGGGCGCGTGCGCGACGCGGGAGCGGATGGCTCGCTCATCGTCACGCCGTACTACAACAGGCCCACGCAGGCGGGGCTGGTGGAGCACTTCCGCGCGGTGGCTCGCGCGCATCCGGGCTTCCCGATTGTCGCCTACAACGTCCCGGGCCGCACGGGCGTGGACCTGCTGCCGGAGACGGTGCAGCGGCTGTGCGACTTCCCGGAAGTGGTCGCCATCAAGGAGGCCACCGGCAACATGGCCCGGGCGGTGGACATCCTGGAGAAGTGCGGAGACCGGCTGACGCTCCTGTCCGGCGACGACTTCACCGTGCTGCCCTTCATCGCGTGCGGCGGCAAGGGCGTCATCTCCGTGTCCTCCAACGTCGCGCCCCGGCTGATGGCGGACCTGGTGGCCGCGGGTCGCGCGGGTGACTTCGCCAAGGCGCGTGAGCTGCAGGTGAAGATGAACAACCTGCACCGGCTGCTCTTCGTGGAGTCCAGCCCCATCCCCGTGAAGTGGGGGCTGCACCTGTTGGGCCTCTTCGGGCCGGAAGTCCGCCTGCCGCTGGTGCCGATGACCGCGCCCAACGCGGAGAAGCTCGGCGACGAGCTGCGACTGCTGGGCCTGCTGAAGCACTGAGCGCCACGACACGACACCGAGGAGCGCGGCCACATGATTCGCACCGTCATCACCGGCATCACCGGTCGCATGGGCAGCACGTTGCTGCGTCTGACGCGTGACGCGGAGGACCTCCAGGTGGTGGGCGCCACGGAGCGGCCGGGCAGCGCCGCGGTGGGCCTGGACGCGGGCCTGGCCGCCCGGCTGGGCGCGCTGGAGGTGCAGGTGGTGGATGACCTGGCCCGCGCGCTCGACACGGCGACGGCGGACGTCGTCATCGACTTCACCAGCGCCGAGGTGAGCGTGGCCCACGCGAAGATGTGCGCGGCGCGCGGCGTGGCCTTCGTGTGCGGCTCCACGGGCTTCTCGCCGGAGGCCACGGCGCTCTTGGTGGAGAGCGCGAAGGCGATTCCCATCGTCGCGGCGCCGAACATGTCCGTGGGCGTCAACGTGGTCATCCGCGTGGCCGCGGAGCTGGCGCGGGTGCTGGGGCCTGGCTTCGACGTGGAGGTCCTGGAGGCGCACCACCGGATGAAGAAGGACGCGCCCAGCGGCACCGCGCTGCGGTTGGCGGAAGTGCTCGCCTCCGCGCTGGGGCGCACGCAGGACGACCTGGCGTTCGCCCGTCACGGACAGATTGGGGCTCGGCCCCCCGACGAGATTGGCGTGCAGACGTTGCGGGGCGGGGATGTGGTGGGCGAGCACACCGTGTACTTCTTCGGTGAGGGCGAGCGCATCGAGCTGACGCATCGGGCCACCAGTCGAGACCAGTTCGGCCTGGGAGCGCTGCGCGCGGCGCGCTGGGTGGTGGGCCGCCCTCCGGGGCTGTATGACATGGCCGACGTACTCGGCTTCCAGAGGACTTCATGACGACCGCCCGCTACTGCCGCTTCCTCCACGAAGGCCGTGCGAACCATGGCCGCGTCGAGGGCTCCGAGGTGGTGGTGCTCTCCTCGGCCCCCTGGGTGGGCGGGGTCAAGGACACGGGCATCCGCCGTTCGCTGTCGGCGGTGACGCTGCTGGTTCCCTCGGACGCGTCGAAGGTCGTCTGCATCGGTCAGAACTACCGCAAGCACGCGGAGGAGATGGGCAAGCCCGTCCCCACCGAGCCGCTCATCTTCACCAAGCCCTCCACGGCGCTCAACGGCCCGGGCTCGCCCATCCGCATCCCCAAGGCGAGCCAGGAAGTGCACTACGAGGCGGAGCTGGCGCTCGTCATCGGCGAGCGGCTGAAGAACGCGGACGAGACGACGGCCGCGCGCGCCATCTGGGGCCTGACGTGCTTCAACGACGTCACCGCGCGCGACATCCAGAAGCGCGAGACGCAGCACACCCGCGCCAAGGGCTACGACACCTTCGCGTGCGCGGGCCCGTGGGCGGTGACGGGGCTGTCCCCGTCGGACCTCCAGATTTCCTGCCGGGTGAACGGGCAGGTGCGCCAGGACAGCCGCACGTCGGACATGGTGTTCAGCCCCGCTCGCCTGGTGGCGTTCATCTCCCACATCATGACGCTGCTGCCGGGGGACCTCATCAGCACCGGCACGCCGTCGGGGGTAGGGAAGCTGTCGGCCGGCGACTCGGTCGAGGTCGAAATCGAGGGAATCGGGACGCTGCTCAATCCAGTTGAGATGGAGCCGTGAGCACCATCATCTATGTCGGGTTGGGCTCGAACGAGGGGGACCGCGAATCCCACCTCGTCGCCGCTCTCACCGCGCTGTCCCGCATCGATGCGGTGGCCGTGCTTCGTTGTTCCTCACTCTTCGACAGCGCCCCGGTGGGGCCGCCGCAGCCGCGCTATCTGAACGCGGTGGTGGCGTTGGACTGCGATTTGTCGCCGCAGCGGCTGCTGGTCATCCTTCAGCAGATTGAAAAGGACCTGGGGCGGCGGCGCGAGCAGCGTTGGGGCCCGCGCACCATCGACCTGGACATCCTCTTCTGCGAGGGCCAGGTGGTGGCCGACCCTCACCTTCAGGTTCCCCATCTGGAATTGCACAAGCGTCGCTTCGCCCTGGAGCCGTTGGCGGAGCTGTCGCCTGCCTTGCAGCACCCCGTGCTGGGAATGACGGTGAAGGAGCTCCTCGGGAAACTCGCCCCGCAGGATGTCCGCAGGAGTGAGGCCACCGCGTGGCCCGAAGCGAGCCTGCCGAGCAACGAGACATGAACCTTTCCCTGGCCCTGGCCACCGCGGCGCTGCTCGCCGCCGAGCCTTCCCCGTTGCCCCCTGGTCACCCGCCCGTCCCTCCGGGGACCCAGGTGTCGCCCGCGAAGCCGTCCGCTCCCTCGGGAGGCGCGCTTCCCGAAGGCCATCCCGCCGTGGAAGGTGGCGCGTCGCCCACCGCGGCGCCCACGGGGGAGCTGCCCTCGGGTCATCCTCCGTTGTCCGGCACCGGCAAGGCACCGCCGTCCGCGGAGGAGCTGCTGCGACAGCTCGACTCGACGGAGGGGCTGCAGGGGCGGGAGAAGACCTTTGAAATCGCGGCGTCGCTGGGGCGCCTGTACTACCTGAACGGCCGCAACGCGGAGGCGGGCACGTACCTGCTGCAGGCGGACGAGCGCGCGAAGCCGGTGCGCGACGTGTTCCTCGCGCAGCGCAAGAAGCTGGGCAAGGCGACGCTGGCCACGGCGGAGGCGGCGGGCTGCGGGTTCACGCCCGGGCAGGCGCTGGAGGCGATGGGCGCGGTGGCTCAGGAGCGCGCGAAGAAGGGCGACGTGGCGGGCGCGGCGGCGTGTGCTCGCGCGGCGCTGGAGCCCGCGCTGGAGACGGGCGTGATGCGCGCCAATGCGCTTTTCCTGTCGGGCAACGCGGCGGGCGCGCTGGTGGCGTACGGCGCGGTGCTGGAGGTGGAGCCCCGGCACGAGGAGGCGCTCTACGGGCGCTCGGCGGTGTTGTTCGAGACGAAGGGCGAGGACCTGACGGCGCTGAAGCAGGCGCGCGAGGGCTTCGAGGCGGTGCAGGTGATGAACCCGACCTCTTCGCGCGCGGCGGCGGCGAAGCGGCTGGTGACGCTGCTGGATGAGACGGTGAAGGCGGGGGGCCGGGCGAAGCTGCTCGCGTCGCGTGCCGAGGACCGTCGCATCCGGTTGGCGCAGGCGCCGGCGGCGCAGGGGCCGGACGCGCCGCGCCCGCTGACGCGGGAGATGGTGGACGCGGTGCAGAACACCGAGCGCACGCCGGAGCTGGAGCAGGGCCTGGCGAAGCTGGTGGACGAGGGCGAGGAGCACCTGTCGAAGGGGCGCTTCCAGGAAGCGCTCGGCAACTACACGCGCGTGGTGCCCTTCCAGCCGGAGAATGGCCGCGCGAAGGCGGGCATGGCCTGGGCGCTGACGGGCCTGGGACGTCCCATGGCCGCGCGAGTGTGGGGCGTGGCGGTGCAGACGGACCCGGCGTCGGTGGAGAAGCTGGGCGACACCCTCAAGGCCAAGGGCGACGACAAGGGCGCCAAGGCCCTGTGGGAGAAGCTGGCCACGGACGCGCCGGACTACGCCAACAAGGCGGGGCTCCAGGCGAAGCTCACGCAGTAGGCGCCACATCGAGCACGGGCGTCACGCGACGCCCGATGCTCAGAGTCGCCAGTCTCCTCCGTGGCACGACGTCGAGCTCGGCGCCTCCGTCGGAGTGAGCCACCCGGAAGCAGCCACGCGACGTCTGATGCTCAGAGTCGCCGTCTGCTCCGTGGCACGCCATCGAGTCCGGCGCGCTGGGAGTCTCCGCCTCCGTCGGAGTGAGCCACCCGGAAGCAGCCACGCGCCGCCCGAGTGCTCAGACGAACTTCGCGGCGAGCAGGTCCTGCACGTCGAGCAGGCCCACGGCGCGGCCCTCGACGTCGACCACGGGGAGCTGGTCCACGCGCAGCTCGCGCATCTGCGCGGTGGCGGCGATGACCAGGGTGTCCGGCGTCACGCACCGCGGCTGCTTCCCCATGATGTCGCGCACGGGGATGGCGAAGTCGGTGAGGCCCTGCTCCACGCGGCGGCGCAAGTCGCCGTCCGTGAAGATGCCCACCAGCCGTCCCCTTCGGTCCACCACGCACGCGGCGCCTGGACGTCCCGGCGTCTTCGTCATCACCCCGACGACCTCAGACAGCGGGGCGATGTCGCGTACCAGCGGGTTGGCCGGGCCGGTGCGCATCAGCTCGAAGACGCGCTGCACGGAGCGGCCCAGCTTCCCACCGGGATGCAGGAGCGCGTAGTCATCCGTGCCGAAAGGGCGCGAGCGCATCACCGCCATGGTGAGCGCGTCGCCCAAGGCGTGCAGCGCGGCGGTGGACGCGGTGGGCACCATGCCCATGGGGCACGCCTCCGCGATGCGGCCGATGTCCAGCACCACGTCCGAGCCCTTCGCCAGCGGACTCTGAGCATCCCCCGTCAGCGCGATGACCGGCGTGGCCATGCGCTTGAAAGCGGGCATCAGGCGCAGCAGCTCCTCGGTGGAGCCGCTGTTGGACAGGGCGAGGATGACGTCTCCGCGCGCCACGCGGCCCAGGTCCCCGTGCACGGCCTCTGCGGGGTGCAGGAAGACGGAGCGGATGCCGGTGGAGGCCAGCGTGGCGGAGAGCTTCTGGCCGATGTGGCCCGCCTTGCCCATGCCCGTGACAATCACCTGGCCCGCGCACGCGCGCACCAGCCGCACGGCCTTGAGGAAGGGCGCGCCCAGCCGCGTCGTCACGCCGAGGATGGCGTTCGCCTCCGCCTCCAGCACATCGCGTGCGCATGCGAGCAGCGCCTCGTCGTCCGGCTCGGGCTCGGACGAAGGGGCTGGCGTGGAGCGGCCGGGGAGGGCGCGCAGACGGGGCTTCTTGACAGCGGAGCGAGGGGAGCGGGCCATGGCGTCGGCTTCGCCTTGTACCTGCCGGACACCACCGTGGCCACCCTTGACGCGTGGGGGGGCATCGGTTACGCGCCTGCTCGCCCGGCCCCCCAGGCCGATTCCTTTTCCAGCCCTTCACCGGGCCACCCAGGAGAGTGACGAGATGAAGTTCTTCATCGACAGCGCGGACGTCGAGGAAATCCGCAAGGCCCACGCCATGGGCTGCGTGGACGGCGTCACCACCAACCCGTCCCTGCTGGCCAAGGTCGGCCGCGGCCTGGAAGAGACCATCCGGGAGATCTGCTCCATCGTCGACGGCCCCATCAGCGCGGAGGCCGTGTCCCTGGACGCTGAGGGGCTCATCGCCGAGGGCCGCGTGCTGGCGAAGATTCACGACAACGTCGTCGTGAAGATTCCCATGGGCGTCGAGGGCGTGAAGGCCGTCAAGGCGCTGACCGCCGAGGGCATCCGCACCAACGTCACCCTCATCTTCTCCGCCAACCAGGCCCTGCTGTGCGCCAAGGCCGGCGCCACCTACGTGTCGCCCTTCGTCGGACGGCTGGACGACATCTCCCAGGACGGCATGGAGCTCATCTCCAACATCCTGGAGATCTACCAGAACTACGATTTCGACACGCAGGTGCTGGTCGCCAGCGTGCGCAACCCCGTGCACGTGCTCCAGTCCGCCCGCATGGGCGCTCATGTCGCCACGCTGCCCTACAGCGTCATCACCCAGCTGGCGAACCACCCGCTCACCGACGCGGGCATCAAGAAGTTCCTCGCGGATTGGGAAAAGGTCCCCAAGGCGAAGAAGTAGACGCACCCTGGGTCCCCGGAGGGCCTTCGTGGCCCCCGGGGTGTCGCTCGCCCCCCTGGGCTCCACTTTCCCAGGCGGGTTGGGCTGGAGATTTCGCGGCGCGGCATGTATTCGTTGACTTCCGAATCAACACGTCGACGCACCCCGAGGAATCTCATGGAATTCCAGCTCACCGAGGACCAGCGCGCGCTCCAGCAGGCGGCGCGCAAGTATGCCCGCGAGGTGGTTCGCCCCAAGGCGGCGCACTACGACGAGACGGCCACCTTCCCCCGGGACCTGCTCGCCACGGCGTTCGAGCTGGGCCTGCTCAACATGGCCGCCCCCACGGAGTACGGCGGCGTGGGCCTGTCGCATCTGGACCAGACGATTGTCGCGGAGGAGCTGAGCTGGGGCTGTGCGGGCGTGGCCACGTCCATCATCGCCAACGACCTGGCCAACCTCCCCATCATCCTCCACGGCTCCGAGGACCAGAAGAAGCGCCTGCTGAGCCACTTCGCCGAGCGGCTGAAGTTCTCCTCCTTCTGCCTCACCGAGCCGGAGGCCGGCAGCGACGTCGCCAACATGCAGACGACCGCGCGCCGCGAGGGTGACGAGTACGTCATCAACGGCGCCAAGTGCTTCATCACCAACGGTGGCCACGCCGAGCAGTACACGGTGTTCGCCACGGTGGACAAAACGAAGAAGCACAAGGGCATCACCTGCTTCGTCGTCGAAGGTCGCCCCAAGGGACTGTCGGTCAGCAAGCACGAGAACAAGATGGGCCAGCGCGCCAGCGACACCGTGTCGCTGACGTTCGAGGACGTGCGCGTCCCGGTGGCGAATCGCATCGGTGAAGAGGGCCAGGGCTTCGCCATCGCCATGGCGACCCTGGACAACAGCCGCCCGCTCACCGCCATGTTCTCCGTGGGCATCGCCCGCGCCGCGCTCGAGCACTCCATGGAGTACGCCTCGCAGCGCAAGACGTTCGGCAAGCCCATCATCGAGCACCAGGCCATCCAGTTCATGATCGCCGACATGGCCATGAACACCCACGCGGCCCGCATGCTCACCTACGAGAGCGCGTGGCTGTTGGACCAGGGGCAGCGCAACACCCTGCAGTCCAGCTATGCCAAGTCCTTCGCCGCGGACATGGCCATGAAGGTCGCCACCGACGCGGTCCAGGTCTACGGCGGCTACGGCTACATCAAGGAGTACCCCGTCGAGAAGCTGATGAGAGACGCCAAGCTCATCCAGGTCTACGAGGGCACCAGTCAGGTCCAGCGGCTCGTCATCGCGAAGGAACTGTTCAGGTAGAAAAGCAGAACTGTGTCCGGCGGCCGTTTCCCATTGCCGCCGTGACACCCGGATGCCTATTAACCCAGACCGTTCGCGCGTCGCGTCAATGCGGACCGCACGGACTGTTTTCCAGCCTTCATAAACGCCTCCCGCAAGGAGAAGCCCAGCCGTGAAGATCCTCGTCACCGCCAAGCGCGTGGAAGACCCCGAGTCCAAAATCAAGGTGAAGCCCGACGGCTCGGGCATCGTGCAGGAGGGGCTCAAGTACAAGATCAACCCCTTCGACGAGATTGGCGTGGAGGAAGGTCTCCGGCTCGTCGCCAAGCACCAGGGTGAAGTGGTGGTGGTGTCCATCGGTGGCAAGGAAGTGCAGGAGCAGCTCCGGCACGCCCTGGCCATGGGGGCTCACCGCGCCGTGTGGGTGAATCACACCGGTCCGTTGGACCAGTTCGGCATCGCCGCCCTGCTCCAGAAGGTGACGGAGAAGGAGAAGCCGGACCTCGTCATCCTGGGCAAGCAGTCCATCGACGACGACCAGAACCAGGTGGGCCAGTACCTGGCCGAGTTCCTGGGCTGGGGTCAGGCCACGTTCGCATCCAAGGTGGAGTCGATGGAGAGCGAGCAGGAGAAGAACAAGGTCCCCGCCGTGACGCTGACCGCGGACGGCAAGGCCGTGCGCGTGATTCGCGAGGTCGACAACGGGCTGGCGACGCTGGAGTGCCAGCTGCCCGCCGTCGTGACGACGGACCTGCGCCTCAACACGCCGCGCTACGCCAGCCTCCCGGGCATCATGAAGGCGAAGAGCAAGCCCATCGAGGAGCTGACGCCGGAGAAGCTGGGCGTGGATGTCGCCCCGAAGATCCAGATCGTGAAGCTTTCGTCCCCGCCCGCGCGCAAGGCCGGCATCAAGGTGCCGGACGTGGCCACGCTGGTGGACAAGCTGCGCAACGAGGCGAAGGTCGTCTAACCCTCTCGGAAGATACGGAGACACTCCCATGCCAATCGTTCTCATCGTCGCCGAGCAGCAGCCGGACGGGCACCTTCGCAAGGCCTCTCTCAACGCCATCACCGCGGGCAAGCAGCTGGCCGACAAGGCCGGCGCGGAGCTGCACATCGCCCTCATCGGCAAGGACCCCGCGAAGGTCGCCGACGAACTCAAGGGCACCGGCGCCAAGGCCGTCCACGTGGGCGCCGCCGCGGAGCTGGAGCACTACCTCGCGGAGACGTACGCCCCCGTTCTCGCCACGCTCGCCACCGAGCTGAAGGCGGACTACGTGGGCATGGCGTCCACCGCCCAGGGCAAGGACCTGCTGCCCCGCCTCGCCGCGCGTCTGAAGGCCGCCATGGCCACGGATATCACCGGCCTGAACGGCTCGGGCGCGGACATCACCTTCAACCGTCCCATGTGGGCCGGCAACGTGTTCGCCGAGGTGAAGCTCACCACGCCGGTGAAGGTGTTCACCGTGCGCGCCACGGAGTTCGCCGCCGCCGGTACGGGCGAGGGCGCCGCCGAGGTGAAGGCCTTCGCGCCGAAGGTCGAGGCGTCGAAGACCAAGTTCGTCGAGTTCAAGGAAGTGAAGAGCGCTCGCCCGGAGCTGACCGAGGCGCGCGTCGTCATCTCCGGTGGCCGTGGCACCAAGGGCGACTTCAAGGAGATTGAGGCGCTGGCGGACGAACTGGGCGCCGCGGTGGGCGCGTCCCGCGCGGTGTGTGACGCGGGTTGGGTTCCCAACGACCTGCAGGTCGGCCAGACGGGCAAGGTGGTTGCTCCGTCGCTGTACATCGCCGCGGGCATCAGCGGCGCCATCCAGCACCTGGCGGGCATGAAGAGCTCGAAGACCATCGTCGCCATCAACAAGGACGCCGAGGCGCCCATCTTCCAGGTGGCCGACTACGGCATCGTCGCGGACCTCTTCAAGGTCCTCCCCGAGCTGCGCACGGAGCTGCACAAGCTGAAGTAGCACTCCGGCCCGCAAGGGGCTCAAGACGAGGGGCGACGTGGGGCAGTGTCCCCGCGCCGCCCCTTCGTCGTTTCCGGTGTTCGCGCCTACAGCTCGATGTCGCTGTCGCGTCCGCGCTCCGGGGCGTCCTCGTCTCCAGCGGGCGGCTCCGTCGGAGGTGGCAGGGGCGCCTCTTCCGCGCCTTCGTCCTCGGGGAACGCGTCGGGCGCTTGGGGTGCGTCGTCGCGCAGGTCGATGCGCGTGCCGTCCTCCAGCTCCACCGCGAGGGTGTCGTACCGCCACTCGCCCTCGCCCTGCTTCTTGGCGTCGACGTGCAGCATGCCGTCCGCCTGGGGCCCGTCGAGGGGAATGGCCAGCCGCGCGTGCGTCACGCCGTTGACGGTCCGCACCGACGTCTGCTTGGGCAGTCCGTTGTCGATGGGCGAGCCCAGCGCGGTGCGCACCTCCGCGTCGGAGCGGGCAATGGCCACCGCCTCCGTGAAGGCGTCCATGTTCTTCAACGACGAGTAGCCGAGCCCCACGAGCGCGAAGCCCAGGCAGCCGCACGAGGCCAGCACGCCCAGGCAGCCCACCGGCACGAACCACTTCCAGTTGCGGCTCCACCACCCCTGCTGTGGCACCAGCGAGCCCTCGGGCGTCGCGTCCATGACCTCACTCCTCCTTGAGCCACCTCCCGGCGGGGCGGCGCTCCTCTCTTAGCGAGCCCGGAGCGCGCGGGATAGGGCCCCGGGTTCCAGTCGCCTCGCGTCGGTTGGTGTGGGAGAGGGGAGCGGGTAGATTCCGGCGGACGAGCGACAGGGGAAGGCTCGTGTGGGGCCGGACTTCCCTGGAGGTGGCGCGTGCCGCCGCGGAAGACGCCGTCCACCGAGGTGCTGCTGGACGTGCTGGAGGCGCTGCCTCCGGGCCAGAAGCTCTGGGTGCGAGGTGTAAGCCAGGACCTGTATCCCCTGCTGCGAGTCGGTGACGCGGTGAGGGTGCTGCGCTGTGGGCCTGGCGCGACGTCGCGCGGGGACGTGGTGCTGGTGCGTCAGGCGCGGATGCTGACGGCGCGGGTGGTGGTGTCCACCCGTCCCTGGAGGACGGCCACGCTGCTGGGCGCGGAGGAGCGCTCGGGTGGGGAAGTGCTCGGCCGGGTGGTGGCGCTGCGGCGTGGCCGGTGGCGGGTGCCGTTGCCCAGGCCCTTCCGACCGGCGCTCTGGGTGGCCCAGCGGACCCTGGCGACCGCGTGGGCGAGGCCCGAGACCCGGCTAGTCTATCGGGGTGTGAGGGACTTCTTCTTCTCCGGCTGGTCGAAACCGCTGCGGCGCCACCTGGTGGGGCCGCTGGCGGTCCGACTGCTGCGGGCGGAGGACCAGGACGCCCTGCTCCTCTTCGCGAGCGAGCGACTGGTGGTGTCCGCCAGCTTCCTGCGCCGGCAGCTTCGCGAGCGTTGGGGGCTGGAGGACTCCGAGCGCCGGGGCGCGGCGGCGGGTGCGCTGGACGCGAAGGGGAGGCTTCACGGCTTCGCCTGGGTGGACTCGTATCGGCAGGAGGGGTTGCCGCTGGAGGGCGTCTGGGTGCGTTCGTTGGTGGTGGCGCCTCAGGCCCGGCGGATGGGCGTGGCCACGCAGCTGTTGGCCTGTCTGCTGATGGAGGCACACCGACAAGGGGAGCCGAGCGTCCAGGCGGATGTGGACGAAGACAACGCCGCGTCGCTGCGAACGTTCGAGAGGGTGGGCTTTCGTCGGTCATCGGACGCGCTGACCCGGCGGACGAACGAGGCCTGGGACGCCGCGGGGCGCTCCAAGCGACTGGTGGTCCTGGAGCGGGACTCCGGGCGCTGAAGTCGCCGGGGTTGCGTGAGGGCTCGCGGTGAGTCAAAAGCACCCGCGCCGCGCCTTCGCGTCGTGAGGACTTCCGTGAGCATCTCCACTCCCGACAGCATGGGGCGCGGGCCGACTCGCCTGGAGCGACTCAAGGGCCTCCAGGCGGACGGCGCGCTGCTCTTCATCACCCTCATCTGGGGCGTCACCTTCGTGGTGGTGAAGGACGCCCTGAGCTTCGCGGACCCTTTCACCTTCCTCGCGCTTCGCTTCGGGGTGGGCGCGGTGGTGTTGAGCGCGTTGGCGGGGCGACAGGTGTTCTCCCCGACGAACCTGCGCCATGGCTCGGTGCTGGCCACCTTCCTGTTCCTGGGCTTCGCGCTCCAGACGTGGGGGCTGACGCTCACCACGCCGTCGCGTTCGGCGTTCATCACCGGGATGGCGGTGCTGTTCGTCCCGCTGTTGTCGCTGCTGGTGTTCCGGCGGATGCCGAAGCCCGCGGCGCTGATGGGCGTGGCGTTGTCGGCGGTGGGGCTCTACCTGCTCACGCGGCCCGCCCCGGGCGAGGGGGGCGGCTGGCTGAGTGTGGGCGAGCTGCTGTCGCTGGGCTGTGCGGTGGCGTACGCGGGGCACATCACCCTCACGGAGCGCTACGC
Source organism: Myxococcus llanfairpwllgwyngyllgogerychwyrndrobwllllantysiliogogogochensis (assembly GCF_006636215.1). Taxonomy (GTDB): domain Bacteria; phylum Myxococcota; class Myxococcia; order Myxococcales; family Myxococcaceae; genus Myxococcus; species Myxococcus llanfairpwllgwyngyllgogerychwyrndrobwllllantysiliogogogochensis. The sequence continues at coordinate 25,628 of NZ_VIFM01000081.1, read as the reverse complement.
GTCGAAGGAGGGCGTGCTGGGGATGGTGGCGGTGCAGCTGTGGGGCGTGGCGCTGTTATCGGCGGCGTGCCTGCCCTTCGTGACGCGCAAGGTGGAGTGGAATCCGTCGCTGGTGACGGCGGTGCTGGTGTGCGGGCTGTTGCCGAGCGCGCTGGCCATCAGCATCCAGACGTGGGCACAGGCGCGGACGTCGGCGGTGCGCGCGGCGGTCATCTACGCGTTGGAGCCGGTGTTCGCGTCGATGTACTCGGTGGTGCTGGGCTACGAGGTGCTGGGCGCGCCGGAGGCGATGGGCGGTGGGCTCATCCTGACGGGGGTGCTGGTGGCGGAGCTGGGGTCGCCGGCCTGGACGTGGTGGAAGTCAAGGCGACGGGGAGTGCAGGGGACGGGCTGACGCCGGAGGCTGCTCCCCGGGCGGACAGGCGGAGGTCGCGAGAGAAGCGGCCCACGGGTGGGTGGACGCGCTATATCCGGGACCCTTCTCATGAGCGTGGAGCTGCGTCGAAACGGGTTGCACCTGACGGGCACCCTCCTGTCCCTGGACGCGAAGCGCAAGTCGCCGCTGAGCTTCGTGAGCCACGGACATTCGGACCACATCGCCAGGCATGAGCGCACCATCGCCACGACGGCGACGCTGCGCTTCATGGAGCATCGGCTGGGGCCGGTGAGTGCGCCGCTGGCCGCGCCGTATCGCCGTCCCTTCGAGCTGGGGCCGCTGGTGCTGGAGCTGCTGCCGGCGGGGCACATCCTGGGCAGCGCGCAGCTTCGCGTCATCCGCTCGGACGGGCGGCGTGTCGTCTACACAGGGGATTTGAACGTGGTGCCGTCGTTGACGGCGGAGGCGACGGAGGTGGCGGAGTGCGACACGCTCGTCATCGAGTCGACCTTCGGTCATCCGCGCTACCGCTTCCCGCCGCGCGACGAGGTGTGGGGGCAGGTGGAGGCGTGGATTCGGCGGCAGCTCGAGCGGGACGCGGTGCCGGTGGTGCTGGGGTATCCGCTGGGCAAGAGCCAGGAGGCGATGAAGTTCCTTGCGGGCAAGGGCTTCTCGCTGGTGGCGCACTCATCGATTTTCGAGGTGGCGCAGCTCTACGCGGAGCTGGGTGTGCCGATTGAGAACCTGCGGTGCTTCCACGGGAAGGTGGAGCCGGGCGAGGTGCTGTTCTTCCCGCCGCACCAGGCGCGAGGTGGAGCGCTGGCGCATCTGTGGCCACGAGGCACGGCGGTGCTGACGGGATGGGCGATGGACCCGGGCGCGGCGCGGCGGTACGGCGCGGACGTGGCGTTTCCGGTGTCGGACCACGCGGACTTCCCATCGCTGATGGCCTACGTGAAGGCGACGGGGGCGAGCGAGGTGATTACGTGTCACGGCTTCGCGGAGGAGCTGGCGCAGGCGCTGCGGGACGCGGGCGTGGATGCCCGGCCGCTGGGAGGCAAGCCGCAGCAACTGTCGCTGCTGTGAGGCGGCGAGGGCGTGGACTGGAGTAGAACGGGGCCATGCCTTCCCGTTCTCCGCAGCTCGTGGGCCGTGCGGTCCGCGTCCTGGTGTGCACCGAGAAGAAGACCTTCGTGACTCGGGAGTTGTCCGAGGTGCGGGTGACTTTCGAGGGAATCGAAGGGGACCGGCACGCGGGGCACACGAGGCCGGCGGACGTGCGCACGCCGTGGTATCCGAAGGGGACGCCCATCCGGAACACGCGGCAGCTCTCGTTGGTGTCGACGGAGGAGCTGGCGTTGGTGGCGGAGACGCTCGGAGTGCCGAAGGTGCTCGCGTCGTGGCTGGGTGCGAACCTGGAATTGACGGGGGTGCCAAGGCTGACGCACGTGCCGCCAGGGACGCGGCTGTTCTTTCCCGACGACGCGGTGCTCGCGGTGGAAGGGGAGAACGAGCCGTGCATCGGACCGGGGAAGGTCATCGAGGAGCACCATCCGGACCGGGTGAAGCTGGCGAGTCGCTTCGTGAAGGCCGCGTGGGAGCGCCGGGGCCTGGTGGCCTGGGTGGACCGGCCCGGTGTCATCCGCGCGGGAGATGACGTCCGCGTGATGTTGCCGAAGCCGGTGTCGTACGTGCTGCCCTAGTCGGCGGGAAGGTTCAGGGACTTTTCATATTCCCAGAGGAGGGGCCAGAACCGTTCCCAGGCTGCGTCCGCAGTGGGGCTTTCCCCGATGATGGCCCCGATGGCTCCGCCCGATGTGCTCCATCCGAATCGAGTTCGAAGATATCGGGCGAACTCGCCATTGAAGTCGATGAACGGCTCTTTGATGCCATGGGCCCTGACTGCCTCTGTATATCCGGTGATGAGGACCATGAGGCTGCGGAGCTGCAGGCCACGCTCCTCTTCGAGATAGGTGAGGTAAATCTCGGGGGATTTTTCGACGAGTCGAAGCATGTCGAAGATGGAGGCCATGAAGTTCCCTAGAGGTCATGCCGAGGGCGACTGAATGCGGCTGCCTGTCATGCGGTGTCGTGGAGATAGTGAGCGTACCAACGAGAGTCCTGTCAGAGGGGCTGGACGGCTCGGTGTTTCGGCTGACCCGATGGGCTGGTTGATGATGCTGTCCATCCTGCTCGCGGTGTCGGGCTGCGCGACGTCCTCCGAAGGTTCAGGTGGCAATGTCTGGCTGGGTCATGGCGCGGCTCCGGCGCAGAGCGAGTCCGAGATGCAGCGGGCCGCCGAAGCAGAGGTCGCACGCGTCGTCGAGCAGGTAGGCGCGATTGTTCGCGACATCGACTCGGTAGGGGCTCGCCTGACGCTGACGTACTGGTCGGAGCGAGGTGCGCTCACCTGGACTGGCTACGAGTCGCATGGGCGCGTGGGCCATCGAGGAGGTCTGGCAGGAGCGGCGGATACTCGGGACGCGCTGAGAGAGGTGCTCGCTGGCTACGGATTGGCGCGTACGGGGCAGGTGGTGTTGTCGCTGCGCCGGGCCGAGACGAAGTGGTCGGTGGACTATGCGTTCCATCGCGACGCGGAGCGCCCGCTCGAGGCCAGGACGCTGCCAGTGCAGTGGGCTGATGACTCTGGGTCCGACGAGGTTCCATCGGGGCTGGCACGTCTCCTGGCTGGGGTAGGTGTTCCCAACGGGGGCGAGGCCTGGCTGGAGGCAGACGCAGTGCTGGACGACGGCCGCGTGGTCGGGTGGGAACTGCACCGTTTCCAGGTGGTTCGGAGCGGAGCAGGTGGTTCTCCACTGGCCCCGGCGTCACGAGTCGGTCGTGAGGTGGTTCGGCTCACACGCGCCTTCCAGGACGGCATCGGGCCGCGCACGGTCCGGTTCGGAATCCGGCTGATGCACAGTCGGGGTGAAGGTGACGGTTGGGTGGAGTCCGCGCGAGTCGTCGGCTTCGTGCCGTCGACGGGACTCGAACCGGAGGTCGCCGCTGAGTACCGCGCGATGCACGAGGACATCGTGCGGCGCTGGCGCGAAGGTGTCGTGGAGGGCTTCACCTGGCTGGCTCAGCGCGGCGTGCAGGAACTGGCGCTCTGGTACGTGGGCGCTGTCGCCATCAGGGGCGCTGGCTTCCTCGCGGTTCGAGGCGGTGGCGTCGTTTGGAAGGCTCTGCGTCAGGGCAAAGAGGCCGCAACTGGCTGGCTGCGGACCATGCTGTCCCGGGTGACCCAGAGCGAGGGCCGTACCTTCGAGCGACTGTGGGCGAAGGTTCAGCTCGAAGGGGAGCGAGCGCTCACCACCGGCGAACGGAGCGAGCTGCGTGCGCTCATGGCTCGCATCGAACGCCTTGCTGGGACGCCTCTTGAGTCCAGCGAGAAGACCGCGATTCGAGAACAAGCGCGCCGCTTCTACAAGTCACTCAACCCGCGACTCGAACGCGTCATGGATATCGACCCCGAACGGTGGCCGGTCCACCATCGGCGACCGCTCCAGTGCGCGCATCTCTTCCCTGCGGAGAACATCAATGCGGCGAGCAACCTCGCGGTGGTCGAGCGGTCAGTCCATCTTCGCATCAATGCGCTCTGGATGCAGTTCGGACGGGCGCGTCCCCATGCATCCTCGGCTGACGTCAGGAAGGTCGCGGAGATCATCGATCACGAATTCCAGCCCTGGTATCACCGGGTCGATGATGTTCTCGGCCGAGGTCGCACACCCGAAGAGGCGGAGACGGCTGTGATGACGATGCTGGAACGACTCTACGGTTCGATGGGCAAATGGGGTGGTCGGTGATGGCAACGCCGCTCTTGCCAGGACTCGACGGGCTGCTCGACGTCTGCCAGCGACTGGGCCTGCGGCAGGTCATTCATCCAGCGAGTTCGCATCCTCCTGCGCCAGGGGCATTGGTCGAAGGCACTCCGTTGGACCCCATGCTCGCGAGTTTCTATTCCCGGATGAGCAAGGCGATTCTGGCGGCGGATGTCGCCGGCATTTCGATTCTTCAGTGGGACGATTCAGTCAACGCGGTGGCCGAGCGGAACCGAGAGATGCGGGCAAGCTGGCAGGGGGACTTGTTCGCGCGCTTCGTCGTCTTCGCGGGAGCCCCGTTCCTTGCCCACTACTTCGCGACCATGCCGGGACTCGCGGATGCCGAGGGATATCAGCCCGTGGTTTGGGTCGACTCCTACGAAGAAGGCTACGCACTGCCGCTCGCCTCGAATGTGGACCGCTTCTTCGACCTGTACGCGCGATATCTGGAAGTGCTCATCGCTCACGAGGACTACGCGGAGCGGGGTTCGGCGGCGCTCGGCTTTCCCTGGAAGGTTCCGCACCTGGTCGCGCGTGACGACCGCCTCGTCCAGCTCATCGAGGAAGGCCGCTTCGACTTCCCCCAGGCTGGCCACGACGCCCGCACCTGGGCCCACCAGGTCAGCGAAGCCCGCCGACGCATCATGTGACGTAGGCCGCGTCCTCCGCCCGCGACGCATGCACACGCTGAAGAAAGCGCCGCATGAGGAACGCGATTTCATCCAGGTGCGTCTCCAGCGCCCAGTGCCCCGCGTCGAGCAGGTGCAACTCCGCATCTGGCAAGTCTCGCAAGTACGCCCGCGCCGACTCCTCGGGCATGTACCCGTCGTGCGGCCCCCACACAATCAACGTCGGCGGCTGGAACTCACGCAGGTACGCCTGGAACCTCGGCATCCACGCCAGCGTCGTGCGCTGATCCGCGAGCAGTTGGACCCAGTGTTCCTTGCGCCGCTCCCGCTGCACCAGCAGCCAGGACAGCGTCCACAGGTCCGGGCTCACGCGGTCGACCAGAGACTCTGGAATCTCTCCAATGAACTCGCCCCGGAAGCCCTCCTCGCTCACCGCCGCGGCGAGCTTCTCGCGCCCCTTCGCCGTCGGGTTCTCCCAGTACTCCCGAAGCGGTTGGTACTTCGGTCCGAACGCGTCCTCGTAGATGTCGCCGTTCTGGATGACGAGCGCCTCCACGCGCTCCGGCGCCTTCAACGCGAGCCGGAACCCGAACTGCGAGCCGTAGTCATGCAGGTACAGCGCATAGCGCGTGAGCCCCAGCGTCTCCACGAACCGCTCCAGGTACCGCGCGTAACCGTCGAACGTGTAGTCGAACCGACTCGCGTCCGGAGTCTCGCTGTACCCGAAGCCCGGATGGTCCGGCGCAATCAACCGCCACGAATCCCCCAGCGCCGGCAACAGGTTCCGGAACTGGAACGACGAGCACGGATAGCCATGCGGCAGCAGCACCACGGGGGCGTCCTCGGGGCCGGCCTCGCGATAGAAGATGTCGATGCCGTCCACCTTCACCGTCCTGTGATGGACCCCTGGCATGAGCACACCTCCTCGTACGAGCCCTCGCGTCGTGTACGCGGAAGTCGGGACGCGAGGGCCTGCTGTGTCCTCAGCCAAGCTGCGCATCCACGGGCCGCCGGGAGAGCACCTGCCGAGCCTCGCCGCAGGGACGCCTCCAGACCATCCAGGCTGGCGCGAGGCCGCTGTCTTCCAGGCTCACCCCAAGGCCCCCGCGTGCCTTCGCGGAACGGCCTCCGAGCGTGGCTGCTCAGTCCATGAACCAGAACATGTATTTCGGTGTGCTGGCGAACGCGAGTACCGTCGTGGCGAGGCTGAGCAGCACGCCGATGGCGAACGCACGCGTCATCCGCTTCTTCTCATGGAAGAGCCGATAACCGATGCGAGGCACCGCCACTGCCGCGATGGGGTAGAGGAGAAGAACGCCCACTTCGAATGGCAGGCAGCGGGCATCGCGGAATGGATAGAGCCCGACCGGGTCGAAATCGTGGACCCGCGCTTCGCCGACGTAGGCCCGGTAGATGCCCAGCGCATAGTAGGGATAGTTCCGCCACCCGATGACGAAGGCGCTGAGTAGCAGGCTCATTTGAAGCATCGCGGGCCCCGGATGTGTCTGCCTCCGCCTCCAGCCGATGAAGGCGAAGGGCAGCGCGAGGACCGGAATCACGAGCCCGGCGACAATCAGCGCCGTGCGGACCGGATACAGTGGGTCCTGCTCATGCGGGGCATTGTAGGGACCGTCGATGTAGATGCGCTCGAACGGCACCATCGACGCCGCATACGGCACCGCGGCGAACAGGGCGCCAGTCAGCAGCACCTGCGCCATGAGGGCCCACGAAGCACTCCGCTCCAGCGGTGCCGCCGTCACCTGACCGTGGTCGACCATGACCTAGCGTGGACTCACGCCCGCTTCGACGTCAACGCGCGCCCCCGTGCGTCGGCGCCTGGACTCCAGAAACACCTCGGGGCCGCCGAGTCCCGAAGAGGACTCCAGCGGCCCCGAGGGCCCCACCGTTCAACTCGCCGTCACTCCGCGTCGGGCGACTGAACGATGAGCTTCTCCTTGCCACACACGTCACAGCGCAGGTGGATGAACAAATCCCCGTCGCTCTCCTCGGGCACCGAGCCCTCGGGAACGCCGAGCTCCGCCTTCGCCAGCGCCGCCACCTTCGTCGGGATGTCCTCGGCCTTCAGCGACTGAACGTAGGTCATCTCCCGCTCGTGGCACTCGCGCGTCTCCGGCCCGTGCAGCCACGCCGGCTCCATCCCCTCCGGCAGCCGGCTGACCAGCTCCAGGTTGGACACCGACTCGGCCAGATACGCCAGCCGGCGCAACCGCGCCTCCTCGGGCAGCGCCGAGAAGACCTGGAAGCCCTCGAACAGCGTGTCGCGGTTGTCGCCCGTGGCCAGGTGCGCCAGCTCCAGCGCCGCCTCGCTCGACTCCAACGCCTCGTCCCAGTTGTTGTCCGGGTTGAAGCCCGCCTCCAACAGCGACGTGTACAACTGCGTCGCCGCCAGCCGCCGCCGAGCCTCCTGCAGGTGCTCCACCACCTCGTGCGTCAGCCGCAGCTCCAACAGCGCGCCCGTCGTCCGAGGGTCGATGGACCCCGTCAGGTCATCCACGTCCACTTCCTCGCGCAGCGCCGCCTTCAACACCTGCGCCGCGGAGAAGCGGAACAGCGGCAACACGCCCACTTCGCGCAGGTACATGGCCGACACGGCCGCGTCCTTGGCACCCATCCGCAGCGCCTTCTGCGCCTTCTCCACCACGCCCGGGTCCGCCGACGGCTTCTTGTTCTCCAGCCGCGTCTTCACCGCCTCGCGGTAGAGCGTCTCCAGCGAGCTGCCCGGAGGCATCCGCTGCGGCACCAGCGGCCGCAACCCCGGCACATCCAGCACCCACAACGGCGGCATCGCCAGGCGCTTCAGGCCCCGGAAGAAGAGCGAGCCGGGCGGGTCCTGCGGCTTGAACGGCGGCAGCTCCTCCGCCGGCTCTCCCATCATGAGCGCCGCGGCCTGCACGCCCAGCGCCTTCTCCCGCTGTTCGCGGGTGAACGCGGTGATGCCCTGGGCCGGAGGCGGAGGCGGCGGAGGCGCTTCCTCTCCGTCCAGACCGACCACCCGGTCCATGTCCACATCGTCCATCTCCACGTCGTCCAGACCCTTGGCGCCCGTGAAGTCACAGCGGAGCAGCTTCAGCTTCTCGAAGGTCGCCCCTTCGAGGTTGGCCCCCCGGAAGTCACAGTCCTGGAGCCGTCCGCCGTGGAAATAGGCGTTCGACAGGTCCGTGTCCCGGAAGTTGATTTTCGACAGATCGCACCGCTCCCACTCGGAGCCGACGAGCCCGAGGCCCGACAAGTCCGCGTTGGCGGAGAAAAGTTGCGTGAAGGTGGCGCCAGTGTGCTCGGTCGGGACCTGACCGCCCTTGCGCAGTCGGTTCCACTCGGCCGACCCGTTCTGGAGGAGCTTCTCGATACTGGGGGCTTTCGGCATGGACCGGGGATTATTCGTATGGTCTGGTCCGCGCGCCAGCACAAATGATCGAGTACCGAATCGAGACCGACACCGCCGGGATGCGCCTGGACAAGCTCCTGCGCAAACGGCTCCCCACTGTCCCCGTGAGCCACCTGTTCAAGATGATTCGCACCAAGAAGGTGCGGGTGAACGGGAAACGTGCCCAGCCCGAGCAGTTGCTCGCGGACGGAGACGTGCTCACCATCCGTGGAGACGAGCAGACGCTCAGGGGAGAGGACCGTCCGAAAGTGGACCGTCCACCCCCGCCGGTGGACCCCAGCCGGCTGGTCATTCTGAGAGAGGACGACTGGTTGATGGCCGTGGACAAGCCCAGCGGGATGGCCGTCCATACCGGAAGCGGCATCACCGGCGGCACGCTGGTGGACTACGTGCGCGCCTATCTGGGACCCAAGGCCGTCCGAAACGACTTCACGGCCTCACCCGCCCACCGCCTGGACCGGGAGACCTCCGGCGTCATCCTGGTCGCCAAACGGCGCCCGGCGATGGTGCACTTCACGGAGGTCTTCACCCATGGCCTCTCCAAGAAGCGCTACATCACCCTGGTGAAGGGGAAGATGCCCAAGGAGTCCGGGGTCATCGACCTGCCCCTGTCGGAGCACCAGCAGACAGCCGAGTCCAAGGCCCGTCGCGGGGTGAACATGCAGGAGGCCCTCACCCGATGGAAGGTCGTCAAGCAGTCGGGCGAGGTGGCGCTCCTGTCCTGCTCCATCGAGACCGGGCGCACCCATCAGATAAGAAGGCACCTGGCCTCCATTGGCCACCCCGTGGTCGGGGACAAGAAATACGGTGACTTCGCCTTCAATCGCGACGTGCAGGCGCGCTGGGGGCTCAAGCGGTTGTTCCTGCACGCCGAGCGCATCGAATTTCCCCACCCTGAAGGCGGGGCGAAGGTGGCCGTGGAAGCCCCCATCCCCCCCGAGCTCCGAGACGTGCTCAAGCGGGCCGCATTGCTGCCCTGAGGCCGTGACGCCCGCGAGGTTCCGATACACGTATGTCCGACTCCAAGACGACTGACCGAAGCCGCTCGAAGCTGGTGCTCAAGGGGGTTCCCCCCGGGCGCTGGTGGAAGGTGCTGCTGAAGCTGGGTGGGTGGCTGGCCCTCACGGGCGCCACGGCGGGCGCGGTGGGCCTGGTGGCCATCTACTACGTGTACTCGGACGGACTGCCGGCCATCCCCAAGGTGGACGAGTACTGGCCGCCCATCGTCACCGAGGTCTACACGGACGACGCGGTGCTCGCGGGCGAGTTCTACAACGAGCGGCGCAAGGTCGTCCCCTACGAGCGGATTCCGAAGCGGCTGGTGCAGGCGTTCATCGCCAGCGAGGACTCCAGCTTCTTCGACCACTTCGGCGTGGACATCCTGGGCACCTCGCGCGCGGCCTTCAAGACGATTGGCTCGAAGCTGGGCCTGCGCTCCGGCGGCATCCAGGGTGGCTCCACCCTGACGCAGCAGACGGCGAAGGCGGTGCTCATCTCCGCGGAGGGCTACAAGTCCGCCACGGCGAAGACGCTCACCCGCAAGATTCGCGAGGCCATCCTCGCCCTGCGGCTGGAGCAGTCGCTCACCAAGGAAGAGATTCTCTACCTCTACCTGAACAACGTCTTCCTCGGGCACCACAGCTACGGCGTGCAGAGCGCGGCGGAGAACTACTACCGCAAGGACGTGCGCGATTTGACGCTCGGGGAGATGACGCTCATCGCGGGTCTTCCCCAGGCGCCCAGCCGCTACTCACCCTTCCTGCGTCCGGACGCCGCTCGCAAGCGCCGCGCCTACGTGCTGCGCCGCATGCTGGTGGAGGGGATGATTTCGCAGGCCGAGCACGACACGGCCAACGCGGAAGTGGTGAACGTGTTCCCCGTGGAGGACGTCTTCCACGAGTTCGCCCCGTACTTCGTGGAGCAGGTGCGCAAGGACGTGGTGGAACGGTACGGCAACCCCGTGCTGCTCAAGGACGGCCTCAAGATTTTCACCACCATGGACAGCGAGCGCCAGCGCGCCGCGCAGGACGCGGTGATGGATGGCCTGCTCTCCGTGGACAAGCGTCAGGGCTGGCGCGGGCCGGTGCAGCAGCTCACGCCGGAGGCGCTCAAGGCCTTCATCGAGCGCGCGAAGAGGTACATGGGCAAGGAGGACCTCACCGAGGGCCGGCTCTATGTGGCCGCCGTCACGCAGCTTGACTCGGACGGCAGGGGCGCGGACATCCAGGTGGGCCCGCATGCGGGGCGGCTGCCGCTGCTCGGCATGCGCTGGGCGCGCAAGGTGAACCCGGAGGGCTACTACCCGGCGATGATGATTTCGTCGGTGAAGAAGGCCATCGCCGTGGGCGACCTCGTCGTCGTGCGTCACGTGACGAAGAAGGACCTCACGGACGACAAGGAGCAGTGGGACAAGAAGCTGGCCGAGGACATCCCCGAGGAGGGCGTGAAGCTCTTCCGGCTGGAGCAGACGCCCGAGGCCCAGAGCGCGCTCGTCTCCGTGGACCCCCACCGCCAGTACCTCACGGCCATGGTGGGTGGGTACGACTTCGACGACAACGAGTTCAACCGCGCCTTCCAGGCGTGCCGTCAGCCGGGCAGCTCGTTCAAGCCCTTCGTGTACTCGGCGGCGCTGGAGCAGCTGAACTGGACGGAGGCCTCCGTCATCGTCGACTCGCCGATTGTGGAACACGACCCGGACAACAAGGTGTCCTGGAAGCCGGCGAACTACAGCGAGGAGTTCGTGGGCGACGTGCTCTTGCGCACCGCGCTCGTCAACTCGATGAACATCCCCGCGGTGAAGACGTTCGGCGCGGTGGGCGTGAAGAACATGGCGGCGTGGAGCACGAAGCTGGGCATCACCACCCCCATGAACATGGACTTCTCCGCGGCGCTCGGCTCCTCGTGCGTGTACCCGGTGGACCTGGCCAACGCCTACGCGACGTTCAACCGCTACGGCCGCAAGAAGCCCACGTACTTCGTGCGCAAGGTGGAGGACCGCTTTGGCCGCACGCTGGAGGACCACACCGCGTTCGACGACGCGTGGGCGCCGCTGCAGGACCGCGTGGCCGCCGGCTACGCGCGCCTCTTCGAGCCCGGTGAACAGGTGATGAGCGCGGAGGTCGGCTTCATCCTCACGCACCTGCTTCGCGGCGTGGTGCTCCAGGGAACGGGTGGCCCGGCCACGCGCCTGGGCAAGCCCGCCGCCGGCAAGACGGGGACGACGAACGACTCCTTCGACGCGTGGTTCGCGGCGTACACGCGGGACCTCGTGACGGTGGCGTGGGTGGGCTACGACTTGAACCCGCATCCGCTCGGTCGCTACGAGACGGGTGGCCGCGCGGCGCTGCCCATCTGGCTCAACTACATGAAGCGCGCGCTGGAGGGCCGGCCGCAGTCGGAGTTCTACCCGTGGCAGTCGATGGACCTGGTGCGGCTCCACATCGACAAGAAGACGGGCAAGATCGCGAGCCCCGGCGCGAAGGGCTCCGAGCTGATGTTCTTCAAGAAGGGCACCGAGCCGAAGGACGCCGTGCCCGACAAGAACACTGTCGACGTGGACCAGTTCATGATGGGCGCGCAGTAGCGCTCACCGCCGTGGACCTCCGGGCCCCGTGCGCCTCCCTCGGGAGGACGCGGGGCCCGAGTCGTTTCAGGTGCCCATGCGGAAGCGGCGCGCGGGCTCCACGTGGCGCTGGATGGCCGCGCGGAGGGAGGCGACATCGGGCCCCGCTTCCAGCACGGAGCGCGTGGCGGTGGGGATGACCTGCGCCTCGCGACCGGCGAACAGGCTCTTGAGGTCGTCGAAGCCCGCGCCCTGCGCGCCGATTCCAGGCGTCAGCATCAGCGCGCCGCCCAGCCGCTTCACGACGCCCCGGTCCGAAGCGGGCAGGGTGGCGCCCATCACCGCGCCAGCGGGCAGTTCGCCCGGCCCCGCCTTCTCGTTCAGCTCTCGCAGGCCGTCCGCGAGCACCTCTGCCACCGTGCGACCATCGGCCCCCATGGACGTCTGGAGCGACGCGCCCTCCGGGTTGGAGGAGCGCACGACGAGGAACGCACAGGCACCGGACGCCCGCGCCCGCTCAATCGTCTTCACCAGCGCGCCCAGGCCCAGGTACGCGGTGAAGGTGGCCGCGTCCGCCTCGTACGGACTGCCCGCGCCGAAGACGGTCTCCGCGTAGGCGTCCATGGTGGTGCCGATATCACCGCGCTTCACGTCGAGCAGCGTGAGCGTCCCCGCATCCTTGAAGCGATACATCAGCGACTGGAGCACCAGGAGTCCCGAGGGGCCGTGGCGCTCGAAGAACGCGCTCTGCGGCTTCACCACCGCGACGCTGTCACCGGCCGCATCCAAGATGCGCTCGCAGAAGTCGGAGAGGCCCTTCGCGGTGTCGGGCAGCCCCCAGCGCGCGAGCAGGTCCTTCGACGGGTCGACGCCGAGGCAGAACGGGGAGCGCTCGTCGGCGAGGCGGGCGAAGCGCTGGGCGAAGGATTGAGGGGACGTCATCGTTCCAGCTCCTGGCTAAGAGGAAGGGTCAGCGCAGCCGACGGGCGGCGGCGTCGAAGAGGGGATTGGGCAGCACCTTCGCCAGCCGCGAGGGAAGGGCCAGCTGCCACGGGAAGGACAGCTCCGTCTCGCCGCGCAGGATGGCCGTGCCCATCAGCTCCACGGCCGCGTCCGTCTCCATCAGGAAGGGCATGGGGAAGTGGTTGTCCGCGGTCATCTCGCTCTTCACGAAGCCCGGGTAGATGCAGGTGACGCGCACGCCGGTGCTGCTCAGGTCCACGCGCAGGCTCTCCATGAACGTGGCGAGGAACGCCTTCGAGGCGGAGTACGCGGCGTGGCCCGCCAGCCCCCGGTGGGCCGCGAGGCTGGAGATGCCCACCACGTGTCCGCGGCGGCGCTCCACCATGCGCGGCAGCACGGCCGTCAGCGTGGCGGCGGCGCCCGTGACGTTGGTGTCGATGATGGCGCGCACCTTGTCCCAGTCCAGGCGCTTGCCGTGCGTGACTCCGCCGACGCCGGCGTTGGCCACGACTAGGTCCAGGCCGCCACACTCCGAGTCGAGCTCGCGCAGGCGCTCCAGATGGGCCTCCGTGCGCGTGACATCCAGCTCCAGCGGCTCCACCGTCGCGCCAGCGGCCTGGGCCTCGGCGGCGAGGGCTTGCAGCTGCGGCAGCCGGCGCCCGGCGGCGAAGACGCGCAGGCCTCGCTTGGCCAGCCACAGCGCCAGGCCCCGTCCCAGCCCGCTCGAGGCGCCCGTCACCAGCGCCGTCCGGTAGCTCATCTCCGCCATGGTGTCTCCTCCTGGCTGCGTGGCTGCTTCTCGCACGGTTGGCGGCGGAATTGGGACACAAATCCATGCCGCGCGGCGGCCCCGGCGATGGGGCGGGGCCTCGTCTGTCCGGTTGGAACCGGGGCGCCGCGTTGTTGACGAGCGTGCACGCACTGGCCCCGCCGGGCGTGCCTCGCCAGGCAGCAGGGCGATGACGCGGGGCCTGTTCGTCCGCACCTTGTCTACACGAGGAGAGACTCGGACATGACGCCCTCGAATTACGTGCTCGCGGTAGACGACGACCCCGACATCCTGCTGGCCTTCAAGGACGTGCTGGAGCTGGAGGGGCATCGCGTGCTGCTGGCGCGAGGAGGGCGCGAGGCCTTGGAGTTGCTGCGCCATGGCGCGCGCCCCTCCGTGATTCTGTTGGACTTGATGATGCCGGACGTCAATGGCTGGGAGTTTCGCGACAGGCAGCTCGCCGACGCCTCGCTGGCGCCCATCCCGGTAGTCGTCATCTCCGGACAGGGCGTGAGCGCGCGCGAGGTGGCCGCGCTCGGCGTGGAGGACTACCTGCGCAAGCCCGTGGACGTGGAGCAGCTGCTCGGCGCCATCTCGCGCTACGTGCTCGCCGAGCAGGAGCACCCCCAGCCCGTGTGAGCCGGAGGCGCGCGCCGTCGCACTGGACGACGCGGGCCTGGCTCATGCGCTCAGTGCATGCCGGAGGGCGCGCTCTCCAGCTTCGCGACGACCTGATCCACGGAGAAGCTCGACGGACGCTGACGCGGCGGGAACTCTCGGAAGCTCGAGAGGAACCGGGCCACGGCCTGCTGCGCGGGCACGAAGTAGAAGGCGTGGTCGATGAGCCAGGACTGGTAGCCGACGGCGTCCTGCGAGCGCTCCAGCGGGTCGGCGCGCAGGTCGAAGGCGAGCGGCGCGCGGCGGATGGTGAAGGGCTCACCCCAGGCCTCGATGCCCTTGGCGTTCTGCTCCGCGAAGACGAGCTTCATGCGCCCGTGGCGCACGGCGACCAGCTCTCCGTCGTCACCGAAGTAGAAGAACTCCGTGCGCGCGGAGGGCCCCTTGCCGGACAGCAGCTCCCGCTGGTCATAGCCATCCAGGTGGACCTTGAAGCTCTTGTCGTTGGCCTCATGGCCGCTCTTGAGCTTGTCCACGATGTCCGGGTCGCCCGCGGCCGCGAGGAACGTGGGCAGCCAGTCCTCGGAAGAGAACAGCTCGTTGATCTGCGTGCCGGGCTCAATCACGCCGGGCCAGCGCACGACACACGGCGCGCGGAAGGCGCCCTCCCAGTTGGTGTCCTTCTCGCCGCGGAAGGGCGTCATGCCGCCGTCGGGCCACATGCACGTCATCGCGCCGTTGTCCGTGGTGTAGACGACGATGGTGTCCTCCGACAGGCCCACTGAGTCGAGCTTGTCGAGGAGCTGCCCGACCATGCCGTCATGCTCCACCATGCCGTCCGGGTAGAGGCCGAGCCCCGTCTTGCCGCGCGACTCCGGCTTCAGGTGCGTGTGGACGTGCATGCGCGTGGTGTTGAACCACATGAAGAAGGGCTGGTCGGACTTCTTCGCGTCGTCCAGGTAGTCCATGGCGGCGGAGAGGAACTCCTCGTCCACCGTCTCCATCCGCTTCTTGGTGAGCGGGCCCGTGTCCTCCACCTTCTGGCCGCCCTTGCCATCCGACTTGCACCGCAGCACACCGCGCGGACCGAAGCGCTTCCTGAAGGCCGGGTCCTTGGGGTAGTCGGGGTTCTCTGGCTCCTCTTCCGCGTTGAGGTGGTAGAGGTTGCCGAAGAACTGGTCGAAGCCGTGGACGGTGGGCAGGAACTCGTCGCGGTCTCCCAGGTGGTTCTTGCCGAACTGCGCGGTCCGGTATCCCTGGGCCTTGAGCAGGTCCGCGATGGTCGGGTCCTCGGCCTGCAGGCCGACCTTGGCGCCCGGCATGCCGACCTTGGTGAGCCCCGTGCGGAACGGACACTGGCCGGTGATGAACGCCGCGCGCCCCGCCGTGCAGCTCTGCTGCGCGTAGTAGTCGGTGAGGAGCGCGCCTTGCTTCGCCAGCCGGTCGATGTTCGGCGTGCGGTACCCCATCACCCCGAGGTTGTAGGCACTGACGTTCCAGTAGCCGATATCGTCACCGAAGATGACGAGGATGTTGGGTTGCTTCTTCGTTTCCTTCTTCTTCTGGGTCGCCATCGAATCTCCCGGACGTGAATGTGGAATAGGAGTGAGCGTGGCGGCCCCGGGGAACAAGACGGGGCGGACGGGGGGCCAGGCCGACGGTGCGACGGCCCGGCCCGACTTCGTGGCCCGTGGACACCGGACTGCGTTCGCGGGGCGATGGCGCGGGCGCTGGCCGGTGGTCACCTTGCGACGTTCCGCGAGTCCCGGGTGGATGGATGCCAGGAGTCAGGCCGTGGGGGTTGTTGCTGCTTCTCCTGATGTCGCCCCTGGCCCGGGCACAGGACGCGCACTACTGGACGCGACAGTTCGGCAACCGGGCGTGGCTGCTCGGCGGCGCGTTCATCGCGAACCCGGGTGACATCAGCGCCGTCTATTACAACCCGGGTGCGCTCGCGCTCCTGCGCACGCCGGAGCTGGAGTTGACGGGAACCGTCTTCGAGTCCACGCGCCTCTCCGTCCAGAACGGCCT
Organism: Myxococcus llanfairpwllgwyngyllgogerychwyrndrobwllllantysiliogogogochensis; assembly: GCF_006636215.1. GTDB lineage: Bacteria > Myxococcota > Myxococcia > Myxococcales > Myxococcaceae > Myxococcus > Myxococcus llanfairpwllgwyngyllgogerychwyrndrobwllllantysiliogogogochensis. The sequence continues at coordinate 9,453 of NZ_VIFM01000081.1, read as the reverse complement.
GGGCAACGGTGAGGGCCTCACCGAGTCGAGAGTCGACGTGCTGCCCTCCCTCATCGCGGGTTCGCTGCGCTGGGGCTTCCTGGGCAGGTCGCGGCTCGCCTATTCGCTGCTGACGCGGCAGGGGTTCATCGCGTCGCTGGAGTCTCGCGAGCAGGGCACGGGTACGGACCTGGGTGGGGTGCCAGGCATGGACCAGCTCGCGGCGGACGTGCGGTTGGACCAGGACGTGGGGGAGTACTGGGCGGGGCTCACGTGGTCCTTTCCCCTGGGACGACACGTGGGCGTGGGCGTCAGCCCCTTCGTGGCGGTGAGGGACCAGGAGACGAACATCCAGGTGCTGGCGCAGGGCTCGGGCCCCGGAGGCAGCGCGCTGCTGTCCACGCTCGGCCGCGACTTCCACCTGCGCCACGTGCGGCTGCTCGCGAAGGTGGGGGTGAGCTACCAGCGGGAGTCCATGTCCGCGGGCCTCACCGTGACGACGCCGAGCGTGGCGCTGTGGGGGGAGGGCGAATCGAGCTTCGAGCGCGCGGTGCTGGAGCGGGGCTTCGGGCTGTCGTCGACGCCCGCGTCCGCCTTCGACTTCCAGGAGGGGCTCGCCGCGAGGTTCCAGTCGAGCTGGGCGGTGGCGCTCGGCGTGAGTGGGACGCTGGGGGGCACGTCCGTGTACCTGGCGGCGGAAGGCTTCGCCCGGGTGAAGCCCTTCACGCTGGTCGATGCCGCGTCGTTCTCTCCCCGGGACTCCCAGGAGGTCATCGACCCGGACGTCGACTTCGCGCTCGCGCCGCTGGTCAACGTGGCGCTGGGCGTGGAGCAGCGGCTGGGGTCCCGGCTGCGCGCCTACGTGAGCGCGCACACGGACTTCAGTGGCGTGACAGCGACATCTCGCATGAACGCGCTGCTGGCGGGTTGGGACCTCTACCATGTCGCCACCGGACTGCACTTCACGGTGGGCCGCGCCCGCTTCACGGTGGGCGGCAACGTGGCCTGGGGCCAGGAGGTCACCGAGCGCCTTGCCGACGCTCTTCAGCGAGCGGGCCTCCAGCCCCTGTCCCCGAGCCAGAAGGTTCGCTTCCTCCAGCTCAGCGTCATCATCGGCGCGAGCTTCGCGCTGGCGCAGCAGGACGAGAGTCCCGACGAGGACGCCGATGACGAGGCCCCGTCGATGCGGTGACGCGGCTTCGCATGGAGCGCGACACGGCGTTGCCCCGGAGGGCTGCTTTCCGCGTGCCTGACGGGTCCCCACCTCCAGGTGCGGGCGGTTCGGGTTCGTCGAAGGGAGACGGGCTTCCGTCGGAAGGGCAGGTCGCCAGGAGGGCGGCGCGCATGAGCGAGGCACCAGAGTCCGGGGCGCTGCTCGACGAGGACGCGACCGTGGCCTTGCTGCTCGACCTCGCGCGGGCGCTGCACCTGTCCTACGTGCCTTCCTTCGGCGTGGAGAATCGCGTGAAGAAGGCGGCGCGGGCCTGGGGGCTGGAGGTGGAGGTCTTCACCCTCCAGACGCTCGCGCTGACGGAGGTGCGCTCGGGCGCGAGTCGCCGCGTCGACTTCCACCGGCTGCCCTTCAATCCGCATTGGAACCTGACGCGTGCCGCCTCGCTGCTCCTGCTGTCGGAGTCCATCGCACGAGGGAAGCGCACGGTGGCCGAGGCCCGCGCCGAGCTGGACCGCATCATGGCGTCCCATCAGCTGCACCCCGAGTGGCTCGTCTACCTCGCATATGGCGTGTACGGCGCGGCGGTCGCCGCCCGTGTCGGCGGCGGCTGGTGGGAGCTGGTGGCGGCGCTCGTGGTGGGGGTGCTCGCGGGAGGCATTCACTTCGGCACGCTCAAGTCCGAGCGTATGGACCTGCAGAAGAGTTTCCTCGCCGCGTTTCTAGGGACACTGCTCGCGTTCGGGCTGACCTTCGTGCTGCCGACGTTCGATGCGGCGCGCGCCCTCTTCGGGGGCGTGACGCTGCTCGTGCCGGCGATGGTGGTGACGCTGGGCTCGGCGGAGCTGGTGGGTGAGTCGGTGGAGGCGGGGATGTCACGGCTCACCTATGGGCTGCTGCGCTTCCTCATGCTGGCGGTGGGCATCGGCGCCGCGGGAACGCTCTGGAGATTGTTCGGGCCGCTTCCGGTGCAACTGCATGCGAACGCGCTCCCTGAGCCCGTGGTGCTGGTCATCATCGCAGCGGGGGGCCTGGCGCTGACGGTCTGCATGTCCGCGAGGCGGCGCGATACGCCGTGGATTGTCGGCGCGGTGCTGCTGGCCTGGGGCGTTCAGGAACTCACCAAGGGCGTGTTCGGCGACAATGGCAGCCCGCTCATCTCCGCCTTCGTGCTGGGCGTGGCGGGCCAGCTCTACAGCCGACTGCCGGAGCGACTCCCGTCGACCATCATCATGCCCGGTCTGCTCCAGCTCGCGCCGGGCTTCGTCGGCACGCGGGCCATCCTGGCGCTGCTCGGTGTGCCGGGGCAGGGCGACGACGCCCGCGTGTTCCAGGTGCTCCTCGTGGCCTTGCAACTGGTGATGGGCCTGCTGTTCGCCTTCATGCTCGGGTTGTCGCATGACGCCCGGGCGCGCACGGAAGACGCCAGGCGCGCGAAGCCGGCGGAGTCCTCCCGGCACGTGTGACGGCTTCACGTGCTGCCTCAGCGAGAGGGTGTCGGGAGCCGCTCCTCGTACCAGCGCCGTGCGTCCTTGAGCTGCACATGGGTGTCACCGGGCTTCACTTCGATGGCCCCCGAGAGGATTCCCACCTTCGCGTAGATGAGCGCGTGCGTGGTTCCCCGTGCCGTATCCAGGCGGCCCTCCAGTTCGAGCCCGTCCGCCTTCGCGTGCAGCGCGCGTACCTGCAATCCCGCGTCGCTCATCCGCGCCTGCCCGGTGACCCTCAAGTCCCGTGCCTCCAGCAAGGGCGACAGGAACCCCGGGAGCTTCTTCTCGGCCGTGAGCAGCGCGACGAACGGGTCCGCGTTGGAGAAGTGCGCGGAGAAGTGTGCCTCCAGCTCGACGGGCTCCAGGGTCAACCGCGCGTGGGGCAGGTCGAAGCGCCCACTCCATCCGCGAATCGTGATGTGCGGTACGTCCGCTGAGACGTGGTTCAGGTGAAGCGCCGAGCCATCCAGGCCCAGGCTCTTGCCGTGCAGGCGCAGACGCCGCGCGTCGATTTCGGCGGAGGCCTTGCCGAGCATGAGGATTCCCGCCCACCGTCCTTCCACGAGGTTCGAAGAGAGGTCCAGGCGCAATCGCTGTGATTCCTCTTGTCCGCTCGTGCTGTCCGATGCCTCCAGCGTGGCGTGACCCGACTCCACGTGGAAGGTCTTCCCCATCCATGCGTTGAGCATCCGCAGGTCCACGGGCCGACTGCGCATCACGTGCAGTTCGTGCTTCACCTGGGGCTTCGCGTCGGGGGCATCCGTCTTCGCCCGCAGCGTGAGCGAGACCTCCGGTATCTCGAGCACGCGTCCCGCCTTGCCCTCCACGTGGACAGGGGTGAAGCGCATCTTCAGCACGCTGTGAGCCCCGGTGCCTCCGTCCTCCGTCACCTCGCCGTGAACACTCCAGGGGGCTCGCACGCGCACGGGGCCCACCCGCAGCTCCAGCGGAGCACCGCTCGCATCCACGCGACTGCCCGCGGCCAGGTGTCCTCCCTGGATGCGCACCTCCGCGTCGAGCTGTCCGGCGCCCTCACGCAGCAGGTCAGGATGCTCCCGGGACAGCAGCGCCCCGAGCCACGCGAGGTCGAGAATTTCCAGGCGCACGCCCATCCGTCCGTCGAACTTCGCCACCCGGCGCGGCTCCTCCGGAGCGGCTCGGATGGCATCGAGGTCCAGCACGCCCGACACCTCCCTCACGCGCGCCACGGTCCGTCCCTCCTGCTCCAGCGCGCCGTCCTCCAGGTGGAGCGTGTCGAGCGTCACGGTGAGTCGTTGGCCGGTGACCAGCCGCACCGAGCCCTTCGCCTGACCCGGGCCCACGTAGCGCACCGGCTTCAACGTCAGCTCGTGCAGGTCCTCCAACTCGATGTCCCGCAGCTCGATTTCCCACGGATGCGAGTGCCGGCGTCTCGTGGGCGTGGTCTCCATCGCGGGCATGGGCTCCGCGTGCACGCTCACACCTTGGGCACGCACCCCTTGCGCGTGGACCCGCCGGGACAGGAGCGCGAAGAGGGACGCGTGGGCTTCCACGGTCTCCGCGTCGATGCGCCACTCCGCGCGAGCATCCCGCTGCCACACGGAGAAGCCTCGGAGGTGCACGGGCCCGGGCCACAACCACCAGCCTCCGCGCCACTCCACCCGCGTCCTCGGCGTGGCCCTGGCGAGTTGCGCGGGCACGAGCCCGACATTGAGCACCAGGTTCAACAGCCCTTCGACGGCCAGCACCACCACGAGCCCCCAGCCCAGGAGGAGGCGCCACCGGCCTCGCCGCGCGCGAAACCAGGGCGGGGCGCGCGACGCCCGGGGCGCTTCGACGGACATGAAGCCCTCCCGGGCACGGCGGGTCCGTCAGGAGGTAGCCACGCGCGCGCTTCCAGGCATCGCACCCGGGGGCAGCGTCACGTCGACATCCGACTACGACAGCGCGCTCCAATACTGCTTCATCACCTGACGGCTCGCGGCCAGCGCGTCCTTCGCGTCCGTGTGGACGTCGCCCGTGGGGAAGCTGTCGGTGCGCCCGGCGAGCACCTCGATGCAGGCATGCACCGACTGCGACAGGCCCTCCAGCGAGTAGCCCCCTTCGAGCAGCAGCACCAGCTTGCCGTCACAGACGCGCTCGGCGAGCGCGCGCATCGCGGAGCACATGGCGGCGAAGCCCCGCTCCGTGACGTCCATGCCGCCAATCGGGTCGTGCTGATGCGGGTCGAAGCCCGCCGACACCAGCACCAACTGGGGACGGTAGGCCTCGGCCACCGGCAGGAGCAGCTCCTCGAAGAGCATCCCGTAGTCCGCGTCCGAGTTGCCGCCCGGCAGGCCCACGTTCACGGTGTAGCCCTCACCCGCGCCCCGGCCCACTTCGGGCGTGGCGCCGGTGCCCGGGTAGTAGGGGAACTGGTGCACCGACTGGTACATCACGTCGCGGCGCCCCCAGAAGGCCGCCTGCGTGCCGTTGCCGTGGTGGACGTCCCAGTCGAGCACGAGGACGCGCTCGGCGCCCAGCCGTCGCCCCGCCTCTGCCGCGATGGCCGCGTTGTTCAGCAGGCAGAAGCCCATGGCGCGGTCCGGCTCCGCGTGGTGTCCGGGAGGACGCACCAGCGCGAAGGCGTTGCGCGCCTGTCCCGCCATGACGGCCTCCACGGCCTGCACCGAGGCGCCCGCGGCCAGCCGTGCCGCATCCACGCTGTCCGGAGAAACGTGGGTGTCCGCGTCAATCTGGGCCTGGTGTCCGCTGAGCTTGCGCAGGCGCGTGAGCAGCTCCGGGGTGTGGACCGCCATCAACTCCGCGTCCGTCGCGGAGCGGGGGGACGCCATCACCGTGCCCCGCACCGGCGCGCGCGAGAGCACCCCGAGGATGCGCTGCAAGCGCGCGGGGGATTCCGGGTGTCCCTCTCCCGGGTCGTGCTGGAGGAAGAGGGGGTCGGTCAGCAGCAGGGTGGGCTTCATCGGGTATGACCTTACGCATCCAGACGGGGGGAAGTCAGGCTCCCGCCGGGCGGAGGGGCGGACGAGGGCTCCACCCCGGTTCTTGCCCTGTCGGTGTTTCCATTCCTACAGTGCCTCGCCTTGGCTCCGCGCTTCAAGAAACCCGGCCTGCGCAGCATCCTGCTCGGCTCCTTCGCCGTGGTGCTCGCTATCATCCTCGGGACGCTCTTCTTCGTCGTCCCCGCCCGGGTGGAGGACTTCCTGGAGACGCGCCTGACGAAGCACGGCGACGACAAGGCCCTCCAGGCCGCGCGAGATCTGGCCAACACCTCCGTCTCCGTGCTCCCTCCGCTGCTGGAGGCCCTGCACGGAGGAGACGACGACTTCGCGCTCATCGCCGTCCTCGGCGCCGACGGCCGGATGCAGGCCGTCCATCCCCCCGGCGCGGAGGCGTGGCTGCTGAAGAACCTGAGGCAGCGGCTGGAGGGCAGTCCCGGCGCGCCCCTGGATGGTGCCCTGTTCGACAATGGCAACCGGGCGATTGTGCGCCCGGTGGTGCTGCGCGAGGGCCCAGGCCAGGTGCTGGTCGCGGTGAACTTCTCGTCGCTGGACGAGGTCGTCACCTCGCTGCGCCAGGTGGTGCTGCTGGCGTTCGGCATCGGCCTGGCGCTCTTCCTCGTCGTGGCCTTCTTCATCTCCCGCGCGTTCATCCTCGTGCCACTGGACGCGATGATGACCATGGCGCGGAGGCTCGCGGAGGCGGACCTCACCGGCCGCGTGGACATCAGCTCGCGCGACGAACTGGGCCTGCTGGCGGAGGCGCTCAACCGCATCGCCCAGAGCTGGCGCGACACGCTGGGCCGGGTGCGTGGCGTGTCGGACGTGGTGGCCGGGGTCATCGAGCAGATCCACCGCACCGGCACCACCGTGTCCTCCGGTGCGAGCACCGTCCAGGCCCGCGTGGAGGAGACGTCCTCCTCCATGGTGGAGATGATGGCCTCGCTGCGCGGAATCGCGGAGAACGTGGAGGTCCTCTACCAGAGCGCGGAGGAGAGCAGCTCCTCCATCATGGAGATGGCCGCCACCAATGACGAGGTGGCGGAGAACGTCACGGCGATGGCCGCGAGCGTTGAGGAGACCACCAGCGCGATTGAGGAGATGACGTTCTCCATCAAGGAGGTGGCCAAGAACATCCAGGAGCTGTCGTCCTCCACGGAGGAGACGTCCTCGGCCATCAGCCAGATGGATGCGGCCATCGGTCAGGTGGAGGCGAACGCGAAGGAGACGGCGCGCCTGTCCGAGCAGGTCTTCGACGACGCCCAGACGGGCGTGGAGGCGCTGCGCAAGACGCTCACCGGCATCGACCGCATCAAGGACACCAGCCGGGCGACGGCGGACGTCATCGACAGCCTGGGCCGGCGCATCTCCGAGATTGGCAACATCCTCAACGTCATCGACGACGTGGCCGAGCAGACCAACCTGTTGGCCCTCAACGCCGCCATCATCGCCGCGCAGGCGGGAGACCACGGCAAGGGCTTCGCGGTGGTGGCCGAGGAAATCAAGGACCTGGCCGAGCGCACCGGTGCGTCCACCAAGGAAATCGCCGAGCTCATCCGCAGCATCCAGGAGGAGAGCCGCAACGCCGTGGTGGTGATGAACCAGGGCGCGCGCAACGTGGACGAGGGCGTGCAGTTGGGCCGCGAGGCCGAAGGGGCGCTGCGCAAAATCAACGACAGCACCCAGAAGTCCACGCAGATGGTGAAGGCCATTGCTCGCGCCACCGTGGAGCAGGCGCGCGGCAGCAAGCAGGTGACGGCCTCCATCCACCGCATCAGCGAAACGGTGCAGCAGATTTCCAAGGCCTCCAACGAGCAGGCCAAGGGCGGCGAGCAGATCATGAAGAGCGCGGAGAAGATGAAGGCGCTCACCGCCCACGTGCAGCGCAGCAGCCAGGAGCAGGCGCACGGCAGCAAGCAGATCACCCGCTCCATCGAGAGCATCAACGAGATGGTGACGCACCTGAACCGCGCCCAGAAGGAGCAGACCAAGGGCAGCGAGCAGGTGCTCAAGGCCGTGGAGACCATCAAGGGCGTGTCCGAGCACCAGACACGCTCCGTCAAGCAATTGGAGGAGGCCATCGACAACCTCCAGCGGCAGGCGGAGATCCTCCGGGGCGAGGTGCGTCGCTTCCGTGTGTAGGAGTCGTGCGCTGCGCCCGCGAATGGCTTAGGACTGGGTCGGCATGCCGACAGAGCGACAGGTTTCCGAGCGCTGGGTGGTCTTCCTGATTGGCGCGGTCCAGTTCGTCAACATCCTGGACTTCGTGATGGTGATGCCGCTGGGCCCGGACTTCGCGAAGGGGCTGGGCATCGCCTCCTCTCACATCGGCACCATCGGCGGCGCGTACACGGCGGCGGCCAGCGTGGCGGGGCTCGCGGGCGGCTACTTCCTGGACAGGTTCGACCGGCGCAAGGCGCTGGCGGTGTCCATGCTGGGCCTGGTCCTCGCCACGGCGGCCGGAGGGCTGGCCACGGGCATGTCCACGCTGCTCATGGCGCGCGTCGTCGCTGGCATCTTCGGTGGGCCCGCCACGTCGCTGTCCCTGTCCATCATCGCGGACCTGATTCCAGTGGAGCGGCGGGGCAGGGCGCTGGGCGCGGTGATGGGGGCCTTCTCCATCGCCTCGGTGGCGGGGGTGCCCATGGCGCTGAAGCTGGCCGAGCACGGAGGCTGGCGTCTGCCCTTCTTCGTGGTGGCGGGCCTGGGCCTGCTGGTGGCGCTGGGCGCCATCTTCTTCCTGCCACCGGTGCGAGGACACCTGGTGAACGGTCGCGGGCCGGTGCAGACGGTGGGCGTGCTGGAGCTGCTCGGTCGCCGCGAGGTGCAGCTGTCCTACCTCATGACGGCGGTGGTGATGATGGCGGGCTTCGTCCTCATCCCCAACATCTCCGCCTACCTCCAGCAGAACCTGGGCTACCCGCGCGACCTGCTGTGGCTGCCGTACTTCGTCGGCGGCATCGTGAGCTTCATCACCCTGCGACTGGCGGGGCCGCTGGTGGACAGGCTCGGGGCCTTCAAGGTCGGCACGGCCGGCTCGCTGCTGGTGCTGGTCGCCACCTACGTGGGCTTCGTGCGCTACCCCCAGTGGCTGCCGATTCCGCTGCTCTTCGTGCTCTTCATGACGGCGATGGGTGTGCGCAACGTGTCCTACAACACGCTCACCTCGCGCGTGCCGGACAACCCGGTGCGCGCGCGCTTCATGTCGTTGCAGTCCGCCGTCCAGCACATGGCCGCGGCCCTGGGCGCCTTCCTCAGCGCGCAGCTCCTGACGGACCTGCCGGACGGCACGCTGGGCGGAATGGGGCTCGTGGCCGGGGTGTCCATGGGCATGTCGCTCTTGCTGCCGCCGGTGTTGTGGGTGGTGGAGCGTCAGGTCCGCTCGAAGGAGCAGGCCCGGGCGCTGGCGGTGCCTGCCGAGCAGGGCCTGGCCGTCCCCTTGTCGCCCCAGGCACACCCACACCAGTAGTGTGTGGGCCCGGTGGTGGGCCCGGTTGCCCCCCGCCCACGGTGACGGGCGGACGTCCGGAAGCGTCGAGCGGTTGCGCCAGGGGGCCCGGGGCGCGATAAACCGGGCTGCTTCGGGGAGCCCGTCAGGACATGTTCAACATCGGCGCAGGCGAAATGGTGCTCATCGCGGTGGCCGCGCTGCTCATCCTCGGGCCGCAGCGGCTGCCCGAGCTGGCGCGTGCCATCGGCAAGTTCATGCGGGAGTTCCGTCGCCAGACGGACGAGGTCCGCAACGTGGTGGAGCGCGAGTTCTACACCATGGACCACGAGCTGAACCGCGACCCCACCCCGCCCATCCGCCCCGGGACGGCCTTCGCGCACT
>NZ_VIFM01000817.1 GCF_006636215.1 Myxococcus llanfairpwllgwyngyllgogerychwyrndrobwllllantysiliogogogochensis | reverse complement strand
GAACTAGATATTTTAAATGCTTATTCTATGCTTTTTTACAAATACAAACAGTGTGAGATACAGATTAGAAAGATTAAGGAGTTAAATGAGGAATGATCCTCATTTACATCTATTCTAGAACTTCTGCTTTGTATTTTTCATACTCGGCTTCACTGATACACCTTTTTTCTTTCAATCCTCTTAAAAATTCTAAATCTCTCATTTTAGATATTTTTTGTTCTCGTCTATAAGGTTTTTTAACCGCTAAATACAAAATACATCCAAAAATGCCAAAGAAAAACCCAACTATACCCCACCATAAGCTGCTCATATTTCTTTGTTTAGCATCATAAGAAAGTTCAAAAGCACATACAACAGCAAAGATAAAATACACAAGTCCTGCAATTTCCATTTTTACTCCTTTTTAATTAAAAATTGTCACATTTTACTT
>NZ_VIFM01000816.1 GCF_006636215.1 Myxococcus llanfairpwllgwyngyllgogerychwyrndrobwllllantysiliogogogochensis | reverse complement strand
GAAAAAATGGCTACAGCAGTGGCTGCAGGCGCTGGCGGACGGAGAGGAGAGTTTGTCGCTGCTCTGCGGCCTCCCCGCGCCGGTCAGGCAGCTGCAGGGTTACCCGCGGGCGCTGTCGCAGGCGCGCCAGGCGCTGGATCTGTGCGATACCCTGCGGCCAACCCAGCGCATCAGCGACTATCAGCAGCTGGGGTTTATCAAACTGCTGTCCGCGGTCAGCGACCCGGCGCTGCTCAACGATTTTATGCACGACACCCTTGGCTGCCTGATCGAGCCGGGCCGTAAAGCGCCATGGCTGCTGCTGGAGACCCTCGAGACGCTGCTGCAGGAGAACGGCAACGTGGTGCGGGCCGCCGACCGGCTGGGTCTCCACCGCAACACGTTGCATCAGCGCATCCAGCGCATTGAAAAACTGACCGGCTACCCGGTC
>NZ_VIFM01000815.1 GCF_006636215.1 Myxococcus llanfairpwllgwyngyllgogerychwyrndrobwllllantysiliogogogochensis | reverse complement strand
CGACCGGGACTGTGGGAAACAGGTCAACTCCGCAGACGGCCCGGACTGTGGGAAACAGGTCAACTACGCAGACAGCCGCGATTGCGGGAAACAGGTCAAGTTAGGCAAGCACTATGGGAAACACAGCAAGTTCAGTATCCCCCCATATGTCAGCAACAAACTAAGGGGGGAGGAAATAAAAATTACAGACTATTGTTTTTTATCAAGAAAATTAAACAGCAAGCGACCATCTTCTTCAGTGGTATATGTTACCTTTAATGGCGTCTTCTCATTAATTTTCTTCAGAGCAGGTTCCAGGAAGGTACGCTTCATTTCAGCAATATTGTTTTTCTGCGAGGCAGGGAGCATAAACCTTTCACATAACCAGTCATGTGTGGTGATCCAGACACCAGTGCTCCGGAACTGACACAGGCTTTCATAAAGCCGGATGA
>NZ_VIFM01000814.1 GCF_006636215.1 Myxococcus llanfairpwllgwyngyllgogerychwyrndrobwllllantysiliogogogochensis | reverse complement strand
GAATTCAGTCATGCAGGCGGTACTCGGCAGGCTCGTTACAACGGGAATGCGGGCAGCAGCGCGTGAATGCAAGCGCCGCCGCGCCAGTCAGTTCGGCCGCAGCTTGTCCAGGCGATCGGTCAGCGCCACCCAGAACGCCGCGGGCAGCTCGGCGCGCAGCGGAACCGCGTAGTGCCAGTCGTTGCCGAACGCACGGCATTTCACCGCGTCCTTCTCGGTCATCAATACCGGCAGCTGGCTACCGAAGGACAGGTCCTGCGGCTGGTAGGCCTGGTGGTCGGCGAACGCATGCGGCACCACGCCGATCCCGCGCGCGCGCAACATGTCGAAGAAGCGCTGGGGATGGGCAATGCCGGCCACCGCATGCACGCGCTGGCCCTTGAAGTACGCCAGCGGGCGAGCGCGGCCGCCGGCCAGCGGCTGTGCACTGT
>NZ_VIFM01000813.1 GCF_006636215.1 Myxococcus llanfairpwllgwyngyllgogerychwyrndrobwllllantysiliogogogochensis | reverse complement strand
GGACTTCGACGTGGCTTTCGACGCGGTGAGTGATGAGCATCGTCTGCTGGGCATTCACATCGCTGCGGCGCGAATCGGCCTGCAGGCAATGCTTCAGCGCGCCGAAGGGATGCGGTCAGCGATCGGCACCGATCCCATGCAGCTCCAACGGCTTTCCGACCTGGAGACCATGGCCGCGAATCTTGACAAGCGCATTGGCGACTTGGTCGCGCTGCAGCAGTCGGCTCTGCAGACATTGCCCATGATCCGCATGATGCAGGCCAACAATCAGAGCCTCGTGGATAAATTTCACACGATCCAGGAGATTTCGATCCCCTCGTGGAAACGCCAATTCACGCTGCAGCTGACCCTCAACGAACAGAGAAATGGGGTCCAGCTGGCAGAGGCTATCGACGACGCGACCAACACGTTCTTGCGGCGTAACGTCGAAC
>NZ_VIFM01000812.1 GCF_006636215.1 Myxococcus llanfairpwllgwyngyllgogerychwyrndrobwllllantysiliogogogochensis | reverse complement strand
CTCCAGGGCAGCGGCAGCCGGCTGATCGGCGGCGCGCGCTCCGCCACCCTCACGCGCGCCGACGTGGACCGGCTGCTGGTGGAAGGGTTCTTCCCGCAGGTCGCGGCGGATGCGCAGCCCCTGCGTGCGCGCGGCGCCCTCGTCGAATTCGGCCTGCCCTACGCCCACGACGCCGCCATCACCCGCCATATCGCCGCCTTCCTGCAGCGCCAGGGCGGCGCCCTGCCCGACACCGTGCTGCTCAACGGCGGCGTGTTCCACGCCCAGGCCCTGCGCGACCGCCTGCTCGCCACCCTGCGCGGCTGGCAGCCGGCCGGCGCCCCGCCCATCCGCCTGCTGGCGGTCGATGAACCCCGCCTCGACGCCGCCGTCGCACGCGGCGCCGTCGCCTACGCCATGGCCCGCGCCGGCAGCGCACCCCGCATCCGCAGC
>NZ_VIFM01000811.1 GCF_006636215.1 Myxococcus llanfairpwllgwyngyllgogerychwyrndrobwllllantysiliogogogochensis | reverse complement strand
GTACTCCGCTGAGTTCAGTGCGCCATCGTCGGCGGCGGTCGATGGTTCTGTTTTTGCACTCTACTGCTACCCGAACGCGGCGGTCCTTCAGATTGATTACATCGCTATCTATGACATCACTGATGCCGTGGCCATCGACGCGAATACGTCTGCGGTCATGCAGCTGCAGCAGACGGTCACGCAGCAGGGGAAAGATATTGCTGCGAATGCCAGCGCCACCACCGCCGTTTCAGCAAGCCTGAAGGCGGCAATGGCTGATGTGGATAACAAAATCCAGGGCAACCTTGTATTAAACGCCGGGTTTGAGCGCGACTTCGACAACTGGACCGCACCAGCATCCGCGACGATTATGCAGGCCCAGAATCCTCATAGCGGTAGCAAGATCGTTAAGTACGGCTCAGCCGCTTCAACGACCCTGTTATTGAGTAATAC
>NZ_VIFM01000810.1 GCF_006636215.1 Myxococcus llanfairpwllgwyngyllgogerychwyrndrobwllllantysiliogogogochensis | reverse complement strand
ATATCGAATAGCTCCTGGGCGCCATAGCCGATCGGGACGATGATCATGCCGTGGTGGGCCAGCGTCGTCCAGGTCGAGGTAATGGTTTGTTCCTGGCCGCCGCCGGTACCGGTTGAGCTAAATACGCTGGCGATTTTGCCATACAGAGCGCCGGACGCCCACAGACCGCCGGTTTGATCGAGGAAAGTACGCATCTGACCGGACATGTTGCCGAAGCGCGTCGGGGTACCAAAGATGATGGCGTCATACTCTGCCAGCTCCTGCGGCGTGGCGACGGGCGCGTTTTGCGTTTTCCCGCCTGCTTTGGCGAATGCTTCAGCCTGCATGGTTTCCGGCACGCGCTTCACAACCACCTCAACGCCGTCCACCCGGTTCGCCCCATCGGCGACGGCGTGAGCCATGGTTTCAATGTGTCCATACATGGAATAATAA
>NZ_VIFM01000809.1 GCF_006636215.1 Myxococcus llanfairpwllgwyngyllgogerychwyrndrobwllllantysiliogogogochensis | reverse complement strand
GGCCCCGGGCGGAGCCCGCGCGGGGCGCGTCAGGGCTTGGGCGCGTTCTGGCCGAGGGCGATCTTGAGCAGGTCGGCCACGGTGTTGGCGTTGAGCTTTTCCATGATGTTGGCGCGGTGCGCCTCCACGGTCTTGATGCTGATGCCGAGGTCGTCGGCGATCTGCTTGTTGAGGCGGCCGGCGACGATGCGCTCGAGCACCTGCGCTTCGCGGCCGGTGAGCTTGGAGAGCAGCGCATCGCGGCTGGCGGCCTGCTGGTGGCCGGCGAAGGATTCGCGGGCGCGGTCGAGCATGCGGTCCACGAGGCCGACGAGTTCCTCTTCGTTGAAGGGCTTCTGGATGAAGTCGAGCGCGCCCTTCTTCATGGTGTTCACGGCCATGGGCACGTCGCCGTGGCCGGTGATGAAGACGACGGGCAGCGGCGACTTGCGT
>NZ_VIFM01000808.1 GCF_006636215.1 Myxococcus llanfairpwllgwyngyllgogerychwyrndrobwllllantysiliogogogochensis | reverse complement strand
CGTGGGCGGCCTTGGTGGCCATGCTGTCGGTGAGCTTGGCGTTCTCGGTGTTCTGCGAGATCGAGGCGGTCATCTGCTCGAGCGAAGCGCTGGTTTCCTCGACGCCGGCGGCCTGCTCGCTGGCGGCCTGGCTCAGCGACTGCGCCGTGGCGCTCACCTCCTCGGAAGCGCCGGCCAGCGACTCCGCACCGCTGTTGACGTCGGCCACCACGCGGGAGAGCTTGTCCACCATGTTCTTCATGGCGGCCAGCACGCTGCTGTCGTCGCCGGGCTTGGCTGCGATCTGCAGCGACAGGTCGCCGTTGGAGACGCTGGTCGCGATCTCCGCCACGTAGGCGGGTTCGCCGCCCAACTGCTTGACCAGCGAACGGGTGATCAGGAACGCCAGGATGAGCGCCAGCAGGGCGCAGACGCCGAGGATGGAGATGGTGAG
>NZ_VIFM01000080.1 GCF_006636215.1 Myxococcus llanfairpwllgwyngyllgogerychwyrndrobwllllantysiliogogogochensis | reverse complement strand
CTCCAGGACCTGGAGTCGCCGAAGCTCAACGGCTTCCCCGTGCTCGCCACGGAGTCGATGTACGGGAAGGGGCACATCGGCTTCGGCCTCGCGTCGCAGCTCTGGTACGGCGAGGCGTCCGCCATGGCGACCACCGTGGGCGAGGCGTCGGGCGACTTCGAGTCGGACCAGATGACGCTGCGCGCGGTGTGGAACGGGGACTGGGCGCTGCGCCACCGCGAGTCCTTCGCCTTCCTGACGGGCGTCACCTACGGCGATTGATTCCCTCCTGCCTCAACCCCTCACGGAGAAACCCATGCACCCGACTCGCAACAACGTTGGCGCGTACATCCACGCGGCCAATCTCTCTCACGCGCCGGCCGCCCAGGCTGCCGGATCCCGCAACGGCGCCGTCTTCACCTTCGGCACCTTCCGCAGCCTCGTCCTGTGCGCGGTGACGGGCGCCACTGCGGGCACGCCCACCAGCTTCTCGGCGACGTACAAGCTCCAGACGAGCGCCGACGGAACCACCTGGGCGGACGCCAAGGACAGGGACGGCGACACGGTAGCTCTGGCTGTCGCGGCGGCCGGCAGCGTCGCCGAGCTGGACGTGGACCTGCAGGAGGTCTGCCCGGACGGGCACGACCGCATCCGCGTCGTGGAGACGGTAGCCTTCACCGGGGGAACCGCGCCCACGGTGCTCTCGTCCTCCACCGTCATCTTCGGCGGTGGCCAGACGCTGCCCGTCTGAGTCGACACCATGGCCTCGCTCGTCGACTTGCTGGTGCCCGAGCAGCTCCCCGAAGCCGCGCGCAGCGCGATGGAGCCGGCGCGGCTGGGGCTCATCATCACCGCGGTGAGCGAGGCCGTGGCCCGCTACGTGGGCTATCCGCTGCACCGCCGTCTTGGAGTCATCGAGACGGCGGTGGGGCGCGGAGGCGTCTACCTCTGGCTGCGCAGTGGGGCCGTGAGGCAGGTACACCGCGTGGAGGTGCGCGGCGAGGAGCGCGACGCCGGCACCTACGCGCTGGAGTCGCCCACGCTGGGACGCCTCCTGGCCCGTGGGCCGCCCTGGCCCTTCACCGGGGAGTGGACGCAGGGCGTGTCGCCGACGCCACTGGAGGCCCGGGACACAGGCGAGCTGCTCGTCACCTACGACGCGGGCTGGGTGACGCCGGGGCAACACGTCCTCGAGGAGTCCCTGGTGGTGGACCTGCCGGCGTCCATCCAGCTCGCCGCCGTCGAGGTGGTGGTGGCCACGGTGAGCCGCGACGGGAAGCCGGGCGACGTCGCCAGCGAAGCCATCGGCGCGACGAGCATGTCCTACTTCGCGGGCGAGGACGGCGGGCGCACGGCACTGCCGTCCACCGCGCGCCAGCTCCTGGCCCCATACCGGAGGCCACGATGACGCTCATGGGCCACACCTTCCGCCAGACGCTCCACCTGGCGCGGCACCTCTCCACCAACGCGGGCGGGGAGAGCGAGTACTCGGAGCCGGAGCCGCACCGCTGCCGGTGCGAGGGCGACACGAAGCGGCTCGTCACGGCCGACGGGAGCGAGCGCGTCTCCGAGTTCCTGGTGTTCACCAGCGTCGCGGTGCGCACCGAGGACAGGGTGTACCCGCCAGACGCGGACCCGGACGACGACAGCGCGGGGCGAGAGCCCTTGCGCGTCATTGCGCGGCGCGGCCTGTCCGGTGCCGTGGACCATTACGAGGTCTACCTGTGACGCCCAAGCACGTGGAGCGCGAGCTGGCGCTGTACCTGGAGGGCGCGGGCCTGGGCCTGTCCACCACCAGCTCGCCGCCGACGCTGTACTGGGGCCAGGTGCCGACGAAGACGCCGGACCTGATGGTCGCGGTGCGAGACACGGGTGGCGAGCAGAGCCTGTACCTGGGCACTCGCCGCGGGCTCCTCGCGGCTGACGTCCAGGTGGTGGTGCGCGGCCTGCCCAACCGCACCGAGGCGGCGCGCGAGCTGGCGGTGGCGTGCTGGAGCGCGCTGCACCTGGCGCGAGTGCCGGGCTACGTCGACGTGCGGTGCGAGGGCGCGGGCCCCGTGGCCCAGCCGCAAGACGGGAGCGGCCGGCCGCGCTACTCGTTCAACGTCGCCGCCAGGTACGTCGCGTAGTCGTCGCCCCTTCTACGGGGACATGCCAGTCAAGGTGAAGTTCAAGGCGTCCGAGCTGCACCGGCTGACGAGACAGCCAAAGGCGGTACTCCGCGCGCTCGACGTCCCCCTGTGGAGAACCGTCCGAGACACCCACACCATCGCGTCATTTCTTGTCCCCCGGGGCGATGACGCCGAGCGCGACTGGAGTCAGCCGTCTCTGGCGGACACCAGCTTCATCTCCGGGCCGGAACACCGCCTCGACAAGCGGCTCTCCGTGTCTTGGACGGCGGGGTACGAGCATCCGTCAGCGGGCCCCATTCACGAGGGCTTCCACTACGGGGACCAGATTTTCAACCCGCCCTCGCACTGGCTGAAGCGCTCCTTCCGCAAGACGCGAGGTGCCGGGCGCAAGGGCGTCGCGAAGGCGCTGGCGGACTTCCTCAAGAGTCAATTCCCCGCTCGCTGAGCGGGCTTCAAGGAGCAGCACCAATGCCGGAAGCAACCGTTGCGTATGTCCAGGCCATCCACCTGCTCGCCACCGCGGCGACGGCCCCTGCCGAGGCGAACAGGCTGGACGGCATCAGCGAAGCCCCCGTCAACATGTCGGCCGACACCGTCGACGGGAACTACCTCGGCGGAGACGGCTGGAAGCGCACGGCCGTCACGCTGAAGGGATTCGAGATTCCCCTCTCGGGCCACTTGATGGTGGGCTCTGCGACTCACGCGCTCCTCAAGACCCTCTTCGACACGAGCGCGACGGGCTACTTGGCCATCGTCAAGGACGCGGAAGCCGACCCGGGCGCCGTCGGCGTCCGCTACCCCGTCAAGGTGTCGAGCTACGAGGAGGGGCGCTCCGCGTCGGACGTCCTCACCATCTCCGCGACCCTCGTCGGCCAGGGCAAGCCCGTCGACTTCTAGGCAGCAATCACACGCAGGAAGGAGCCACCAACATGTCGCTGAAGGAGCGGTTGAAGAACGCGAAGCGAAAGGTCATCAAGACGGTGTCGCTCGGCGAGGAGACGGTCACGCTGTGCCGCCCGACTCACACCGAGCGCATCGCCGTCATGAGCGCCGCGAGGGCGGCGGGAGAGATTGGCGAGGACGAGAAGCCCATCGGTGTCGGGGGCGCGCTGCGGTCCATCGCGCGGATGGCGGCAGCCGTCATCTACAACCCGGAGGCGACCGAGCGGGTGTTCGACCCGACGGACAACGCGGACGTCGACGCCGTCTGCTCCGCGCCCTGGGCCGAGGACATCGCCAAGGACGTCGCGCAGGCGTTCACGCCGAGCTTTGAGGAGGTGAAGGGAAACTCCTGAGCAACCCACGGGAGAGGCTTCTCCTGCGGGTTGCCCGCGTGATGAATCAGCCACCGAGCGCGGTCCGCGAATGGCCTGAGGAGGACCTGCTCGGAGTTGTCGCGGACATGGCGCTTGAGGCCGAGGAGGCCAAGCAGGCACCACCGCCCCCAGCCGCACGGAAAGGGCGCTCGAAGTCAGAGTCCAAGACCATCATCTACCGCGTCGGGAAGCCTCCCGACTCCTCTCCGTCTGGCAAGCGCGCCACCCCTTCTAGGTGAGCAAGGACCAGGGGCAAGAAATGCCCCTGGTCCGCTCCAGGAGCGCGCATGAGCGGCGGACTCAAGGCAGGCGACCTCTACATCATCGCGACGGCATCGGTAGGCCAGGCGCTCAAGTCGCTGGGCGAACTGGTCAAGGGAGCCGAGGACGCGGCCAAGGCCGTGAAGGAGGCGGCCGAGCCCATTGGCGCGCTGGGTGCCGTCGTCGCTGCCGGCATCGGCGCTGCTGTCGCGGCGGCCGTCCAGTCGAACGAGGACCTGAAGGCGACGGTCACCGAGCTGACCGACCTGCTCTACACCCTCGCGAGCGACATCGGGGACCTCTTCGCTCCCGCAGTGGGGAAGCTCTCTGAGTACCTGTTCAAGCTGGTGGCCACCTTCCAGCGCTTGAGCCCCGAGACGAAGCGCGCCGCTGCCAACGTCGCCCTGTGGGTCGCTGGCGCGGGGCTCGCCGTTGGTGCGACGGGCAAGCTCGCCGGCGCCGTCGAGGCTGGGGCGAAGGCCATGGGCCTCATGGTGAAGGTGCTGACGGCCCTCAACACGTCCGCCACAGTCGCGGGCGTCGCTTCGGGGTTCTCCTCGGCGGCCGTAGCGCTTCGGAAGCTCGCTGACATGCAGCCCGCCGCGCTCATGACGAACATCAGCAACGGCGCCAGCTCCGCGGCGAAGGGCATGGGCGGGCTCAAGTCCGCCCTGGTCGACGTCGCCCATGGCATCCGCTTCACTGCGGCCTACTTCGCGTATTTCGCCGCTCCTGTTGCAGCCATCGCCATAGCTGTCGCGGGACTCGCCCTCCTCGCAGGCTCCCTGTACGGCGCGTGGAAGGACACGAGTACGGGTCTCAAGGACTCCGTGATGGGCATTCTCCAGGCCATCGGCACCATGGCCCAGAAGATTTGGAACATCCTCACGGGGCTCTTCGAGGGGCTCGCGACGGTCATCGGAGCCATCGTCTATCAGTCGCTTCGCACCGTCGCGTGGCTCATCCAGCAAGCCTCCAAGCTGCTCGGGAAGCTCGCGAAGGGCGCGAACATGCACACGCTCGCGCGCGTCCTCAAGGCGGCCGAGTCGACCTCAGCGGCCGACCTGGTCCAGATGGGCAAGGACGTGGGAGGGGATGCCTTCAAGGCCGTCGGTGATGCCAGCTCCAAGCTCAAGGCGAGCATCACCGACGCGTTCGCCGTCGGTTGGAAGGAGGGCAAGGAGTTCATCACTTACGGGGCCAACAAGAGCTGGGAAGGTTTGAAGCAGGCCGTCGAGGACTCCGGGGCGCTGGGACTCAAGGACCTCTTCGCCAAGCTCCTCGACATGCCGAAGCTCTCCGACGGCGACGTCGACATGCGCTACTCGGAGTCCCGTCAGAAGGAGATGGCGGAGGCCGATAAGGAATGGGCCAAGTTCGTGAAGGACCTCGCGGACATGACCCGGAAGGCCAACGAGGAGGCCGCCGCCGAGGCTCTCGCTGCAGAACGAGACGAGTCGTCACGCTTCGCGGAGGCGATGCGGGGGATGCGCGAGGAGGCACAGCGCATCAAGGACGCCATGGAGCAGGCTCGGCAGGCCCTGGTGGACAAGGTCGTCGGTGGGCTGGGGCAGCTCGGCGCCATCATCAACGCGGCGGCCCAGGGGTTCGAGGCGGGCGGCGTCTACGGAGCGGTCATCGCCGGTTTCGCGGAGTTGCTCATGCAGTCCAAGGGCTTCGCTGACGTCATCACCATGTTGAACGGCGTCATCCAGACGGTGGCCGATGCGCTGGGGACCATTCTGGAACCCGTCGGGCCGCTCCTCGGCGCCATCAAGCTGATTATCGACGCCGTCTTCTCGGTGCTCACGCCCGTCTTCGAGATGCTGAATGAGGCGATAGAGCCCATCGTCCCGCCGCTCGTCATGGTCGGGAAGATTCTCCAGGGGCTGGCGCCGCTGCTGGAAGCTGTCGCCAAGTCATTCATGTCTGTGCTGGACCCGCTCTCGAAGCTCGCCGGCCCAGTCATGGAGGCACTGTTTGGCATCCTGAAGTTCGTGGGCATCATCATCCTCGAAATCGCCATCATGCTCGGCGACGTCTGGAACGCCATCGTGAAGGCCATCCAGTGGGTCCTCCGGCAGATTTCCAAGGCCATCGAGTGGATGGGCATCAAGGCGCTGAAGAACCTCGCGAACAGCCTTGAGGGGATGAAGGTCAACACGGACGAGATGGGTAAGTCGCTGGAGGACTTGAAAGACACCACGTGGGAGTCCGCGGACGCGCAGGCTCGGCAAACGGCCGAGGTGCTGCGCGGGACCACTGCGCTTGAGAAGATGACGGAGGCCCTCACAAACGTCCCAGCGGCCTGGAAGGTGGCCTACCGCCGCTTCCAGGTGCAGGACGCTGCGGACGGTCCGGGAACGCCAGCAGCGCCCGGGTCCGGCACCGGTGGGGGCAACGCGGACCGAGAGATTCCTCAGTGGTTTCTCGACTTCATGGCGCTCCCGGACGCTCTGCGCGAGCGCCGCGAGGGCCGGTCGAGAGAGCCGGAGTACATGGGCGGGCGCCGTGGCGGCGAGTACATCCCCAAGACGAGCGCACCGGTTCAAGCCCTCAAGGGTCCCACGTACAACCTCGCAATCAACACCATCGACGCGGACGAGGGAGTGGAGCGCGCCGTGCGATTCGTCAGACGTGTCGATGCAATGACGAAGCTGGCCGACTCCGGTCGCCGCATCTCCAAGTCATCCCGGTACGGGGGCTGAGCACATGGCGTTCCTCTCTTTGTCTGGCATCCCTATCCCGCTCGACGCGGGCAGCCCCCTTCAGTATCGGCGGGAGCTGCTCGGCGAGGTGAGCCGCAGCTTCGCGGGGCAACTCCGCTCAGGCGTGCGTGGCCGGAGGTGGACGCTCTCGGGCAGCACCATGCCCCTGCTCCTCGAGGAGGCGCTGGCGATGAGAGACCTCGTCGATGGCCGGGGCCACTCCTGGTCGTTCGACGCCGGCATGGCATCCAGCACGGGCATCGTGCCCTCCCTCATCACAGGCAGCGCGGGCGGGCAGTTGGGAGGCGCGAAGTACGGCGCGGGACGCATGCGTTGTGCTCCAGGAGGCCGTGTCCGCTGGCCGCTCGTGCAGGGAACTGAAACCCTCTGGCGCACCACCCTGGCCTTCTGGGTGCGTGGTCCCGAGCTTGGCAGTGGCGCCTGGACTCACCTGGTCATCGATTTGGCGACCGAAGAGGTCTACCGCGATGGCGTGCTGTGGACCACGGTGGACGTCTTGACCGACTACTCCATCGTCGTGGCCGTGACTGAGGCGTACCTCGAGATGGGCTGCCACGCTGACGGTGTTGGCGAGGTGTCGTACGACGACCTCGTGGTGTTGCCGTACCGGGTGCCCACGTCGTGGCTGCCCACGTGGGCGACCTCCAACGTTCCGTTTGGCCCGCTGCCGTTTCACCGCGTGGCGGGCACGGGAGTCCACGAGCCAGTCCTCATGCTCGGGCAGGCCGGCGACGGGACGGCCATGGAGTTGTGGACCGAGGCCGGCCAGTTCCTGGCGCATGAGGCGTTCGACTTCGAGTTGCGAGAGGGCTGACCAGTGCGACCGCTTTCCCAGGATGAATTCGCGTTGATGGTGTCCGCCGCGGGCTACTCGACGTGGCTCCGCGTGCGACTGCGCGGGAGCGACAACATCGACGTGGACCTCTCGTCCGTACACGGCCATGACTGGCTGCTGGATGCCACGTGGACGGCGACGCTCGACGCGCCCGTGGGGACCGCGACCGTCAACCTCCGGCGCTACTGCGGCGGCATGAGCATTGCCCCACAGGTGGTGTCGAGCCCCGCCAACGGCTCGGGCGTCCTCTACGACCCGTTGCTCCGCGAAGGCCGGCACATCCGAATTGATGTGATGACGGTTCCGCTCGGACTGAGCCGCGCGGCAGGCGCGTGGCGCGAGTGCTTCTTCGGCCGCATCGAGGACGTCGCCGGCGCGGGCGACGTCATCACACTTACCTGCAGGGATATGACCGGACTGCTCCAGGATGTGAACATCAAGGAGGAGCGGGCGTACGGCGCCGACACAGTGGGCGTGGCCGTCCAGGTCGTGATGAACCAGATTCTTAGCGCCGAAGGGCTCGGGGACTTCGGGCCCGTCACCCCGGTGGACCCGATGTGGCAGCTCGGGCGCTACAAGCAGGAGAAGATGCCAGTCATGGACGCGCTCCAGGACCTGGCCGGGCAGCTCGGATGGGACCTGCGGCTCCGCTGGCGCGTCGGGCACGGCTTCGCCTTCACTCTCGCGCCGCCCGAGCGCACTACCACCACGCCCGTGTGGTGGTTCGGCCCCGAGGCGTACGGGGACGTCGACGGGATAACGCGCCGGCTCACGGACATCCGCAACTCGGTCCGGGTCGTGTACCCGGACTCAAACGACAGGGACTCCGCGGGGAACGCAAAGAGGAAGATGCTCACCGAGGTGAACTCCGTGAGCATCGCCGAGTACGGAGAACGCTGGTCCGAAATCGTAGAGGCCTCGACCAGCAACATAAACACGGAGGCCGAGGCTCGCCGGTTGGCACGCGCCTTCATCAACGACATGTCGGAGTCCGCCCTGGAGTTGAGCGTCACTGTCCCGCTCTGGTGGCACCTGGAACTCGGAGACTTTCTCCAACTCTGGCCCGACTACATCAACTTCGATGAGCCGCAGCAACTCGCGGTGCAGAGCATCGAGCATGTCGTCTCAGCCAAGAAAGCTGAGACGAAACTGGTGTTGCGCGGGCGGCCGAGCACGTCGCGCGTCGCATGGCTCAAGAGAGAGGCGATTCCGGGCATCGGGAAGGCAGCGCCCTTCACTGGGCCCGACGCACCGTCCAGCATGGTGGTGACCAACACCGTCAACGGCAGTTCGGTGGCCTTCACGCCGGCCGCCTCGGGCCCAGCATGGGATGCCTTCGAGCTGCACCTCTCCAGCACGTCCGGCTTCGCGCCGAGCAGTTCGACGTTCCGCGGGCTCTCCAGCACCACGCGCTTTGACGTGGCGGGGCTCGCGCCTGGCGCCAGCTACTACGCACGGGTGCGCGGACGGGACGCCAGGGGCAACGTCGGGACGGCATCGGCGGAGGTGACACTCGCGCCGAGGTTTGTGACGCCCCTGGACCTCCAGCCGTACGTCAACGTCTCGGTGCTCCCTCCCAATGGGGATTTCGAGGCGCTCACGACTGCATCAGGCCTACCCGACACGTGGCTCATGGACGTCGGCACCTGGGGCACTGACGCGTCCGTGGTGAGCGACGCCCTCACGGGTGCAAGAGCCGTGCGGTTGCTGGCCGTGTCGACCTCATCGCCCGCCATTCGGTCGCAGCTCATGGCAGTGCGTGAATCGAATCGGTACGGGGTCGATCTCTATGCGAAAGCAGCCACGACGGTGACGGTCTTCGGCGCGTCTATCCGGTGGCTAGACTCAGCCCAGGCGCTCCTCGCTGAGTCCACGGTTATCCAGGTTTCGCCACCAGCAGGCAGCTACGCCCGGTACAGCGGATCCGCAGAAGCACCGGCCGGCGCCAGGTACGCAAGGGTCGTCATCTCGCTCTTTTCTTCCGTTGGGGCCGGCCGACCGCTGACTGTTGATTCAGTCATCTTCGCCCCTCTCTCGCTCGTGTCGGAGCGGCCGACGCCCGTTACCGGTCCGATGTTCGCCGCAGGAGGTACAGGCTGGACGAACTTCGGAGCACCCGAGCGGGCCGCGATGTACTTGAAGGGACTGGGTGAGGAGGTGGCTCTTGAGGGCGCAATCCGCAGCGGGACCATCGGTGGCATTGCCTTCTACGTGCCTGCGGGCTATCGCCCGTCCGCCAACATCCGCTGCGTAACCGCAGCGGCCAACGGGTTCGCTCGCATCCGAATCGAGCCCACGGGCGCTGTGATTGTGGAGTCCGCGCCGGACTCGACGCGGGTCCACCTCGACGGCGCCAGGTTCGTCGCTCGTGGATAGCTCTTCACTCCGGCGCACCAGCAGGGTCGGTGGTGTCCCACCCGGCGCCCCAGGCCTACCATCCAGATTGCCAAGACCCGACTGGTCGAGCCTACGCTTGACGCATGACGACCCGTCCGCTCCTCATCCTGTTCTTGCTGCTCTCGATGGCAGCCAATGCCCAAACGCAACCCAGATTCCGCCCCACTGAGGTTCGGCAGCAGTGCAAGCGATTGAGCGAGTCGCTGAGGATGATGGAGGGGACTTCGCTCGCGGGAGCGGCCTTCCAGATAGGGCTGAAGTCAGCAATGGCGTCTGCGCAAATGGGAGATGCACGCGCCGCCCGGGCGACGATCCGGAAGGCGACGGCGGAAATGAGAACCCTCCTTGACGGCCTCGAAGCGCTGATTGATGCGCAAGTATATTTTGCGCAACTTGTCGAGCACCTCAAGTCCCTCACCAGTCGTGAACGCGAAAAACTTAGAGTGCCGATGACAGAATGCTTCGTCGCGACTGGGCAACTGCATTTGCTTCCTTCACCGGATGACGAAGTGGCATCGGAAGAACCTGCGGAGGTCGACACGACCCAGGATGGCGTCGTGTACGACTAAGAAGCACGTCTTTACGTGCTCGCCCCCGATGCCCTTGGGAAAGAATCTCGCCCTGTCAGGCCTCCTCGTACTATTCGGGACGTATGCCGGGCTCCCTCCCGGCCAGCCGGGCAGGAGTCGAGCGTGAGAGAGGCCGAGAATATCTGGCGCGGTGGTACGTCGGAGGTTCCGCGCGGAGGTGGTGGTGGGAGCCAGGGAGGGCCGCGCACCATCAATCGTGTTTCGAGGACGACGCGGCAGCAGCTGGGCATCATCATCCGCAGGTATCGGGGCGTCTTGTTCGGGCGGCTCTACCAAGTGCGCCACCCAGTCTCCGGCTCTCTCTCGCTGGAGTTGGAGTTGACGGCACAGCAGCGGCACCTGGCACCGGACGTGGGGGTGGAGATGGTTATCTCTGCGCACCCCGCGTCCGGAGCCAGCGCGCCACGGCTGAGCATGCGGCTGGCCCAGTCACCTGCCGGCGCCTCGGACGCGGACGTTGCACGTTGCGTCGAGGGTACCTTGAGCTTGAGTAAGGCGATGTTCCAGGCGGCGGCTACGCGCTCTCACTTGGCCGACACGATGGCGCACCTGCGTGCGCCGCCCGAGCGTCGCGGACCGGTGCTGCGCTCCCGACCGTTCATTCGGCGGGCGCGTCGGTCGCTGCGGCGCGCGTGGCGAAACTCAGGGACGGCAGCAACCGTGGCCCTCGCACTGGTGGGGGCGGTGCTGGCCGGGTCGTATTTCGTTCCTCCACCGGAGCTGCCCCCGACCCCCAGTCCAACGCCGGAGTGGAGCGGCGGCGTGCCAGCCGGATGGATGGTGCCGGTGTCGATGGCACCTGTCCGGCTCGCATTGGACCTCCCGCCCCGTCCATTCCCCGACCAGAAGACGCGGAACTGCGACGAGGACCAAGCTGAGGTGAAGATTAACGGCGGATGCTGGGTCGGCACCGACAGGGCGCCACCCTGCGGCGAGAAGATGTACGAGCACAAGGGCAAGTGCTACCGCCCAGTGGGGAAGGAGAAGGAGCCCGCTCGCGCGTTTATGCGCTAGGAGCTTGCACGCCTGCTCGCGGCGTGCTACCCATTTTCCCAGTTTTCGACGCACCACGCAGCCCGCTGAAGCAGTGACCTTAACCAGCGCGTTGCTCCCACAGAGATTCGGCGACTCCAGGCGCATTCGCGCGTGTTTGTCGCCACCAGAAAAGGCCCGTGCACCCAGGTAGCGCTGGGACACGGCCCCTCCGGTGCCCCGTCGGCGTTTGTTAAGGTCCGCCGACGGGGCGCCACTTTGTTGTTTCTGGGGGTCTCCTCGTGGCGCCAAGACCGAACTCCGGCACCCTGACAGTCACCCTCAGTGCAGCTTGGGCGGCGGCCCCCGCCCTCATGAGCCCTGCCGGTGTGCACGGTGTTGTCCGCCGGTGGGGCGCTGCTTTCGCGCGCACGAGCGCAGTCTCTAAACGTGGATGCATGTCCGCGTGTCTGTGGGCGCGTTCCGCGCGCAGCGTGCATAGCCATACGACCAACGGTCGTGGCTGCGCCGCAGCGCATGGCGTGGCCTCCGAATTGCTCCACATGGGCTCGGACCGTGTCGCAAGTACCGACACAGTCCTCGGGCAGAGCGGCGGCGCGTCATGGCGTCGCTGCGGTTTGTTCTTCGAGCGGTGCACCAGGGTCCCGAGCGGGGGAAGTCGATGACAGAGGTTGAGTTGGAAGCCATCCGAAGAATCATCCGGGAGGAACTGACGGCGGTCGGCGCCACTGGCGACCTCCTTACGACTGCCGAGGCTGCGGTCATGGTGAGGGTCAGCGAGACGACCATCAAACGATGGATGCGGGAGGGGCTGATTGCGCGCCATGGAGAGGGCCGAACGGTCCGCATCAGCAAGAGCCAGCTCCTGGCTGTCATGGCCCGTCAGGAGTCGCCAGCCGTCTCGGACGCCGAAATCGAGCGAATGGCTGAGGCTGCACTTGGGCGGGTGGGCTGATGGGCGAGGTCTACACGCGCACGGACTCACCCTTTCTGTGGGTCTGGTTCTACGACGCTCGCGGCGTCCGCCGCTTCAAGTCGTCCAAGAGCAAGGACTCAAAGGTTGCACGTCGATTCCTCGACACGATTGAGAAGAAGATTCGCAGAGAGGAACGACAGCGCAGCGCCGAAGCCGAGAGCGGCCTGACCGACTCCGTTACGGGCTCGGTGACGGTCGGCAAATACACGGAGCGGTGGCTTGAGGAACGGCGCGCTCGAGCGGTCGCGTCGACGGACTCTGACGAGACGCGACTGGGACATGCCCTCCCAATGCTCAAGGACATGGTGCTCTCCGAGGTTCGCCCTCGTCACATCCTGGCGGTCATCCGGGCCATGCAGGCCAAGAAGGACGACCAGGGGCGCCCGAAGTACGCCCCCCGAACTGTGCTCCACGTCTACGGCGTGCTCCGGGTGATGTTCGCCGATGCCATTCGGCAGGAACTCATCAGCGAGACGCCTTGCGTCCTCTCTACGAAGAGGAAGGAACTCCCGAAGAAGCGCGACAAGAATCCGGCGTGGAGGGGCAAGGCGGTCTTTGCCGGAAAGGAAGTGGTCCGCCTCCTGACAGCCCCTGAAATCCCAGAGCGCCGCCGCGTCATCTACGCGGTCGAGCAGCTCGCGGGCGTCCGCATCAATGAGCTGACGCCCCGGAGGGTGCGCGACTGGGAGCGAGACCTTGAGCCCCTCGGCAAGCTGATGGTGGCCACCAGGTACGTGGTGAAAACGAAGACCGAGGAGCCCGCGACGAAGACAGGCGTCGTGCGCGAAGTCCCCGTCCACCCCATGCTCGCGAAGATTCTGGACGCATGGCTCGCAGCGGGCTGGGAGCGCGAGTACGGCCGGCCGCCCGGCCCCGACGACCTCATCGTTCCAGCCGTGCGTGGAGGGTTCATGAGTTCGTCATCGGAGTACAAGCGGCTCCAGGAAGACCTAGAGGCTCTCGGTCTCCGTCGCCGTCGTCAGCACGACTGGCGGCGAACCTTCATCACGCTGGCGCGAGCCTGCGGTGCCGACAAGGGGTTGCTCCGGTGGGTAACCCACGGGCCGCCTGAGTCGGCCGACGACATGATGGACGTCTACACGAGCCCGCCGTGGGAGACGCTCTGCGAGCAGGTCGCCCTCCTCACCCTCCCCTTCCCCGAGGGGTTCCCCCCTCGGGGGAGCGCAGTAGCTGTTACGCCACTGTTACGCTCAGGAGAATCACCAATGATGCTGCCCACTTACGAGTGGAGGCGGAGGGAATCGAACCCTCGTCCGAAAGCCTTCGGTCCTTCGACCCTACGTGCGTAGTCCGCGATTTGCTACGTCCTCAAGACTCCCACGGACGGGATTCCTGAAGCCGGTCCTGGAAAGGTCTCGCCACCTCGGGCCCAGGCACCCTTGGCAGCCAGCCCGCATTATGACGGTCGATCCCAACCCCACGGGCCGAGAGCTGGGGGACCGCGCACTAACAGCTGTTTTTAGGCAGCCAGCGCGAGCTCAACGTTGTCGTTGGCTTTTGTGTCTTTGCCGGGTTGGATTTACGAGCTACCTGACAAGCTCGGCACGCGTCTCGAACTTCTATGCCCCCGTCGAAACCGGGTCGCCCCCGGGGTGTTGACTGACTGCCTGCTGCTCTTGCGGCCACCGCTTCGACCGCGTCTTCCTCACATTAACCGCTGACGGCGCCCCGTCAATCCTCCTGAGCGTCCACCACCTCACCTTCTCGCACGAAGGCGGACACTCAGCCTGGAAGTCGCTTCCCCTCCGGCTTCACCGTCGTAGGGTCGCCTCCCCGCTCGGACAGCCCTCGCGCTCCCCAGCGGCTACGAGGACCCCGAATGAGACGACTGCTTCCCCTCCTCCTGCTCGTGCTGGGCACCGCGCTCCCCGCGCTGGCGCAGAAGAGCGCCGCCACCCAGTCCTTCCCCTACACCCTCCAGACGGACAAGCTGCCCAACGGCCTCACCGTCGTGCGCGTGCCCTACCCGTCCCAGGGAATCGTCGCGTACGTCACCGTCGTGCGTGTCGGCTCGCGCAACGAGGTCGAGGCCGGCAAGACGGGCTTCGCCCACTTCTTCGAGCACATGATGTTCAAGGGGACGAAGCGTCACCCCGAAGGCGAGCGCGAGCGCATCCTCGGCACGTTCGGCTTCGACGACAACGCCTTCACCACCGACGACATCACCCTCTACTACTCGTACGGACCGACGGCGGGCCTGCCCCAGCTCATCGACATCGAGGCGGACCGCTTCCGCAACCTCGAGTACTCCGAGCCATCCTTCCGCACCGAGGCGCTCGCGGTGCTCGGCGAGTACCACAAGAACGCCGCGGCCCCGTACCTCAAGATGGAGGAGACGCTCAACGCCGCGGCCTTCACGAAGCACACGTACCGCCACACCACGCTCGGCTTCTACGACGACATCAAGGCCATGCCGGAGGCCTACCAGTACAGCCGCGACTTCTTCGAGCGCTGGTACACCCCCGACAACGCCATGCTCTTCATCGTCGGCGACTTCGATGACGCGCAGGTGATGAAGCTCGTGCGCGAGCACTACGGCCCGTGGAACCGCAAGACGTCCACCATCACCGTCCCCACCGAGCCCGCGCAGACGCAGCCGCGCACCGCCCACGTCGACTGGCCGCAGCCCACCCAGCCGCGCCAGGTGCTCGCGTGGCACACGCCCGCCGCGTCCGCCAACACCGCCGACTCCGCCCTGCAGACGGTGCTCGTGGCCTACCTCGTCGGCCCCACCAGCCCCGCCTACAAGCAGCTCGTCCTCGAGAAGCAGCTCGTCGAGGCCATTGGCAGCGACTACTCCGAGCACCGCGACCCGCACCTCTTCACCCTCACCGCCACCCTCAAGGACGAGAAGGACCGTGAGCGCGTGCGCCTGGCCCTGCTCCAGGAGGTCAGCAGGCTCGCCGCCGGCAAGGTCGACGCCGCCCGCGTCAAGGCCATCCAGGACAACGCGCGCTACGGCGCCCTGATGGCCCTGCAGACGCCGCGCGAGGTGGGCATCCAGCTCGGCTGGTACGCCGGCATCCTCGGCACTCCGGATGGATTCCAGCGCCAGCTCGCCAATCTGGCCAAGGTGACGCCCGCGCAGCTGTCCGACTTCACCAAGCGCTACCTCAAGGCCACCAACCTCACCCAGCTCAGCCTCACCCCCAAGGTCGATGCCGCCGGAGGGACGAAGTGATGAACGCCAAGGCCCTGCTGTCCCTCACCGCCCTCTTGTCCCTCGTCGGCTGCGCCACCACGCCGAAGCCCGCGCCCGAGACGACCCCTCCCGCCACGACGGAGACTCCGGCCACACCTTCCGCCGCCGAGAAGACCCCGGCGGCCCCGAAGGAAGTGCCCGCCGTCCCCTTGAAGCAGCCCAAGCCGCTGGAGCTGGTGGTCCTCGCTCGCCCGGACACGCCCATCATCACCTTCCGGCTCGTCTTCCACACGGGCTCCATCGATGACCCGAAGGGCAAGGAAGGCCTCACCGCGCTCACCGCCTCGCTGATGGCCGAGGGCGGCACGCGGAAGCTCACCTCCGCGCAGTTGCTCGAGGCGCTCTTCCCCATGGCCGCCGAGCTGGAGGCCTCCACGGACAAGGAGTTCACCACCTTCTCCGGCCGCGTCCACAAGGACTTCCTGCCGCGCTACCTCGACATCTTCACCGACGTGCTGCTCGCGCCCCGCCTGGACACTTCCGAGCTGGAGCGCCTGCGCGCCAACGCCGTCAGCGACGTGGAGAACGGCCTGCGCAGCGCCAATGACGAGGGGCTCGGCAAGGTCGCGCTCGATGCGCTCATCTACAAGGACCACCCCTACGCGCACTACACCGGCGGCACCGTGCAGGGCCTCAAGTCCATCACCCTGGAGGACGTGAAGGCCCACGCCCAGCGCGTCTTCACGCAGGACCGGCTCGTCGTCGGCCTCGCCGGCGCGGTGGACGACGCGCTGAAGCAGTCTCTGCTCTCGCGCCTGGGCACCCTGCCCGCCACGGGCGCGCCTCGCGTGACGCTGCCCACCCTGCCCACCACCGCGGGCCGCGCCGTCATCATCCAGAAGCAGACACTCTCCACCGCCGTCAGCATGGGCTACGTCAACCCGGTGCGCCGAGGCGACCCCGACTTCTTCCCGCTGGCCTTCGCGCTCACGCACCTGGGCGAGCACCGTCAGTCCATCGGCCTGCTCTTCAACGAGCTGCGAGAGAAGCGCGGCCTCAACTACGGCGACTACGCCTACGCCGAGCACTTCATCGAGGACCCGGGCACCACCTACAACCGCACCAACATCGCGCGCACCCAGCAGGACCTCACGCTGTGGATTCGCCCGGTGGAACCCGGCAACGCGATGTTCGCCACGCGCGGCGCTGTGTACTTCATGGACCAGCTCGTCAAGGAGCCCATCGCGCAGGAGCGCTTCGACTTGATGCGCGGCTTCCTCCAGGGCTACTCGCGCCTCTGGGAGCAGACGGACCCGCGCCGGCTGGGCTACGCCATCGACTCGCTGTTCTACGGCACGCCTGACTTCCTGGAGCAGTACCGCCAGGCGCTCACGAAGATGACGCCTCAGTCCGTGCAGGAGGTGCTGCGCCGCCGGCTCCACCCCACGGGCCTCAACTTCGCCTTCGTCACCCAGGACGCGGAGAAGCTCGCCGACGCCCTGCGCACCGGCCAGCCCTCGCCCATCACCTACGCGTCCGACAAGTCCGAGGAGCTGCTGGCGCTGGACAAGGTCATCGTCCCCTACAAGCTCCCCGTGAGCCCGGACGCCATCACCGTCATTCCCGCGCAGTCCTTCATGGAGAAGTAGCGCAGGGCTGTATTTTGCCCCGAGGGGTGGGTCATTTGTTTCCGCCCCTCGGGACCGGATGGTATGAGCTGCCATCATGCGAGGCACCAGCTCCGGCCACTCTCCACGGTGGCGGCCCCTGAGCGGCTCCGCCGTCCGATTCGTCCTGATGGGCCTGCTCCTGGCCTCGGCGGCGGTCCACGCGGAACACGACCCTTTCTCCCGAGGCTTCGACGCCGTTCCCGTCAAGCCCACGCCCGCGCAGAACAGCGGCATCGCGCTGGAGGGCACGAGCAATAGCGAGCCCGTCGGCAGCTTCCGCGGCGCGCTGCTGTTCGACTTCAACTGGCGCATCCTCGCCCTGAAGCTGGGTGACGAGAAGCTGGGCGACCTGCTGCCGTACCGGCTCGACGCCCACCTGCTCTTCGCCTACCAGCTCCATGAGCGATTGGAGCTGGGCATCGACCTGCCCTTCACGCTCCTCCAGGGCGACAACTTCAACCTCTTGAGAGATGCGCTGGACGCGCCGGACTTCCCGGGCGCCGCCGGGGTGAGCCGCACGACGCTGGGCGACATCCGACTGGTGCCGCGCATCCATCTGCTGGACCGCGAGAAGTTCCCCGTGGGCCTGTCGCTCATCGCGGAGGTCCGCGCGCCGACGGGTGACGCGGACAGCTTCACGGGTGAGCGGGGCTTCGTCTTCGCGCCGCGCCTCGCGGTGGAGCAGCGCTTCGACGTGCTGCCCATCCCCGTCCGCGTGGTGGGCAACGCGGGTGTGAAGCTGCGCAAGCATGCGCAGTACCTGAATCTGTTGGTGGACGACGAGCTGACGCTCGGCGCCGGCATCATCGGCGAGTTGCCAAACATGGGCCGCTTCACGGACGTGCAGGCCACGGCGGAGATGCACCTGGGCACGCCGCTGGTGCGCCCCTTCAACTTCGACCAGTCCGACTCGCTGAAGACGCCGTGGGAGCTGCTCGTCGGCGCGCGCGCGAAAATCTGGGGCAACTGGGGACTGGAGCTGAACGTGGGCCGGGGCCTCAACCTCACCACCGGCTACGGGCGCGAGGCCCTGCGCGTCATGTTCGGGCTGCGCTACGACGAGCGCTTCCAGGACTCCGATGGCGACAACGTGCCCGACGTGAGGGACCGCTGCCCCAACGAGGCCGAGGACAAGGACGGCTTCCAGGACAGCGACGGCTGCCCCGACCCGGACAATGACGGCGACGGCGTGGTGGACGGCGAGGACAGCTGCCCCGACGTGAAGGGCCTCAAGGAGCGCAAGGGTTGCCCCGAGGTGGACACCGACGGCGACGGCATCACCGACGAGTTCGACAAGTGCCCGGACAAGCCCGGCCCCAAGGACTACGACGGCTGCCCGGACACGGACGGCGACGAAGTGCCCGACAACGAGGATGACTGCCCCGAGCAGTTCGGCCCGCCGGAGAACAACGGCTGCCCGTTCGATTCGCCTCCGTACGTCTTCGTCGAGTCGGACCGCATCCGCATCAAGGGCAACGTGCTCTTCGAGACGGGCTCCGCAGTCATCCAGAAGCGCTCCTATCCGCTGCTGGACGAGGTGGCGACGGTGCTCCGGAAGAACCCCACCCTGGGGCCGGTGCTCATCGAAGGTCACACGGACAACCGGGGCTCGCGGCAGCTCAACATGGGCCTGTCCGACAAGCGTGCGCGCTCGGTGCTCGAGTACCTCGTGTCCAAGAGCATCGACCGCAAGCGACTGAGTTCGGAGGGCTTCGGCTTCGACAGGCCCATCGCCACCAACGACACCGCGCTGGGTCGCGCGAAGAACCGCCGCGTCGACTTCAAGCTCGTGCGCTCCGAAGTGGAGACCGAGGGTCGGGAGACCGTCGTCCCGGCGGGACAGCAGCCTCCCGCTGGCAAGCAGGCCCCGGCGACTCCGGGCGCGGCTCCCGCCGGCAAACCCACGGGCGCGACGACACCCGCGCCGGGAGCGGCCCCCACGGCGAAGCCTCCGGCGTCGGATGGCAAGCCGGCGGCGACTCCGGCCTCACCTGCTCCCTCGGCGAAGCCTGCTGCTACGGACACCAAGCCGCCGCCACAGACACCCGGGAAGTAGTCGGGTCACCGTCGAGAACCGAGGCGCCCATGTCCAACGAGGACATCGGCGCCTTTCTCATGCGCATCGTCGGGCCATGAAGTGGGACGACGCGCCCTTGTCCCATGAGGACATCGGCGCCCTGCTCATGCACATCGTCGGGCCATGAGACGGGATGAGGCACCCTTGTCCCATGAGGACATCGGCGCCCTGCTCATGCACGTCGTCGGGCCATGAAGTGGGACGACGCGCCCTTGTCCCACGAGGACATCGGCGCCCTTCTCATGGGTGCGGTCCGGCCACGACGCGGCGGCGTGTCCCGTCGCGAGTCGCTGCTACTGTTGCTTGAGCGCCCGCTCGATGCGACGGCGCAGGGCGTCCTCGGACAGGGCGCCGCGCTGCGCGTCCGTCACCTTGCCCTCGCGGTCCAGGAAGTAGAGCGTCGGCAGCGCGCTGACCTGGAAGGCCCGCGCCATGTCGTCCCCGGCGTACACGACGTAGGGCTTCAAGTCGGGCAGGTGGCGCCGCATGAAGTTGTCCACCAGCTGGGGCGCCATGTCCCCGTCATCCCGACTGGCGGCCAGGAAGACGAGTCCCTGGGACTCGTACTCCTTCGCCAGCTTCACCAGCGCGGGCATCTCCTCGCGACACGGCGGGCACCACGTCGCCCAGAAGTCCAGCATCACCACCTGGCCGCGGAGGTCCTCCAACTTCAGCACGCCGCCCTCGTGACGCTGCAGCTCGAACGAGGGAGTCGCCGCGCCATCCGGAACCAACTGCGAACGCCGGGCCTCCAGCACGCCCAGATACACCACGCCCGCCAACCCGAGCCCGGCAATCAGGCCCATGAACAGCTTCGTCCCGCCGCTCGGCGGCCTCGCTGGCGGCGGCGCGCCGATTCCTTCCTGCGTCACGAGAATCCACTCCTGGTCAGGCGGTCATGCACCTGACTCAACACCCAGCGCACTCCGCTTCGGGCCACCGGTCTCCGCGACACCCACCGCGCCACGTCCGGACCCCAGCGATAGTAGCCCCGGATGAACCCGCGCCCGAGCGCGCTCTTCCGCAGAACGTCATCGCGGTACGCACGGAAGGCCACCAGCTCCGGCGCTCCCTCGCCAAACGCCACCGTCGCCACGAAGCACGAGGACGCGGGGCTCACCCACATGAGCCGCTGGTTGGTGAGGTTCACCACGACCTTCAGCTCCCGCGCCTCCGTGTAGAGGAACGCGAGCAAATCCCTGCGCGCGGCGGGGAACTCCTGCCCGCCTGCTTCCTCGAACTCGATGCGCGAGGAGTTGGTGGTGCCCACCTCGTCCACCGTGAAGAAGTAGCGCTTCGAGCTGCGGCGGACCTCCACCTCCAACCCTCGCAGCTCGCCGAAGTACGCCAGGAACGGCGTGCCGCACACCGGGCACACGAAGCGGTTGTACGCGTGGCTCGTCAGGAAGGCGTAGTCCCCCACCCGCTTGCAGCCGGTGTTGGGACACAGGAGCTTCACGCTCGCCTGCGGCGCGGGCCGAGGGTCATACCGCGAGCCTCCCCCCGTCTTGTCGAACACCGGCGGAGGACGCGGAGGCGCCGTCACCAGGTGCCGCGTGGGATGCGCGGCCCGCTCCAATTCCAGCGCGCGCCGCCAGGCAATCTCGGCCGCCTCCAACCGCCCGCCCGCCGTGTGACAGAGCGCCTCGCCATGCGCGAGCAACGCGGCCACCAGCTTCTCCAGCGCGGGCGCCATCGACGGGTCTCTGCCCGCCGCCAGCGCCTCCGCCAACACCTTCTCCATCTCCGGCAGCAACGCCTGCGCCGCCTTGCGTGAAGGGTCCTCGGCGCGGCGGTACACCGGCGGCTCGGGAATCCGGCTGAACAACGAGGACGCGGCGGCTCGGACGCGTTCCACCACCGCGTCTCCACGCCCCACGTCCAGCTGTGCCGCCCTTTCACGGGCGGCCTGAAAGAGCTCTTCGGGCTGCAAGCCGGCGGACATTAAGTGCCGCGAGTCGCCCTGTCAGCGCGGATCACATACACGCGGTCGGAAACTGGCCACCCGTCTCCGCTCCATGTAAGAAGACGTAGGAGGCTGTGAGCATGGGAGCTTTGAAGTTCATCGTCTGGACGGTCTGCGCGGTGGGGCTCGGCATCTTCCTGTCGACGGGAGGGGTGGACGGCCGCACGCCCTTGCAACACATGGAGCGGGCCTGGAAGCGCACCGTGAAGCCGGACACCGTGGACCGGATGAAGGACGGGCTGGAGGACGCCTACGAGGACGCGAAGGGCGCTGTCTCCCGCACGACGCCCGCCGCCCCGCGCGAGCGCATCAGCGCGGAGGACCGGGCAGCGGTCAACCGCATCATCGCGCAGAAGAAGTAGCCTGGCCGACAGGTCCGCTTCCGCGACAGGTCTCCCCTCCCTAGGTTGCGTGGGTGGTGGACGGTCGGTCGGGGCGGAGGCGGGGCATGGGCAGGGCGCCTTTCATCAAGAGTGTCGTCATCCTCACCGCGCTGGTGTGCGCGCTGGCGACCCCAGCGCAGGCCGCCGGGCGCGGGCGCGGACGTCTGTGGCTCGAAGCCCAGAACCGTTCGCTGGACAACCAGCGGGCCACGCTGAGTGACGTGGCTCGCAAGGCGATGCCGTCGGTGGTCTCCATCACCACCCGACAACTGACGGACGAAGCGTCGGTGTCGGGCGAGGAGCCCCAGAAGGGCATTGGCTCCGGCTTCATCATCCACGCCGACGGCTACATCCTCACCAGCGCTCACGTGGTGGAGGGAGCGTCGGAGGTCGTCATCTCGGTGATGCACCCGCGCGGCTACGTCGAGGAGTACGTCGCGCAGGTGGTGGGCGAGGACTCCCGCACCGACTGCGCGCTGCTGAAAATCGAGGCCCCGCGAAAGCTGCCCGTGCTGCGGCTTGCGTCCGCGTCGCACGTGCGCTCGGCGGATTGGATTGTCGTCATCGGCAACCCGTTCGGCCTCTCCCACTCCGTGACGGTGGGCGTTGTCAGCTTCATGGGCCGCACGGACGTGACGCCCAACGGGCGCGACGGCGACTTCGACTACATGCAGATGGACGCCTCCATCAACCCGGGCAACTCCGGAGGCCCCGTGCTCGACCTGCACGGCGACGTGGTGGCGGTGGCCAACGCCGTCAACGTGGCGGGCCAGGGCATCGGCTTCGCCATCCCCATCGACATCGCCAAGACGGTGATTCCGCAGCTGCGGGCCCACGGGCGCGTGCGCCGGGGCTGGCTGGGCATCAGCGTGCAGGACTACTCGCCCGAGGTCGCCGAGGCCTTCAACCTGGGCCAGGGCCAGGGCGTGGTGGTGACGGAGGTGGTGGAGGGCGGTCCGGGCGAGCGCGCGGGCCTGCTCCACGGCGACGTCATCATCGGGCTCGACACGCGGCGCGTGCGGCGGGCGCACACCCTGCGCTGGCAGGTGGCCGCCCGGGGCGTGGGCCATGACGTGCGGCTGCGCATCCACCGGCTGGGCAAGCCGATGCGGCTCAAGGTCCGCCTGGAGGAGATGCCGAGCGAGCAGCCCCCCGCACCCACCCTGGCCTCCCGACGGCAGGGGCGGCGGCCCACCCGGGCGCAGTCCGTGCTGGACGACCTGCTGTCGCCCGTTCCCCGAGCAAAGACGCTCCCGCCCACGGCCCCGGAAGTCGAGCCGACCGCCCCGGGTTCCGAGGACGGCGCCCCGGCGCCTTGACACCCCTCGCGGACACCGGTCTTCCGGCGTCTCCTTGCGTTCGGGTGGCATGGGCGCTAGACAGTGCGCCTTTTTCGTACCCGGCGGATGGTCCACGTGCTCGTGGCGCCGAGGTACCCGCATCGTTTCGCAGGAGAGGTTCCACAATGGCCGAGGCCACCCCGACGACCCAGAAGAAGCTCACCCACTGGCCCCGCACCGCCAAGGGCAGTGGCAAGAAGGCTTGCACCGTGGAGGGCTGCAAGCGCCCCTACCGCGCCAAGAGCTACTGCTTCTTCCACTTCAAGCAGTGGCGCCAGGGCGACCTGCCCCACTCGCGCTACCGCACCTGCTCCAAGGACGGTTGCCGCATCAAGACGTTCAAGGCCGGCCTGTGCGAGAAGCACCACGGCGAGACGTACAAGAAGGACGCGGCTTAAGTCTCCGCCGTCGTACTCGCAGCGGCGCCGGGGTCTTCTCTTCCCTGATTGAATCCTCAGGGAGAGGTGCCCCGCGCCACCGCGCGACCCCACGCTTGAAGGCCGTGAGCCACCGCTCCGCCTCGCCTCGGGTCCGCGCTCGCCCGCATCGCCGTCCGCTCCATCGCGTGGAGTCAGGTGCGAGATGCGGTGCCAGCCACGTACACGCAGCCTTCGGGCCGAGCCTTCCGTCACGGCCATGCCCGCCAACACCGCGTCACCCCTCACGTCGAGCCGCTCCGCACCGCGAGCCGAGCACGTGGCCGGGTCCAAAAGGACCAGAGGGCCATGACGCGGACCCCCGCATCCAGGGTGTCTGTGAGTGCGTCAGGTGCGGGACAGAGGCGAGATGCGCCTCAGGACGCATGCCTCCGAGTTTCACTGGTTGATCCTGAAGCAGATCGGTATATTCCCGCCCGTATGCGTCGCTGGCTCCCTGGGTTGCTCCTCTCGCTCGTCTCCGTGCTCACCGCTTGTGGCGGTGCGGGCACGCCCGTGCGCGCGACCATGAGTGCCCGTCAGGCGCTGTCGCATCCGCCAGAGTTCCTGGAGTTCGAGTCCCCCGCGACGCGCCTCGAGATGTTCCGCGAGGTGGCCCGTCAGTCGGACCTGGAGGCCGGGCAGGCGGCGCAGGCGCTGGTGCTCTTCCCCATCAGCCAGCACGGTGAGTTGCTCGCCGCACCAGGCTTCGATTCGCGCATGGACCTGTTCCAGGCGCCGGACGCGGGCAAGGGCATCGAGCTGGTGTTGGAAGCCCGTGCGGCCGAGCGTTGGCCGGAAGACCGACGGGAGAGCCTGCAGGGCCTGTCCGAGCGAGAAGCCGCGGAGCTGGTGGCCCGCACGCTGCTCGCGCACTGGGGCATCCATCCGGAGAGCGCGGTCCAGGTGGACCGGGCGTCCGGGGCGCCTTATGCGGTCGCCTACGTGGACGGCATCCTGCGCGTCAACCCGGCGTTCCTCTACCTGGCGGCGGCTTACGGTCCTGCTTCCATGCCGGCCACGCTCCAGTAGAGTCCCGCGCCTCAGCAACAGGCCCACCCTTCTCTCGCCGTGCCCCACTTTCCAGAGGGGCGGGCCGCGAGGCGCCAGTGAATACCTCCGCTCTTCACGCTCAGCTCCCCCACACGCTCCAGCAGACGAATCTGCCGGCGCTCGGCCAGCACTACCGCGGCAAGGTCCGCGACACGTACCGGAGCCGCGACACGCTCGTCCTGGTGACGACGGACCGGCTCTCCGCGTTCGACCACGTGCTGACCACCATCCCCTTCAAGGGCGAGGTGCTCAACCGGCTCGCGGCCTTCTGGTTCGAGCGCACGAAGCACATCTGCCCCAACCACGTGCTCGACGTGCCGGACGCCAACGTCACCGTGGCGCGCGCCTGCCAGCCCTTCACGGTGGAAGTCGTCATCCGCGGCTACCTCACCGGCAGCCTGTGGCGCGACTACGAGAAGGGCACGCACACCGCCTACGGCCTGCCCTTCCCCACCGGCATGCGCAAGGACGCGGCCTTCCCCGAGCCCATCATCACCCCGTCCACCAAGGCGGAGTACGGGCTGCACGACGAGCCCATCTCGGAGAAGGAAATCCTCGCGCGAGGCCTGGCCAGCGCTCGCGACTGGGCCCGCATCACCGAGGCGGCGCGCGGCCTGTTCGCGGAAGGGCAGAAGTGGGCGCGCACGCGCGGCCTCATCCTCGTCGATACCAAGTACGAGTTCGGCAAGGTGGGCGACGACCTCTACGTCATCGACGAGATGCACACCCCGGACTCCAGTCGCTACTGGGTGGCGGACGAGTACGAGGCCCGCTTCGCCAAGGGCGAGGACCAGCGCATGCTGGACAAGGAGAACATCCGCCAGTGGCTCATCCGCGAGCGGAACTTCTCCGGTCAGGGCACGCCTCCGCCCATCCCCGATGACGTCCGAGTGGAGCTGGCCACCAAGTACGTGGCGGCCTTCGAGCAGATTACGGGGACGACGCTCGCGCTCGAACCGGGCGACGTGCACGCGCGAATCGAACGGAACCTGCGCCAGAAGGGCTACCTGAAGTAGCCCTCCCAGCGAGCCTGTGGGACGGCCGTCCGCTACTCGCTCCGGCCGAAGACGCGGCGGAAGACGTCGTCCATGTGCCGCGTGTGGTAGCCCGGGGAGAAGCAGTCGTTGATCTCCTCGGGCGTCATCATCTTGCGCAGGTCCTCGTCCGCGAGCAGCGCCTGCCGGAAGTCCACGCCCTCCTCGTAGAGCTTCATCGCGTTGCGCTGGACGATGACGTAGGCGGCCTGCCGGTCCATGCCCTTGCGCGCCAGCTCCAGCAGGAGCCGCTGCGAGTTCACCACGCCGCCGAGCAGCTCCAGGTTCTTCTTCATCTGCTCCGGGTAGACGCGCAGGTCCTCCATCAGCCGGGCGAAGCGCACCAGCATGAAGTCCGCGAGGATGGTGGCATCCGGGCCGATGACGCGCTCCACGGAGGAGTGGGAGATGTCCCGCTCGTGCCACAGCGCCACGTCCTCCATGGCGCTCACCGCGTAGCCGCGCAACAGGCGCGCCAGTCCCGTGAGGTTCTCCGACAGGATGGGGTTGCGCTTGTGCGGCATCGCGCTGGAGCCCTTCTGTCCAGCGGTGAAGGGCTCCTCCGCCTCGCGCACCTCGGTGCGCTGCAGGTGGCGAATCTCCACGGCGAACTTCTCGATGCTGGAGCCCAACAGCGCCAGCGCCGTGAAGTACTCGGCGTGCCTGTCACGCTGCACCACCTGGCTGGAGGCGGGCGCGGCCTTGAGGCCCAGCTTCTTGCAGACGTGCTCCTCCACGGCCGGAGGCAGGTGCGCGAAGGTGCCCACCGCGCCGGAAATCTTGCCCGTGGCGATGGTCTCCCGCGCGTGCAGCAGGCGCGTGCGGGCGCGGCGAAGCTCGTCGTACCAGATGGCCAGCTTGTGGCCGAACGTCACCGGCTCCGCGTGGATGCCATGGCTGCGGCCCATCTGGAGCGTGTGCTTGTGCTCGAAGGCGCGCTTCTCCACCGCCGCCATCACCCGCTCCATGTCCTGGAGGATGAGGTCCACGGCGTCGCGCAGCGTCATCGCCAGGGACGTGTCCAGCACGTCCGAGGACGTCATTCCCAGGTGCAGCCAGCGGGCACTGGGGCCCACCCGCTCCTCCATGAAGGTGAGGAAGGCGATGACGTCGTGCTTGGTGGTGCGCTCGATTTCGTCGATGCGCGCGGCATCCGCGGGCGTGAAGTCTCCGGCTTTCTGGAGGCAATCCTCCAGCGCCTCACGCGGGGCCAGCCCCGCCTCCACCATGCCCTCCAGCGCGGCGAGCTCCACATCGCGCCACCGGCGCAAGCGGGCCACGTCGTTCCAGAGGTTGGACATCTCCTGTCGGCTGTATCGCGGAATCACTCGTAGACCTTCACGGCAAAGTCCTTCCGCGCCGCGAACCGGAGCAACTCCAGCACGGACTCGGAGGACGGACCCAACTTCCGGGCGGTGGTGAGATTGATGGACAGGTCCAACCCCTCTGGCTGCGCCACCGCCAGCGCCCCCGGGTCAATCTTCTCGTGGATGATGCGATTGGCCAGCCGGCCCGCTTGCAGGCCAATGGCCATGGGGCTGGGGGACAGCGCGAGGGACGCGCCCTCCTTCACCTGGCTGGGCGTGAGCGCCACGAGCGGCAGCCGCTTCGCCTGCGCGAAGGCGATGAGCTGCTGCACGACGGCGGCGTTGCCCACCGTCTTGTCCGCCACCATCAGCAGCGCATCCACGCGGCCCGCCGCGCCCTCCAGCACCTTCTCCACCTTCCCTGGTGAGTCCACCTCCAGCGGGAGGATGGACAGGCTCCGGGACGCAGCGGACGTCTGCGCCTGCGTCACGGTGCTGGCGGAGAAGCGGGGGTCATGCACCATGCCCACGCGCCGGGCCTTGGGAGCCACCGCGAGCAGCGCCTCCAGCTCCGGCCCCAGGTCACTGGTGAGCGAGATGCCGGTGACGTTGGGGCCTTCCAGTCCGTACTTCTCGAAGTACGGCACCATGGCGAAGAGGACGGGGATGTCCTCGCCCAGGGAGCGGCGCGCGGCGTTGGCGGCCAGTGGCCCCAGGGCCAGCACCAACGCGGGCTTCTGGGCCGCCAGCTTCTTGAAGATGCGCGCGGCGGCGCCGGGACTCTCGTCCAGCGTCATCTCCTGCACCTCCGCGCGCGCCTCCGCGGCGAAGCCAGCGATGACGGAGGCATAGGGCGCCAGGTTGGCGGACTTCACCGCCACCACGCGGGGACGGGCTGCCCCTTGAGCCCCCGCTACCACCGGCACCAGCAGGAGCAGGAGCGCGAGGGTCCGCCCGTTCATGGCTTCACGCTCGCGCAGCACCGGAAGCCGACCGAGAGGGCGGTCTTCTCCGGAGCGATGAAGGCCCGCGCGCTGCACCTCGAGGCGAGCTGCGAGTCGTTGAACGAGCCGCCCTTCTGCACGACACCCCGGTTGGGGACGCGGGTGCTCGTCCACTCCGCCACGTTCCCGGAGAGGTCCGCCACGCCATAACCCCGTGACACGCATTGCGTGAACGTCCCGGAGGGGGCGACCGTGGGAGGCGTTTCCTGGAGCGAGACCTTCGTATTGCACGCGCCTTGAACGTAATCGTCGCCGTATGCGTAGCGCGCGTTGCCCGGTCCCTTGCATGCCTTCTCCCACTCCTCTTCCGTGCAGAGCCGCTTCTCCGCGGCCTCACACAGCCCGCGCGCCTGTTCCCAGGTCACCTCCACCCGAGGACTCCCTCCCCGCTTGTTCGAGTTCGAGTACTCGAACTCGTCCATGCAGAAGGAGTCCACCTGGATGCTTTCCTCGAAAGGCTCCTCCACCTGCCCCTGGTCGTCGTCCCGCGCCTTTCCCCGGCGGAAGTACCCGCCACTCACCACCCGCATGCCATCGGGACACCCTCCCGCCAGCGCGACGAGGGGAGGAGCATTGGCTTCCGGTGCAGCCTGGCGTGCAGACGGCCCTCCCATGGGCACCACCGGCGCTGTCCGCTGGGCCGAGCGCAGGTAGCGCAGCAACAGGTAACCGCCACCGGCCCCCAGCGCGAGCCCGCCCACGGTCAACACCACCATCCAGATGAATGCCGAGCGACGGCGGGAGGCCGAGGACTTCGACGGACGGGTGGACCGGTGGGTGGGCGCGATGCGAGGCGCCGAGCGCGCCGCCGAGGTCATGGGCGAGTCCAACGTGCGAGCGCCCGACATGGAAGGATGGGAGTCGAGCGAGCGAGGCCCCGTGCGTGCCCCCGACACCGCGGGCGACTCCAGTGTGCGCGCGGTGCGGATGGCCGGCACCGGCACCGCGGGCGCCGCATCCAATGTCCGCGACATGGGCCGAGGCCCGGAGGCCGAGGGCGAGGGCGAGGACTCCAACGCGCGCGCCGAGCGGGCACCGGAAACAGCAGGGGCCGGCTCCTGCCCCGCGTCCGACTCCTGGGCCCGAGGCGCCGCGCGCGGCTGAGCAGCCGGCATCGGTCCGGAGGCACGCGGCGCGGGCCCACCCGCCCGAGCGGGCTCGGGGGGCAGGCGCCCACCGTGAGCGGGCTCGGAGGCGCCGCGGGAGGAACGCCCCCCCTGTGACGATTCCGAGGCAGCCCGTCCCTTCGCCGACGCTTCGGAAGCCGAGCGCCCACCTTGAGGCGAATCCATGGCGGCCCGCGCGGCGGACGCGGTGATGAACGGCAGCGCCTGCTCCGTGAGGTGCTGGGATGCGCCGGGGTTCGCGCCGATGATGGCGGCCAGCGTCGCCGCGTCGAGCGGCTGCGTGGCATCGGGCGGAGGCGGCTCCTCCTCGACGGGCGCGGAAGGCTTCGGCGCCGAGGTCACGATGCCCGTGGGCACCGGCATCATGTCCGTGGGCACCGGAGGCGGCGGACGCGCGGACATCCGCACCGCGGCGGCCTGCGCCGAGCCCGCGGGAGGCGGCACGCCGCGCACGTGCGTGGCGACCGCCGCGGGGGCGCGCGCGAGGATGCTGGCGAACTCCGCGTGCAGCTCACCCGCCGTCTTCGGACGGGCCAGCGGGTTGATGTTGAGCGCGCGCCGGTAGAGCGCCTCGAAGGACGTGGGCAGGTCCGGGTGCAGCGACGTCAACCCGGGCACCACGCCCTCGACGGGCACGAGGCCCGCGACCATCTCCCCCATCACCACGCCCAGCGAGTACACGTCCATGCGCGTGTCCAGCTCACCGCCCGCC
Source organism: Myxococcus llanfairpwllgwyngyllgogerychwyrndrobwllllantysiliogogogochensis (assembly GCF_006636215.1). Classification (GTDB taxonomy): domain Bacteria; phylum Myxococcota; class Myxococcia; order Myxococcales; family Myxococcaceae; genus Myxococcus; species Myxococcus llanfairpwllgwyngyllgogerychwyrndrobwllllantysiliogogogochensis. The sequence continues at coordinate 11,675 of NZ_VIFM01000080.1, read as the reverse complement.
ACGTACTCGGGAGCGACGTAGATATCCGCGCGATGCCCCTTCTGCGCCTGGACGAAGGGAAGCTGCGGCACGGCGAGGCCGAGCCCGTAGTCCGTCACCTTCAGCAGGTCCGGAAGGACGATGACGTTCTCCGGCTTGAGGTCGGAGTGGGGGCCGAAGCGATGGGCCGCGTCCAGCGCCGCCGCCATCTGCGCCAGCAGCGGCTCCACGTCCTTCAGCGAGAAGAGCTGCCCGCGCGAGGCGCGCTGCTCCATCATCCGCCGCAGCGTCATCCCCTCCAGCAACTGCATGGTGAAGAAGGGCCGCTCACCGTCGAGCCCCTCTTCGTAGACGCGCAGCAGGTTCGGGTGGTTGAGCTTCTTGCCCACCCGCATGGAGAACGAGAACTGGGTGCGCTCCTCGGGCTGCTGGACGAGTCGCGGGTGGACCGTCTTCAGCGCGACCTCGACGTCGATCTCCTCGTCCTGTGCGCGGAAGACGAAGCCCATGGGGCCGGAGCCCACCACCTCCTGGATGGCGTAGCGGCCGGCGACGACGTCCCCTGGCTTGTAGGGGGCGCCCTCCAGGCCGCGCTTGCGGACGACACCGGCCGATTGTCGCGCGGCCGCGTCGTACTTCATCCCGCAGGTGGGACAGGTGTCGGTCGTCTCGGGGACGTGGCTGCCGCAGCGGTAGCAGAGCAAAGCAGTCGGACTCCAGGGGCCGGTCGAAGGAGGACCGCGAGCGGGGGTGCGGTCCGGCCTCATATTCTGCACGCTCCCCTGTCATCAAGGAACGATGCCGTCGGCTCTCGCGCTACCGGCCGGTGGAACCGAAGCCGTTCCCCCCCCGCGACGTCGCGTCGAGGACCTCCACTTCTTCCAGCGTGGCGGACGTCACCGGCGCCACCACCAGCTGGGCCACCCGGTCGCCCCGACGCAGGGTGAAGGGCTCGCTGGAGAGATTCACCAGGATGACCTGCACCTCCCCCCGGTAGTCCGCATCCACCGTCCCGGGGGAGTTGAGCAGCGTGATTCCGTGGCGCAGCGCCAGGCCGGAGCGAGGTCGTACCTGCCCCTCGTAGCCCGGGGGGAGCCCCAGCGCGAGGCCCGTGGGAACCGCCATCCGCGCCAGCGGCGCGAGCACCCGCTCCCCCTCGATGTCCGCTCTCAAATCCAGCCCGGCGGCGAGCGCCGTCTCGTAGCGGGGAAGCGGCAAGGGCTCCGGATGGGCACGCACGCGGCGCACCTGCACGGTGAGGAACGAGGCCATGGCGCCGATGTACCACACCCCTGCCCCGTCTCCAGTTCCCGCTCCAACGTCACGGGTAGTCCGCGAAAGCGACGACAGCCCGGCAAGCCCCCAGACCCCGGCACGCTCCCGGACTTCGAGGCCTGGCTGGAATCCTCAGCGCGAGGAATCGCCGGACACGGCGCGGACGGAGGCGCGGAACTTGAGGGGGTCCATGGGCCGGGAGGCGAGTTCCAGCTGGTAGTGGAGGTGGGGCCCCGTGGAGCGCCCGGTGTTGCCGGAGCGGGCGATGAGCTGTCCGCGCTCCACCCGCTCCCCCACCCGGACCAGCAGCTCCGAGTTGTGGCAGTACGCCGTCGTCACGCCACGGCCATGGTCCAGGACCAGGACGCGGCCATTCACCGCGTCCTCGCTCGCGCGCCGCACCACACCCTCCGCCACGGCCGATACCGCCGTCCCCGTGGGTACGCTGAGGTCCACGCCAGTGTGCATCCGCCGCATTCCCAGCACGGGGTGGTGCCGCTCGCCGAAGGGGCTCGTCACCCGGGCGCTCTCCGACACGGGCCACGCGAGCCCGAATGCGGTGGACAACGCCAGCGCCTGCGCCGCGCCCACCGAGGCCGTCTCGAAACCCGGAGGAAGCTGCCGGTTCAGTGACTCCAGCGTCGGCGCGCCACCTTCCGCCACCACGCGCTCCTGGGCATAACGCGCGGGGATGCGGCCGACGAAGAGGGCCGTGAGGCGCGCCTCCTCGCGGGGGAAGTCCGCCTCGAGCGCCGCGTGAAGCCTGCGCGCGGCGACGGGCCCTTCCACCGGGTCCAACAGCCGGTCCATGGGAATCCCCAGTTCCTGGGCCAGCGCGGCGAAGGGCTCCCTCGCTCGCGCATCCAGGCCCTTCAATGCCAGGTGCGTGCCCCAGGCCAGCGACTCCGCATCCGTCAGCGGACGCACCAGGGACACCTCGGGCGCCAGCATGGGCGCGGCCAGCGAGGTGCCCGTCATGCCGTCGTAGTACGCCAGCAGGGGCCGCGCGGTGCTCTTCGAGGAGAAGGCCCAGGCGGAGGCCTTGCGCACCAGCGCGCCCGCGGGCGTGTGGTGGTACGCCGTCCACACGCACAGCACCGCCATGCAGAAGTCCAGCAGCCCCCTGGCCCGGCTCGGGAACATGGCGGTCCTCAGCGCAGGAAGGAAACGAGTGGAGTGGCGTCCAGCACGGCGGCCAGTGCCAGCGGCACCACCACCGCGCAACCCAGGAGGCCTCGGGTGAAGGCCCGTCGGCCGCGCTCCTGTGCGCAGGCCGCGTCCGCGTGTTGAAGGTTGCGCAGCACCGCGCGCCACCCGAGCGTGGCCAGCACGCCCACCAGCGCCCCCACCGCCAGGCCCCTCGCGCCCCAGTCAGCGACCTGGTCCCCCATCAGCTCGCGCCAGGACAGGTACACCGTGCCCTGCATCAGCTTCGCCACCGTGCACGCGCCCGCCACCACCACCGCCGCGGTGGCCAGGGGGCGCAGCCAGCGCATGGGCGTGGGCTGGCGCAGACAGCGCTGCCACAGCGCGCGCCACGAGGGCTTTGCTTCCTGCCCCTCCAGGGCCGCTCGCCACGACTCCGCGGGCTTCACGGCGGCCGCCGTCGCCTCGCGGTAGCCCAGGGCGGGCAGCGCCAGCACCAGGTCCGCGGCCAGCTCCCACGTCAGGGCCAGGATGCGAGCGATGCGCGTGCGCAGCTCCAGCGACACCCACTCCACCATGGGGGCCGTCACGTCGTAGCGGCCCACCAGTCCATCGAAGGCCGCGTCCACGCGGTCCACCACCGCCACCAGCCTGTCATCCAGCGTGTCCGCCGCCGCGTGCACGCCCACCGCCACCAGGGCCAGCAGCCCCAGGGGCATGAAGGCCCACCGGAAGGCGCCCAGCAGGCGCGAGACGTCGGTGACGAAGCCAGTGGAAGTCGAGGGTCCGGCGGGCGGCGGGCGGGGCGGCAACGGGGCCTCCAGAAGGCGGGGCTCGCACCTCCAACGCACGGCCCCCAGCTCCAGGTCTAAGCCAGCGCCCGCCAAAACGAAAACGCCCCCCGCCGCGCGGTGGCGGAAGGGGGCGTTGGAGCTACTCCGGACCTCGTGAGGAGGCCCGGGAGCGAGGCGTCAATCAGGCCTTCGCGTCGGGCTGGGTGGCCTCGGGGGCCGGCTGCGCGGCGACAGCGTCAGCGGCGCCCTGCTGCTGGGTCGCCGCGCGCTCCGCCATCGCCTCCTTGCGCGACAGGCGAATCTTGCCCGTCTTGTCGATGCTGACGACCTTCACCAGCACCTCGTCGCCCTCCCTCAGCACGTCGGAGACGCTCTTGACGCGCTTGTCGGACAGCTCGGAGATGTGGATGAGGCCGTCGGTGCCCGGGAACAGCTCCACGAAGGCGCCGAACTCGGCGATCTTCCGCACGGTGCCCGTGTAGATCTTCCCGATTTCCGCCTCGCGGGTCAGCGCCTGAATCATCGCGATGGCGGCCTTCACGGCCTCGCCGTTCGCGCTGGCGATGTCCACCCGGCCAGAGTCCTCGATGTTAATCGCCGCGCCCGTGCGAGCGATGATGTCCTTGATGACCTTGCCGCCCGGCCCGATGACGTTCTTGATGAACTCGGGACGAATCTGGATGGTGGTGATGCGGGGCGCGTACTGGCTGATTTCCTTGCGGGGCTGCGCCAGCGTCTTGAGCATCTCGCCCAGGATGTGGATGCGGCCCTGACGCGCCTGCTCCAGCGCGCGGCTCATGATCTCCGTGGTGAGGCCGGTGATCTTGATGTCCATCTGGATGGACGTGATGCCCTTGCTGGTGCCGCACACCTTGAAGTCCATGTCGCCCAGGTGGTCCTCGTCACCGAGGATGTCCGACAGGATGGCGATCTTGTCGCCCTCCTTCACCAGACCCATGGCGATGCCGGCCACCGGCGAGGTGATGGGGACACCCGCGTCCATCAGCGCCAGCGTGCCACCGCACACGGAGGCCATGGACGAGGAGCCGTTGGACTCGAGGATGTCCGACACGAGGCGAACCGTGTACGGGAAGGACTCGCTCTTGGGCACCATGTTGCGCAGCGCGCGCTCCGCCAGCGCGCCGTGGCCGATTTCACGACGGCCCGGGCCGCGCAGCGGCTTCGTCTCATTCACGCTGAACGGAGGGAAGTTGTAGTGCAGCATGAAGCGCTTGAAGGACATGCCACCCAGCATCTCCAGCCGCTGCTCGTCATCGCTGGTGCCCAGCGTGGCCACCACGAGCGCCTGCGTCTCGCCACGGGTGAAGACCGCGCTGCCGTGGGTGCGCGGCAGCACGCCCACTTCGTTCGTAATCGTGCGGACCACGTCGTGACCGCGGTCGCCGATGCGGCCACCGTTGACCGTCATCTCGCGCATGTGCTCGTACTTGAGGTCTTCCACCACCTGCTTGGCGTGCTTCTCCACCAGCGGGGAGTAGGCCTCGGCGAGCTGCTCCTTGAGCTTCGCGATGGTCTCCTTCTTCGTCTTGGAGAGCGACTCGTAGCGGGCGCCCTTCTCCTTGATGGCGTAGCCGGCCTTGATGCCGTTCATCGCCAGCTCGCGAACCTTGGAGCGCAGGCCCTCGTCCACGGTGGCCGGCTTGTCGAACGAGCGAACCGTCTTGTTCAGCTCGCGGCGCAGCTCGTCCTGCAGGTCCAGCGCGGGCTGGGCCGTCTTGAAGCCGAAGTCCAGCGCGGCGACCATGTCCGCCTCGGTCACCTCTTCCGCGCCGCCTTCCACCATGACGATGGCCTTGCGGCTGACCGCCATGACCAGGTCCAGGTCGCTCTGCTCACGCTGCTTCGCGGTGGGGTTGGCCACCAGCTGACCGCCCACGCGGCCCACGCGGATGCCGGCGAGGGGACCGTCGAACGGGATGTCCGACACCCACAGCGCCGCGGAGGCGCCGGTGATGCCGTGCACGTCGCCCTCGTTCTCCGGGTCCGCGGAGATGACGCTGGCGATGACCTGCGTCTCGTACGCGTAGCCTTCCGGGAACAGCGGACGCAGGGAGCGGTCCACCACGCGGGAGGCCAGCGTCTCCTTCTCCGTCAGCCGGCCCTCGCGCTTGAAGTAGCTGCCGGGGATGCGGCCCGCCGAGTACAGCTTCTCCTGGTACTCCACCGTCAGCGGAAGGAAGTCGATGTCCTTCTTCTCCCGCGCGCTCACCGCCGTCACGAGCAGCATGGTGTCGCCATAGCGCACCACCACGGAGCCATCCGCCTGCTTGGCCAGACGACCCACTTCGATGCTCAGCTCGCTCTCGCCAATCTTGACGCTCTTCTTCAGCATGTCCTTGCCTCGGTATTCTTCGGGCGAGGACCCCACCGCACGCACCTGGCCCGCAAGGGACCTGGCACCCCGGGAGGGCCCTCGGGGTGTATGAGCGGTCGCCAAGGCCCGAAACAGGCACATGACAGGCAACCGCCAGCCTGTACTGCGGAAGGGCGCTTGCGGAGCGCCGGAGGGATGTCTCGGAACTTTTGATCCCTGATCGCACCGGCCGACAACCGTGTCAGCCGGTCCGAACGGAAACCAAAACCTCCGTCGGCACCACTCCCTCGCCCGCCACCACCCACCGCTTCTCAACTGCTTCTCTGCTGCCACTTCAACGTCTGAAACGCGCGGGGCGCTGGTTGAACCAGCGCCCCGGGTCCTGCCGAGATGCCTACTTGCGGATGCCGAGGCTCTCGATGAGCTTCTTGTAGCGGGTGACGTCCTTCGACTTCAGGTAGTCCAGAAGCCGGCGACGCTGACCGACCAGCTTCAGCAGACCGCGGCGGGAGTGGTGGTCCTTCTTGTGCGTCTTGAAGTGCTCGGTGAGCTGGTTGATGCGCTCGGACAGCAGCGCCACCTGCACTTCAGGGGACCCGGTGTCCGTCTCGTGGGTCCTGAACTTCGTCACCAGCTCCGACTTGCGCTCCTGATGCAGCGACATGTGATTCTCGTCTTTCGTACCCCGCTCCGGAGTGATTCCACTTGAGTCGCCCAGGTCCGCGGAGGGGTACAGACCGGGTCTCATGCTCCACTTCTAACGAGCGGGGGGCTTATAAGCTTCACCCTACCCAGGGTCAACCTTGGCCGCCTGCCCGTGCGCCTCACGGGGGGTGGAGCGTGTGAAGACGCACAGCCGGGGGGCAGCCGGGCCTAGACGAGCACTCGCAGGTACCGCAGCCGTCCGCCCACGCCCTCCGCCACCGCCAGCAGCGCGCCGTCGGGGCCCGTCACGCGCAGCCTCCCTGGGCGCAGCGAGGAGGGAGAAACCTCCACCGGCACGCCGTGCGACACGCGCTTGGCGTCTTCGGCCCCTACCCGCACCTCGGGCAGGTCGACCAGGGCCTCGGCGATGGGCACCAGCCGTGAGGCCAGCGTCCCGTCCTTCAGCAGGGCAGGCACATCCGCCAGCGGCAGCGAGCGTGCCAGGGGGAACGGCCCGCTGGCCGTGCGCCGCAGCGCTTCCAGGTGTGCCCCGCAGCCCAGCACTCGTCCCAGGTCGAAGGCCAGGGTGCGCACGAAGAAGCCCTTGGAGCAGCGCACGGACAGATGGAGCCGGTCCGCGGAGAAGTCCCGCAGCACCAGTTCGTACACCGTCACGTGGCGGGCGGCGCGCTCCACTTCCTCACCCGCGCGGGCCAGCTCGTACAGGCGCTTGCCGGCCACCTTCACCGCCGAATACATGGGCGGGATCTGGTCGAAGCTCCCCCGGAAGCGCGACAGCGCGGCCTCCAGGAGTGCGGGCGTCAACACGGGCACCGGCGCGCGCGCCGTCACCTGCCCCTGCGCGTCCTGGGTGTCCGTCTCCGCTCCCAGGCGCACCGTGGCGTCGTAGGCCTTGTCGCCCTCGGTGATGAAGCCAGCCACCTTGGTGGCCTCTCCCAGACACAGGGGCAACACTCCGGTGGCCATGGGGTCCAACGTCCCCGTGTGGCCCACCTTCTTGATCTTCAACAGCGAGCGCACCTGTCGCACCACGTCGAAGGACGTGGGGCCAGAGGGCTTATCGATGACGAGGACGCCGTCCATGTCGCGCCAATATTGTGGGCCCGGGGCTGGAACTACCAGCCTTCCTTGCTCCGGACCTCGCGAAGCAGACGGTCGATCTTGTCCCCCTCGCCCACGGATTCGTCGAACGAGAAGAAGATCTCCGGCGACACGCGCAGGTTGACGGCCGACGTGACGTGGCGGCGCACGAAGCCCTTGGCCGCCTCCAGCCCCTTCTGCGTGTCCGAGCGCTCCTCGGCCGTGCCAATCATCGAATAGAAGACACGGGCCACACGCAGGTCCGGGGAGACCTTCACCCCGGTAATCGTGATGTAGCCGATGCGCGGATCTCTCAGCTCGCCCCGGGTCAGCAGGTCGCCGATGGCCACCTGGATTTCCTGCCCCACTCGCTCGGGTCGGGAATGCGTCGTCATTTCTTCTCCCAGTCTCGCGGGTTGCGCAGGGAGCGGGCTCGAACCCGCGCCTCGTCCAGCGTCATCCGTCCACCGCCCGACGGTGACGGGCGACCCGTACCGGGGTCGCCGTCGTTGTCGCCGTCATGACGGCGCTCCCACTCACCCAACCCCTCGGCCTCCGCCAGGGAGGCCCGCTCGCCCCGCAGGAAGCGAGCGATCGCCGCCTCCGACTGGGCCGCCGCCGCTTCCGGCGACAGCGGTGCTTCGTCTTCGTCGTCCAGAGCGGACCGCGGGGCCCTGGAATCCGCGGTGCTGCCCGCGGCGAAGAGCTGATCTCCAAAGGCGAGGATTTCCGTCTCCCGCGCCATCAGCGGGGCCACGTACATCTCCTCGATGAAGTGGATGACCTTCTCCAACTGCTCGTCCACGTGGCGGCGGTCATTGCCCACCACCGAGAGGGCAAGCGAGGCCTTCTGCCAGAGGTCCTGGTCGTCCACCTCGGCCACGGCCACGTTGAAGCGGGCCTTCACCCGGTCCGTCACCCGGCGCAACACCTGTCGCTTGGACTTCAGCGAGCCGCTGTCCGGAATCTGGAGGGTCAGACGTGCGACACCTACGAACATGCCAATCCCCCGACCCCGGGGGACCTGGCGACTGCGCGAGGCCCCCAGGGCGAAACCTCCCCGGGAAGGTGGGGCCTTCCCGGGGGCGAGAGGACACGCGGCGGAAGACTAGGTGAGGCTCTGCCGGGTCTCTTCGATCTCGTAGGCCTCGATGATGTCGCCGGCCTTGAGGTCGTTGAAGTTCTCGATGCCGATACCGCACTCGAAGCCCTGAGCGACCTCCTTGACGTCGTCCTTGAAGCGCCGCAGCGACGCCATCTTCCCGGCGAACAGCTGCTTGTTCTCGCGGATGAGGCGAACGATGGCGCCTCGCTTCATCACACCATCCAACACCGCCGCGCCGGCGATGGTGCCCAGGCGAGGAACGTTGAAGGTGTTGCGGACCTCCGCGCGGCCCAGCTTCTTCTCCGTGCGGATGGGCTCCAGCAGGCCCTCCATCTCCAAGCGCACCCCGTCGATGAGCTCGTAGATGATGGTGTAGCTCTGCAGGTTGACTTCCTGAGCCTTGGCCGCGGCCTCCGCACCCGACTCCGGGTGGACGTTGAAGCCGAGCACCACGCCCTTGGAGGCGGCCGCCCTCATCACGTCGCCCTCGGTGATGGCGCCCACTCCGGAGTGGACGACCTCCACCTTGACCTTGTGGGTGGAGAGCTTCTGGACGGCCTGCTTGACGGCCTCGGCCGAGCCCTGCACGTCCGCCTTGATGACGACGCGCAGCTCCTTGGGACCGCCGCCCGCCTTCGTCTTGGCGAACAACTGCTCCAGGGACTCACGGCTGACCTTGCCGAGCTCGGTCTGCCGCTCCTTCATGTTGCGGTGCTCGGCGATCTGCTTGGCCGCCTTCTCGTCCGCCACCACGTTGATGGCGTCGCCCGCGGTGGGAACACCGGACAGGCCGATGACCTCCGCGCAGTAGCCCGGCTTGACTTCCTTCACCATCTCGCCGCGGCTGTTGTTCATCGCGCGGACTCGGCCGTAGTGCGAGCCGGTGACGACGGCGTCGCCCAGCTTGAGCGTGCCTTCCTGCACCAGCACCGTGGCGACCGGGCCACGGCCGCGGTCCAGCTTGGCCTCGATGATGGCGCCGACCGACGGGCGGTTCGGGTTGGACGTGAGCTCGAGGACCTCGGCCTGCAGCGCCAGGTTCTCCAGCAGCAGGTCCAGGTTCTGCTTCGTCTTGGCCGAGACGGGAACCATGATGGTGTCGCCGCCCCACTCTTCCGGGACGAGCTCGTGTGCGGCCAGGTCCTTCTTCACGCGGTCCGGGTTGGCGCCGGGCACGTCCATCTTGTTGATGGCGACGACGATGGGGACTTCCGCCGCCTTCGCGTGCTTGATGGCCTCCACCGTCTGCGGCATCACGCCGTCGTCGGCGGCCACCACCAGCACCACGATGTCCGTCACGTTGGCGCCGCGGGCGCGCATGGACGTGAAGGCCTCGTGACCCGGCGTATCCAGGAAGGTGACGTCACCCCGCGCGGTGGTGATGCTGTACGCGCCGATGTGCTGGGTGATGCCGCCCGCCTCGCCCGACGCCACGTTGGCGCTGCGGATGGCGTCCAGCAAGCTCGTCTTTCCGTGGTCGACGTGGCCCATGATGGTGACGACCGGCGGACGCGGACGCTCGTCCTCGGGACGGGCCTCCACCTCGGGCAGGTAGTCTTCCACCTCGAAGCCCACGCGCTCGATCTTCCAACCGTAGTCGCTGGCGATGGTCTCCGCCGTGTCGGCGTCCACCAGCTGGTTGGCCGTGGCCATCTTCCCCTGCGCCATCAGCTTCTTGATGAGCTCCGCGCTGCGGATACCCATGCGCTGGCCCAGGTCGGACACCGAAATGCCCTCCTGCAGCTTGATGACCTTCTTCTCCTCGGCCATCTGGGTGATCTGCGTCTTGGCGCCCTTCTTCGTGGGCTTCTTCTTCTTGCCACGGATGGGGATGGTGACGCGGCCCCAGACCATGTCCGTCAGTTCCTGCTTGGACACGCTGGTCGTATCGCCACTGGTGCGCTTGCGCTGACCACGCTCCTTGTTCTTGGAGACGTCCACCAGCTCGCGGCCCCGGCCCAGATGGTCCGGAACCACCTTGTACTCACGGCGCTCGGGGATGCCCGCGCGGCCCGGCGCCATGGGGTACTGCTTCGCCTGGCCGGCCGTGGGGGTGACCCGACGCACCTGGATGAGCGGGCGCGAGATGACGACGGCCTGCGTGGCCGTGGGACGCGCCTGACCGCCCGTCGGAGACACCTGGGCGTGCGGCACACCGCCCACCATGATGGTGGGACCCTGCGGCGCGGCGGTGCCACCCGCGGAGGCCTGCGCTCCAGGAGCGGAGCTGGGACGCACCGGCCCCTGGCCGGGACGCGTGCTCTGGCTCTGGTACGACGGATAGCTCGGACGACCACCCGGACCACCGGGACGCCCACCCGGACCGCCCGGACCACCGGGACGTCCACCCGGACCGCCCGGACCACCGGGACGTCCACCCGGACCGCCCGGACCACCGGGACGTCCACCAGGACCACCCGGGCCACCCGGACGACCACCGCCCGAGGGACCGCTCCGCTGCCCGTAGCCCGGCGCGGGGCCCCGAGACACGACGGTCGCGGACGAAGACGGGGGAGAAGACGTCCGGACAGTCGGCGGAACCGGCGAGCGCGGAGGGGGTTGGGGCAAGTGGGTACTCTCCTGAGAAGGGGAACGAGGCTGCGCGGCGGCAGCTGGGGGAACGGCGGGGGCGCGAGGCGCCTCGACCGGGGCCTTGGGAGCCTCCGTTGCGGCTGGAGGCGTGGCGGCCTGAGCGGGCTGCTGCTCGGTCACCGGGGAAGCCGTCGGAGCCGCGGGCGCGGCGGTGACGGCGGGAGACTCCTCCACGGAGGGAGCCGGAGCCGTCTCGACAGCGACGGGCGGGGGCTCCACGGCGCGAGGCGCCTCCTCGGGAGGCTGGTAGGCCTCGACGGGGGGATGAGCGGACTCAACGGGTCCGGAATCGTAGTGGTCATGGGAGTCCGCGGAGTGCGACTCCATGCCCGCTTCGGCGGAGCCCGCGGGCGGGCCCACCTTGCGGCGCACCACGAACCCCTTCGCCGTCACGGGAGGCGCTGCCTGCTTCGGCTTGCGCTTGTCCAGGATCTTCTGGACGGCGGCGGTCGCCTGGTCGTCATCGAGGGAGGACGAATGGCTCTTGACGTCGTAACCGAGCGCGGACAGCTCGTTTACGACCTCCTTGTTGTCGAGCTCAATGCCGTGGCCCTTGAGCTCCTTGGCGATTTCGTGGACGCGCTTCTTCGACATATTGCCCTTGTTGGCCTGCCGCACCCGGCGACTCCGGGGCGCAGCACCCTAGCTCAAACCCGAAAATGTGTGCGAGTGGTCCTTAACACCCACTCCCCCCCAACACCCC
>NZ_VIFM01000807.1 GCF_006636215.1 Myxococcus llanfairpwllgwyngyllgogerychwyrndrobwllllantysiliogogogochensis | reverse complement strand
CCTCAAGGCCGAGCTGGAGACCTCCGCCACGCGCCTGGAGCAGCTCCAGGCCGAGCTGCACGCGCTGCTAGTGGCCGTGCCGAACCTGCCGCACGAGAGCGTGCCTGTCGGCGGCGACGAATCCGGCAACGTGGAAGTGCGCCGCTGGAGCCCGGATGGCCAGGATCCGGCGCCGCTCGGCTTCACCGCGAAGGACCACGTGGACCTGGGCGAACCCCTGGGCCTCGACTTCGACATGGGCGTCAAGCTCTCGGGCGCGCGCTTCACCGTGATGAAGGGCCCGATCGCCCGCCTGCACCGCGCGCTCGCGCAGTTCATGCTGGACGTGCAGACGCGCGAGCACGGCTATACCGAGTGCTACGTGCCCTACCTGGTGAACGCCGATTCGCTGCGCGGCACGGGCCAGCTGCCGAAGTTCGAAGGCGACCTGTTC
>NZ_VIFM01000806.1 GCF_006636215.1 Myxococcus llanfairpwllgwyngyllgogerychwyrndrobwllllantysiliogogogochensis | reverse complement strand
TCCATAGATTATTTCTCCGCCGCAGAGGTGGACTGCGGCCGCTGGATGGCCGCCACCTGGTGTTCAAGGTCGCTCAGTCGTTGGCGAAGCTGTTGTATATCGGTCTCTTTTTCAGGTTCGTCAGGGGCCGTATTCGCCTTATGCTGCATGCCCCAGCCGCGCTCAGGCTGGTACAACGTGGCCCAAATCCATAAAAACGGCCAGATGACGTGGAGAGTAAAAAGACTGACCCATCCGGCGACATGAATAGCATCGGAATGAGGGTGGTTGCGTTTTTTGGCGATCAAATAAGGAATATCGTGAATAATGATAATCCCATAAAAAATGACCAGAAAAACGAAGATCAGAACGCCCAGCGCAAAATAATTGAGAAACATAATTCCCTCGGCTTTACGCTAATAATTTATATGAATTTTATTCACGACCCACTGAC
>NZ_VIFM01000805.1 GCF_006636215.1 Myxococcus llanfairpwllgwyngyllgogerychwyrndrobwllllantysiliogogogochensis | reverse complement strand
GTCCGGACGAGTCTGTCGACTACGCGGTGATGGAAAAAACGGCTGATGCGGTGGTCGTGGGTCTGGATGCCGACTGGAGCGATGTCGGCTCCTGGTCCGCGTTGTGGGAGGTGAGCGCCAAGGATGAGCAGGGCAACGTCCTGAGCGGGGATGCGTGGATACATAACAGCCAGAACTGCTATATCAACAGTGACGAAAAACTGGTGGCGGCAATAGGCGTTGAGAACCTGGTTATCGTCAGCACCAAAGATGCCGTGCTGGTCATGAATAAGGACCACTCACAGGACGTGAAGAAAGCGGTGGAGTTTCTGAAACAGAATCAGCGCAGCGAGTACAAGCGTCACCGTGAAATCTACCGTCCCTGGGGGCGCTGCGACGTGGTGGTACAGACGCCGCGTTTCAATGTGAACCGGATCACGGTCAAGCCGGGCGG
>NZ_VIFM01000804.1 GCF_006636215.1 Myxococcus llanfairpwllgwyngyllgogerychwyrndrobwllllantysiliogogogochensis | reverse complement strand
GGCGACCGCGAGGCGATCTTCGAGCCGTTCCATCGCCTGCGCGCGGCGGGCAGCGGCAGTGGCCTTGGCCTGCACCTGGTGAAGGAGATCGTGCAGCACCATGGCGGCTCGGTCAGTGTCGGTGAGGCCGCGGGCGGCGGCGCAAGCTTCCGGGTCAATTTCCATCGCGGCAGCGCGCGGCGCTGACGCGTTTGCGGGGCAAGTCCCGATAGGCAACCTGCCGCCGGCAGCGGCAGGCTGGCCTCATGGCCATCGAGCGCTCCCCGTCTCCCTTGCTGGGCAGTGGCACCGCTGGGGCGCTCACACTGGGGGCGTTGGGCTGCGTGCAGCTGTCGCAGCTGCCGCCGCTGTGGGTCTGCACGGTGATGATCGTGCTTGGCATGGCCGGGTGGGGCCTGCGATGGCGGGGGCGCCTGCCGGCGGTCATGCTGCTC
>NZ_VIFM01000803.1 GCF_006636215.1 Myxococcus llanfairpwllgwyngyllgogerychwyrndrobwllllantysiliogogogochensis | reverse complement strand
CTGCAGATCGACGCCGTCCAGCAGCGAGCGCACAGCCAGCTGGTCCGCGGCGAGCGTGCCGCTCCAGCGCGGCGCAGCGCGCGTGCCGGCGAGCGTGACATCGGCATCGAGCGTGCCCTGCACGCGCCATCCCGGCGGCGCCAGCGTGGACCACACGCCGATGTTCGGCAAGCGGGCGCGCGCCGTGCCTGCGAGGGGTGCGTCGGCCGGCAATTGCCAGCCCCCGTCCACCCGCGCCAGGCGCGTGGAGACTTCGGCCTGCACCTGGCCGGCGCGTTCGCTGTCCCACTGCAGGCGGGCGCGCACGGTGTCGCCTTCGGCCTGCAGGCGCAGTTCGGCGGTGCGCACGCCCGCGGCGATGCCGGGGCCCTGCGGCGTTTCGGTGGCGTCGGCCTTGGCGGCGGTGGCCCGGCCCATGCCCATGTCGGTTCCGG
>NZ_VIFM01000802.1 GCF_006636215.1 Myxococcus llanfairpwllgwyngyllgogerychwyrndrobwllllantysiliogogogochensis | reverse complement strand
ACGTTGCACTGCGTGCCCGGCGGCCTGGGCACCGGCACGGCCGGCTGCACGACCACGGGATGCCGCGGCACCACCACCACGGGAGGTACGTAGACGTCCTGCGTGCCGTACGTGGCCCCGCCCTGGCCGCGCGAGCGCTCCACCTGCGCATAGCCCGCGGGGCCCAGGCAGTCCAGCTCCATCTGGCGTTGCGCGGCCGACAGGCGGGCCTGCGCGTCGTAGCTGCCCTGGCCGGTTTCGGCCGCGGTGCGGTCGAGCTGGCGGCGCGACCGCGCGCACTCCGGCGAGCGCGACGGATCGGTGGACACCTCGCGTCCGGCGCGTGCGCGGGCCTCCTGGGCCTCGCGCTGCGCCTGCTGCTGCGCGGCGAGCGCGTCGGCCTGCTGGCGCTGGCGTTGCGCCTCCAGCGCGGCGCGCGCCTGCTCGCGTTCCTG
>NZ_VIFM01000801.1 GCF_006636215.1 Myxococcus llanfairpwllgwyngyllgogerychwyrndrobwllllantysiliogogogochensis | reverse complement strand
ACCCACCAGCATGCCCTTGGTGTCGTGCCCGCCATAGGCGACGGGTACGGGATTGCCTTGAGCCTGTGTGTTGACGGTTCCGTTCATGCTGTAACTGGGCCTGTTATCGACACTGTCCTGCGACCCGAGCCCCTTCGGCTGAGGCCCCAGCATCTGGGCAACGCCGCCGATGACCATCACAGCACCCTGAATGACCAGATTGGCGTTGCTGGTGTAGACGCCCACGACGATCAGCACGACGCCGAGGATGACGTTCAGCACACCGCCGCGCTTGCTACCCAGCAGCACTGGCGCAATGCGGATGTCCTCCCCACCAGGTGGATCCTTCAGCTGGTCCTTGGTGAGGTTCTCCTTGCCGACGAACACGGAGAAGCCCATACCATTCTCCTTCGCCTGGGCCAGGTACTGTTGGAAGCCTGGCCTCATCGCGCACAG
>NZ_VIFM01000800.1 GCF_006636215.1 Myxococcus llanfairpwllgwyngyllgogerychwyrndrobwllllantysiliogogogochensis | reverse complement strand
GTATTGCGCCTCGATCAGGAGGGGCGTCCTTATAATGAGGGTGAGCAGGTCGTCATCGGCGGTAATGAGCGGTACGTATCGGTCTGCCGTAAGCATTATAAAGAGGCGGTGAGCGTCGGTTCGTTAACCAAGGTACAAAACCAGCACCGTCCCTGCTGATACCCTCAGAAGCTCGTACAGGCGCCTGTGGGCGCCTTTTTTATGTCTGCTATAGGTTGGCGTAGCTGGCGATAAAGAATGGCTGATAGCGGGGATAAAAAAAGCCCCGTCAGGTGACGGGGCTTGTCGCGATGCTATCGCTGTTGGTTAAGCGGATTTTTTCGCTTTTTTCTCAGCCTTTACCGGAGCAACTTCGGCTTTCGCACCGGCTTCGCCTTCGACGAATTCGCGGCCGTAGTAGGTATCCAGCAGGATCTGTTTCAGTTCGGAGATCAG
>NZ_VIFM01000799.1 GCF_006636215.1 Myxococcus llanfairpwllgwyngyllgogerychwyrndrobwllllantysiliogogogochensis | reverse complement strand
GCGCAACGGCATGGTCCTGCTGCTGGGCGCCTTCGTCGCGTGGGGCCAGCCGCCGGACCTGCTCGATGGCACCGGCCCGCTGGCGCTGATCGCGCTCGCGCTCAAGGAGGCGCTCATCGGCATGCTGATCGGCTTCGTCGTCTCCGTCGTTTTCTGGGTGGCCGAGGGCATCGGCATGCTGATCGACAACCAGGCGGGCTACAACAACATCCAGCAGACCAACCCGCTCAGCGGCATGCAGAGCACGCCCGTGGGCAACCTGCTCATGCAGATGGCGATCGTCGGCTTCTACATGCTCGGCGGCATGCTGGTGTTCGTCGGGCTGCTGTTCGACAGCTACGCCTGGTGGCCCCTCACGGGCATGATGCCCAGCGGGGCGGTGCTGGCGGAACGCTTCTTCCCGCAGGAAGTCGCGTCGTACACGCAGGCGATGCT
>NZ_VIFM01000798.1 GCF_006636215.1 Myxococcus llanfairpwllgwyngyllgogerychwyrndrobwllllantysiliogogogochensis | reverse complement strand
GGCGTGCCTTTGGTGGTGAGGGCGAACAGACGCTGCGGCTGCGCGCTGGCGACAAACGCCGCGTAATCCGCATAGCGCTGCACGGCAGTGAACTCGTGATAGTCCAGTCCGGCGCGTCTCAGGCGTTTATCGTCCCAGGTGAAGCCCATCGGCTCAATGATATGCAGACTGAAGCCCGTGTTGGCGCACAGGCGGATAATATTCCCGGTGTTCGGCGGGATCTCTGGTTCGAATAACACGATGTTCAGCATACTGCCCCCTTACTTGCGGGGGGCAGAATAGCAGATATTTGGCGAACCCTCACCCTGAGGGAGAGGGGCGGCGTAAGGGAAAACGTGGAGAATTACGCGGCGTTATTCTGCTTCAGCGCATCGAAGGTCTGCAGCGCTTCGGCGTTCTGCACCAGCGAATCACAGCTGATTTCACGGATACTTTT
>NZ_VIFM01000007.1 GCF_006636215.1 Myxococcus llanfairpwllgwyngyllgogerychwyrndrobwllllantysiliogogogochensis | reverse complement strand
GGCCTCAGCCAGCCCCCCGCCTCCAACCCCGCGAGCGCTCCGAAGCCACCGACGAGCGCCCCCAGTACCGACCGGGGAAAACAGGGCCCCAACACGGCGCTCACGTGCAGCGCTTCGCGCCGGGTGGGTGACAACGCCTCGTGGCGCGCGGCCAGCACCGCCGGGCCCGACGAAGGAAGGGGCACCAGCGGGTGCTCCTCGTGGAACGCGAGCGCATGCAGCAGGTGCAGCGGATGGCCCGCGCCGACGTGGAGCAACGCGTCCCTGGGCCAGCCCGGACGCAGTCGCGTCGCGACCAGCGCCTGGGCATCCTCCGGATTGAGCAGGCCCACCTCCAGCATCTCCGCGGTCGGCGGCACGAGCCCCGGGCCGCCCGTGCGCTCCAGCACGAGCACGAGCACCGGCGCATGTGCCAGGCGCGACACCAGCACCTCGACGAGCGCCCGGCTGAGCGGGTCCGCGTGCTGCCAGTCCTCCAGGATGAGGATGCGTGGCCCCCGGTGCGGCAGCAGCGCGTGGCAGAGCGCATCGAACAGCGCGATGCTCTCCGAGGAGAGGCTCGCGGGGATGCCCTGCCACTCGCGGCCCTCCAGGAAGTGCGCGACGCGCTCCGCCTCCGCGCTCGACATCCTCCCCACGCCCGCCACGGGCCGCAGGCCCCGCGTGGCCTCCAGCAGCTCCAGCAGGGGCCCCGCGGGAGTCCCCGGCAGCGCCAGGCCACTGCCCTCCCAGACCTCGAAGCGATTGGCCGTGAGCGACTCCACCAGCGCGTCCTTCAGGCGCGACTTGCCCATGCCCTCCGCGCCCACCAGCCAGACGGCGCGCCCCAGCCCCCTGCGGGCCTCCTCGGCGCACCACTTCAGCCGCTCCAGCAGCGCGGTCCGCCCCACGAGCGGCGGCTGACAGGCCCCCGTCCCCCACCGGCGAACCCCTTCAGCCAGGGGCACCCGTGACGACACGCGCGGGCAGGTGGACAGGCCAGGGGAAAGTCGTGTCCCGCAGGCCAGGCACACGCCCGAAGACGAGGTCATGAGCACCTCCAGAGCCCGAACCTCTAACGCTCCCGGCCCCCCGCGCCCCTCGCGCCCAGGGGTTGTGCGTGTGTATTGAATTCGCCTGTGGGCCTGCCCTCCAAGCCACCGCACGCCTCCTCGGCGCTTCTGGCGGTGCGCTCAAACCCTCACAATCCGCACCGATCCACCAACAATGACAGACGTTTCCAACCCCACCGCCCCAGCTCTCACCCGCAGTATGCCCCGCCCCGTTTCTTGGGGGGCAGGCAGGCGTGTCGAGAACTGTTGAATACGAAATAAATTTGGTCGATGGTTGTCTCCGTCGCAACGCGGCGAACCCCCGCCGTGACCTTGGAGAACCCCCCCAGCTGAAACCAGGAACCGGCCCGTCGTGAGATGGCCGCCGGACACACTCCCCGTCTGTCTGTTTTTGAATCCCCAGAGGTCCCTACATGAAGAAGTCTCTTCTGCTGGCTGGAGCACTGCTCGGCCTGAGCGCCACCGCTTGTGGTCCCCAGGACGACGTCACCGAGCTGGGCGAGGCCCCCGCCGGGCTGGATGCCACGGAGTACGCCACGTCCGTCTCCGCCGCCGCGCTGACGGCCACGGGCTGTACGCAGCTCACGGCCGCGTCCGTCATCGCCAAGGGTCATGACGGCAACGTGCCGGCCAACACGATGGACGACAAGCTGGGCACCCGCTGGAGCTATCTCGGCAAGGGTGGCTGGATCGACTACGACCTGGGCGCCAGCAAGTCCATCTCCGGCGTCACCATCGCCTGGCACGAAGGCACCACGCGGGCCAACACCTTCACGGTGTCCGTCTCGCCGGATGGCTACACGTATACGCAGGTGTACAGCGGCACGAGCAGAAAGTCGTCCTCCGCGGAGACGTACTCGTTCAGCAAGGTCTCCGCGCGCCGCGTGCGCATCACCTTCATGGGCAACACCATGAACGACTGGGCGTCCATCGCCGAGGCGCGGGCCTGCTCCGCCACGACCACGACGCCGCCCCCGACGACGCCTCCCCCCACGGGCAGCAGCGTGGTGTGGGTGGGTGACTTCGAGACGAACAACATCAGCCAGTGGACGCGAGCGCAGATGGTGAGCGCGGACCGGCTGGCGATGGTGTCCTCGCCGAAGCGCCAGGGTGGCTACGCGCTCAAGGCCACGGTGAAGCGGGGCGACGACCCCATCAACTCCAGCGGCAACCGCAACGAGCTGGTGCGGATGACGCGCGAGCCGTCGGGCTCGGAGTACTACTACCGCTGGAGCACGATGTTCGACTCCACGTTCCCCAACGTGAACACGTGGCAGCTCTTCACCCAGTGGCACCAGGAGAGCGACACCGTGGGCGGCTCACCTCCGGTGGAGTTCTACGTCTACGGCAACGAGGTCCGCCTCAACATCGGCGGCAACCCGGGCACCATCGTCTGGCGCGCCCCGCTGACGCGCGGCAAGTGGATGGACTTCATCTTCCACGTGCGCTGGTCCGCGGACTCGAAGGTGGGCTTCGTGGAGCTGTACCTCGACGGCAAGCTGGTGATGCCCAAGCGCTACATCGCGACCCAGTACTCGGGCCAGGTCAACTACCTGAAGATTGGCCTGTACCGGAATGACACCATCACCCAGACGGGCATCGTCTACCACGACGGCTGGCTGATGGCCCGGAAGCTCGAGGACGTGCTCAACCCCACGGCGGTCATCAAGGCCCCGTAGGCACGCCACGGCTGTACGGCACCCCACACCGTGCCCTCATCCGGGCCGGGGTCGCGTCCCCACGCGGCCTCGGCCCGGAGTAGTTTCCGGACATGCCCAACAGCCTGCGCGTCGTCCATGTCCAGGTCCACGTCAAGCCGGAGCACGTGGACGCCTTCCGCGAAGCCACCCTCGCCAACGCGCGAGCGAGCGCCCAGGAGCCCGGCATCGCCCGCTTCGACGTCATCCAGGACGCCGACGACGCGACGCGCTTCGTGCTCGTGGAGGTCTACCGGACGGCCCAGGCTCCCGCCGAACACAAGGAGACGGCCCACTACCTCACCTGGCGCGACACCGTGGCGCCGATGATGGCGGAGCCGCGCGCCAGCCGGAAGTTCGTCAACCTGTTCCCCGAAGACGCCGGGTGGTGACGTGAGTCCCACGGCCTTCGAGTTCGCCACCGCGACACGCATCGTCTTCGGCCCGGGCCGGCTGTCCGAGGCCCCCGAAATGGTGCGCTCGCTCGGCGGTCAGCGGGTGTTGCTCGTCACCGGGAAGGCCCCCGCGCGAGCGCGCGGCCTGAGGGCGTCGCTGGAGGCGCTCGGCCTCGCCGTGGAGTCGTTCGCCGTGGAGGGCGAGCCCACGGTGGAGCTCGTGCGCCAGGGCCTGGGCGTCCTCGGGGAGGCGCGCTGTGACGTCGTCGTGGCGATGGGCGGAGGCAGCGCGCTCGACGCGGGCAAGGCGCTCGCCGCGCTGGCGACACAGGGGGGAGATCCTCTCGACTATCTGGAGGTCATCGGGCGGGGCCAGCCGCTCACCCAGGCGTCGCTGCCCTTCGTGGCCATTCCCACCACGGCGGGCACCGGTTCGGAGGTGACGCGCAACGCGGTGCTGGGCTCGAAGCAGGCCCAGGTGAAGGCGAGCCTGCGCGGGCCACAGCTGCTGCCGCGCGTGGCGCTCGTGGACCCGGACCTGCTCATCGGCGCGCCGCCCGCCGTCCTGGCCTCCAGCGGCATGGATGCGCTGTCCCAGCTCATCGAGCCCTTCCTCTCCGCGCGCGCCAACCCCCTCACCGACGCCCTGGCACGCGAGGGCCTGCGCCGCTCCGCGCGCTCGCTGCGTCGAGCCGTCCTGACGGAGCCGGACGCGGAGGCGCGCGAGGACCTGGCGCTGGCCAGCCTCTTCGGCGGCCTGTGCCTGGCGAACTCCGGGCTGGGCGCGGTGCACGGCTTCGCGGCGCCAGTGGGCGGCATGTTCGACGCGCCCCATGGCGCCGTCTGCGCGGCCCTGCTTCCCGCCGTGCTCGACGTCAACCTGCGCGCCCTTCGCGCTCGCGCACCGGAGCACCCCTCCCTGCTCCGCTTCCGTGAGCTGGCCGCGATGCTCATCGGCCGGCCCGATGCTCGCGAGGAGGACGCCCTCGCGTGGGTGGAGTCGCTGCGCGCCGAGCTCCAGATTCCCGGCCTCGCCACCTACGGGCTGACGCCCGCGCGACTGCCAGAGTTGGTGACGAAAGCGCGCGCCGCGAGCAGCATGAAGGCCAATCCGTTGACGCTCACCGAGGCGGAGCTGACGGAGATCGCCACCCGGTCCCTGTAGCGAGCCGCCCCACACCTTCGAGGTATGCCCATGGAAGACATCGAGCTTCAGACCCGTGATGGAGCGATGGACGCGAAGCTGTTCCAGCCGGAGGGGCGCGGCCCGTGGCCCGCCGTCATCCTGCTGACGGACGCGCTGGGCATCCGCCCCGCCTTCGAGCACATGGCCCAACGACTTGCGGACGGCGGCTACGTCGTCCTGCTGCCGAACGTCTTCTACCGCGAGGGCCGCGCCGCGAGCCTCGACCTGAACGGCACTTTCGCGGACGAGGCGTTCCGCAAGCGCATCTACGCGCTCATCGCGACCCTGACGCCGGAGCGGCTGCGCGACGACGGCGCGGCACAGCTCGACTTCCTCTCGCGACTGCCCCAGGTGCGGGGCCCCAAGGTCGGCGTGGCCGGCTACTGCATGAGTGGCTCCATCGCCGTGCGCCTGGCCGCGGACTTTCCGGACACCGTCGCCGCGGCGGTGTCCAACCATGGAGGCCGGCTGGCGACGGAGTCCCCGGACAGCGCCCACCTGCGCGTGGGTGACGTTCGCGGCGAGCTCGTGTTCGGCCACGCGGACCAGGACAGCTCCATGCCGGCCGACGCAATCCTTCGGCTGGAGACGGCACTGAAGAACGCGGGCGTCCGACACCAGTCCCGACTCCGCGTCGGCGCCCGACACGGCTATGCGGTGGACGGCTCCGCCACCTACGACAAGGACGCCGCCGAGCAACACTGGCGCGAGCTGTTCGACGTATTCGGCCGCACCCTCTCGACCTGAGGACGTGTCAGGGCCCTGGCTTGCATTTGAAAGCGGCCGGCGTTATTCGTAGCGACATGGTTCTGGTCGTCAGTGCTCGTCGATTTAGCAGCCCCCCGGCTCCCTTTGGGTGTCGGGAGGCCGTGTCGCACTGAGCGCACGAACCTCTCGTTGGTGAAACGCCGTCAGGCGCGACGCCCACCCGGAGCCGCCGGGGGGGCATCCGAGGCCGGCGGCGCCTGGCGGACTTCTCGCTCGGCGTGCCGGAGACCCTGCGTTTCCACCGCTTCCGAGAGGTTTCCATGTCGTCCCCTTCCGTCTCCATCCTCAGCGCCGAGGAGCTTCGGCGCGCGCTCTCCGTTCGTGACCTGACCGACCCTGCTTCCGGCCCGCATGCCCTGCAACGGCTGGTGGCCTCCGCGCTGGACGCCCTGCGCTCCGCCTGGGGCTGCGACGTCCTCATCCACCGACAGAGCCCCGTCGTCTCCATCGCCGACAACTACGACCGGCTCCACTACCCACCGGGCGGCGTGGCCCGGGACGCGCGCTACACGCGGTATGTCTGTGACACGGCCCTCTTGCGCTCACAGACGTCCGCCATGATTCCGGCCGTGCTGCGCAAGCTCGCGGCGTCCCCACCCGAGGACGTGCTGCTGGCCTGTCCGGGCCTCGTCTACCGCCGCGACTGCATCGACCGGTTGCACACCGGCGAGCCGCACCAGATGGACCTCTGGCGCGTGCGACGAGGACCGCCCCTCACCTCCGCGGACCTGCGACAGATGATTCACACCGTGGTGGGCGCGCTGCTGCCCGGGCGCGAGGTGCGGCTCACCGACGCCGTGCATCCGTACACGACGGACGGGCTCCAGGTGGATGTTCGCGAGGGCGAGGAGTGGGTGGAGATTGGCGAGTGCGGCCTGGCGCTGCCAGCGCTGCTCGCGGAGAGCGGCCTGGAGGCGGGCCCCGTCACCGGGCTCGCCATGGGCCTGGGGTTGGACCGCATCCTGATGTTGCGCAAGGGCCTGGATGACATCCGGCTCTTGCGCTCCACGGACGCGCGCATCTCCGCCCAGTTGTTGGACCTGGAACCCTACCGTCCGGTGTCGCTGATGCCGGCGGTGCGCAGGGACATGTCGCTCGTCATCGACGAAGGCCGGACGTCCGAGGAGCTGGGGGACGCGGTGCGCGCCGCGCTCGGCGAGCGGGCGGAGCTGGTGGAGAGCGTGGAGGTGGTGACGGAGACTCCGTACTCCGCGCTCCCTCCCAGCGCAGTGAAGCGCCTGGCCCTCCGTCCGGACCAGAAGAACGTGCTGCTGCGGGTGGTGCTGCGCGCGTTGGAGCGCACGCTGACGCATGACGAGTGCAACGTCCTGCGCGATGACATCTACGCGGCGCTGCACCAGGGCACGACATGGGAGTGGGCCGCGCGACCGCACTGAAGGCCGCGCGGCGGAGGGCCGGACGCTCAGACCTTGTAGAGCAGGTCCATGTACTTCTTGAGCAAGTCGCTCACCAGGCCCCTGAAGGGGACGGCGGCCGCCATGCCGTAGACGGGCGCCATCGTCCCCTTCTCGCCCGGGTGGGCCTTCACGTGCTCCACCGCCTCGCGCAGGTCCGCGAGGAAGCGCTCGGCCACGCCCGCCTGCGCGTGCCGCAAGGTGACACAGAGGTGCACGGCCGCGGGCTTGTGCAGGCCGTTGAGGCTCCACCCGCGCTCGCCCATCCGCTCCATCACCTTGAAGATGTCCAGCGTCTCCGAGCCGAAGGCGATGACGAACAGCGGGTCTCCCAGCACATGCAGCTCGGGGACGGAGCGGATGCCCTGCTTCAGGGTGTCCGCCGTCTCCAGGATGCGGCGCGTGGCCTCCATGTAGCCCTGCTCGCCCATGCTCACCAGCGACGCCCAGGCCACGGCGATGAGGGCGCCGGGGCGGCTGCCGGAGAAGGTGGGCGAGAAGTAGATGCCCCCGGGCCACTCGGTGGCCGTGAAGTACTGGTGCGAGCGCAGCGCCGTGCCCCGGTACAGCACCACCGACGAGCCCTTCGCCGCGTACCCGAACTTGTGCGTGTCCACGGACATGGACGTCACGCCCGGCAGCCGGAAGTCGAAGGGCGGCACCTGACGCCCCAGCGCGCGCGCGAAGGGCAGCACGAAGCCGCCCAGGCACGCGTCCGTGTGGAAGCCCAGGCGCTTCTTGCGCGCCAGCTCCGACAGCTCGGAGATGGGGTCGATGACGCCGTGGGGAAAGCCCGGCGCGGAGCCGATGAGGAGGATGGTGTTGCGGTTGAGGGCCTTGCGCGTCGCCGCCACGTCCGCGCGGTAGTCCGGCCCCACCGGCACGCGCACCATCTTCACGCCGAAGTAGTGCGCCGCCTTGTCGAAGGCCGGGTGCGCGCTGGAGGGCGCCACCATCTCCGGCTTCGTGATTCCCTTCGTCTCCCGGGCCCAGTCCCGGTACGTCTTCACCGCGAGCATGATGCTCTCGGTGCCACCCGAGGACATGGAGCCGCAGACGTGCTCGTCGGGCACGCGGCCCGCGTTGGCGGCATCGGCGCCCAGCATGCTCGCCGCCATGGCCACGACCTCCGCCTCGAACTTGGTGGCGCTGGGCCACAGGTCCGCGTGCAGCGGGTTGCTCTGCGAGTGCAGGGCGTAGACGCGGTTGAGGAAGTCGATGTGCTCCTGGTCACCGTTGTAGACGGCACCGGACACCTTGCCCTCCCGCCAGCGCTCCTCCTCCTGGGCCTCCAGCGCCTGGAGCTCGCGCAGCACCTCCTCGCGAGAGCGGCCCGTCACCGGCAGGCGCCCGAAGGCCGTCATCTTCCCCCGGTAGGGCTTGAGGCTCCCCTCCAGCTCGGACAGCAGCGTGTCGGTCTCCTTCGACAACAAGTCCCGCACCAGCGGCACGGCCTTGAGGTAGCGCTCGGCCGCCGACAGCAACCGGGGCGGGACGTGGTTCAGCAGCTTGAGCGACTTCGGGTCTGGCAGGGCCATCTTCACTCCTTGGCGTCAGGCGCTCCGGGCGCGATTGAGGCGCGCGAAGATGGCCTTGTTGCTCTTGTAGAGATTGACGAACTCGCGGAACAACTCGTCGTACATCGCCCGGTTGGCCGGGTCGGGCTCGAAGGTGCGAGCGATGGGGACGAGCGACGGAATCTCCTCCACCGTCAGCTCGCCCAGCGCCACCGCCGCCTGGAACGCGGCCCCGCGCGCGTTGGCGAGCACCGGCTCGTCCACCTGCTGAATCACCCGGTCCAACACGTCCGCGTGAATCTGGCACCACAGCGCGGACCTGGCGCCGCCACCGATGATGCGCAGCGAGTCCAGCCTCCGGCCGACGAACTGCTCCACGTAGGTGAACAGCCAGCGCGAGTTGTAGGCCACACCCTCCATCACCGCCCGCACCAGGTGCGCGCGGGTCGTCTTGAGGGATTGGTTGAAGAAGCCCCCGCGCAGGGACTTGTCATCCACGGGGCTCCGCTCCCCGTTGAGCCAGGGCATGAAGATGAGCTTGTCGCTGCCCGCGGGCACCTTCCCCGCCTCGCGCTCCATCAGCCGGTACACCTCCGCGGAGTCCTCTTCCGCTCCGGGCCCGCCCCCCTGGCCATACAGGATGTTGTCCTTGAGGAAGGTGAGGCAGATGCCGGCGGACTCCTGCTCGTTGGCCAGCAGATAGCGCCCCGGCAGCGCGGAGGGGACGGAGGCCATCTGATGGAACAGGTCCGACTTCTTGTAGGGCACGTGGCAGCACAGCCAGGACGACGTGCCCACGCATAGGTGCGCCTCGTGGTCTCTCACCGCGCCGGAGCCCACCGCCGCCGCGAGGATGTCCGGCGCGCCCGTCACCACGCGCACGTCTTCGCTCAGCCCCAGCTCGTTCGCGGCCCGGGCGCTCAGCGGCCCCAGCACGCTCGCCGCGGGCACCAGGTCCGGCAGCTTGTCGCGGTGCAGGCCCACCATCTTCAAGAGCCGCTCGTCGTAGACGATGCGGTTCAGCGCGCGGTTGTCCGTCACCCAGTGCAGGGTGATGGAGTCGAACGACGCCGCGAAGCGTCCGCTCAGCCGCAGGTTGAGCCAGTCCTTGGGCTCCAGGAACTTGTAGGCGTCGCGGTAGATGTCGGGGTGCTCGGCCTGGAGGTAGAGGATGTGGCCCACCGGGTCCTTGCCGGAGAGGCTGGGCACCCCGCCCGTCAGGCGAATCCACGTCAACAGCCGCGCCGCGCCGTAGCCTTCGATGGGAATGAGCCCCCCGGCCACGCGCCGGACGTGGGGGGCGCCGCGCGAGTCCATCCAGATGAGCGCCGGACGCAGGGGCTTGCCTTGCGCGTCCACGGCCACGGTGCCGGACCACTGGGAGCTGCAGTTGACGCTGACGATGTCGCGCGCGGCCACCCGCCCCGAAGCCAGCAGGCGACGCGTGCCCCGGACGACGGCGCTCCACCACGCCTCCGGGTCCTGCTCCGCGCCTCCGTCGGGCAGGAGGTCGAGCGCCAGCGGCTCCACCTCGCCGCCGAGAATCCTTCCGCGAAGGGTGACGACGGCCAGCTTCACGGCCGAGGTGCCCAGGTCGATGGCCAGGATGGACTTCTCGCCTGCTTGGGACACTCGGCCCTCCGAGCCGGACTGCGTGATGCCGCCAACGCCGCGGCGCCGGGACTCTAGAAAGCGCGTCGCGCATCCCGCCATCCACAACTCACGGCAAGGGCGCTTTTCTGAACGCCCGGGCCCCGCGCGCGCCCGAGGTGCTAGCCTGCGCCGATTCCTGGGGGTGGCATGCGCCGGTTCTTCGTCAGCGCGCGGGAGCTGTGGCAACGGCACCCGGTGGCGCTCGGTCTCTCGGTGACCTTCACGCTCAGCCTGCTGCTGCGCTGGCTGTATCTGCAGTCCGCGCCGGACCGCGCGTGGCCCTTCTCCATCTTCTTCTACGGGGACGCGCGCTTCTTCCACACGTACGCGCTGGAGCACGTGCGCGGCACGGAAGGCCCCGCCACCCTGCCCTACCATCCGCCCCTGTTCCCCTGGCTCCTCGGAGTGCTGTACCGCGTGCTGGGGGAGCCCCAGGGCAATGCCTATCCATACAAGCTGTGCCTCGCCGCGCTGAGCGCGGCCACGGTGGCGCTGTCCTGGGCCTGGTGGCGCAAGCTGCTGGGCACCGCGTGGAGTCTGGTGGGCGCGGCCCTCTTCGCCTCCAGCTTCGGCTGGCTGGTGCTCTCCACGACGTACAGCAACGAGGTCCTCTACGCCTTCTTCCTGTCCGCCACGCTCGCGCTCGTCCTGCGGCACAAGGCGGG
This sequence comes from Myxococcus llanfairpwllgwyngyllgogerychwyrndrobwllllantysiliogogogochensis, assembly GCF_006636215.1. Taxonomy (GTDB): domain Bacteria; phylum Myxococcota; class Myxococcia; order Myxococcales; family Myxococcaceae; genus Myxococcus; species Myxococcus llanfairpwllgwyngyllgogerychwyrndrobwllllantysiliogogogochensis. The sequence goes on along the minus strand of NZ_VIFM01000007.1, from coordinate 86,210 downwards.
GCCGACCTGGGGCGGCGCCGCGCTCCTGGGCCTCGTCATGGGCCTGGGCTCGCTCACCCGCGCCGAGCACCTCTACCTGTGGCCCTTCCTGCTCGCGTGGGCCTGGCTCTACCGGGGCTCGACGCCGCTGCCCGCGCTCGCCATCCGCTGGGGCGCCGCGGTGCTCGTCTGTGGACTGGTGCTCGCGCCGTGGACCGTGCGCAACGCGAAGGTGCTCGGAGAGCTGAACGCGAACACGCCGACGCTGGAGCCGCTGCCGGTGCTCGCGCCCGTCACCGCCTATGGCCCCATCAACTTCGCCATGGCGAACCACGCGCGCGCCACCGGCGGCTTCACTCCGGACTCCGTCAATCAGCTCGGCCAGGAAGGCCACCTGGACGTGGCCAATCCCGCGCAGCGCAAGCTCTTGCTGCATGGCTATGCGGTGGGCCTGGAGTGGATGCGCGAGCACCCCGCGGACGCCGCGCGCCTCTGGAGCACCAAGCTGTCGCGCTGGCTGGACGGCCTGAGCCTGGGGCTGGGCGCCTCCAACCTCCCCTCCGGCCTGAGCGGCGCGCGCGCCCCGGTGGACCTCTTCGTCCCCGAGGGCACGTCGCTGAAGTGGCCGCTGCTCGTGCTGCTCGTCGCGGGCGCCGCGCTGTCCCTCACCCGCCCCTGGCGCGAACTCAGCCTGCTCACGCTGGTCGTCCTGCACCGCGCGCTCATCACCGTCGCCTTCTTCGGCTACACGCGCGGCCTGCTCACCATCTTCCCCGCACTGGTTCCGCTGCTGCTGCTGCCCCTCGTCGTCCTCACCGCGCGCCGCCCCGCACTGGCCACGCGCGTGCCCGCACTCGTGGTGGCCCTGCTGCTGCTGTTGTGGGTGGAGGCCGGCGCGCTGGCGCTCGGCGCGCCTCGAGGCTTCATGGCCAGCGGAAGCACGGACAGGACCAGCGGCAAGCTCATCCAGGATGACTGGGTGCGCATCTGGCCCCGCTAGCCCGCAACACCCTGTCAATAAAATTTTGGTGGCAGTGGCACACTTCCGCGCTTAGAGCCATAGCGGGATTTACTTACAGTGCGTTATGGCGTCGGCCAGTGAACACTTCGCGGCCTTGTTTTTCCTGGGGATCCAGTTTCGATTGGTAGCCGGGGAATAAGGCATATTCATTTTTTGGTGAGGCATCAGTAAGGCGTCTGCGGGCTCCGTCTTGGAGCCACCTCGGGTCCGCCCCTCGGGACCCCCTTAGAGGAGAACCGCATGCGCCACACCAAGGTGTCAGCAGCATGTCTTGCCTTGCTCATGTCAGCGACGAGCTGGGCGGTGCAACCCCCCGAACAGGGGCAGAGCGCCATCGCCAGCAAGGCGTTCTACAAGCCCGAGTTCTACCTGCCCATCCAGAACACACCGCTGGAGCAGGCGATGCGGACCATGGCCAAGGACACGGCCACGGGCTGGGATGACTTCTTCGCCCGCAACGGGAAGGACTTCCGCGTCCACATCGACCCTCGCACCGGCACCCCGTCGGGCATCGAGGGCTCCATTCCCCTCATCCCCGGCAAGGGCTTCCGTAACAACGTGACGCTGGACGGCGTGCGTGAGTCCATTGGCCGCTCCGTGGCGGCCGTGGACGAGTCCGTCATCGGCGACCTGGTCTTCAAGTTCATCGCGGACAACCAGGCCGCGTTCAACATCGACCTGATGCAGTTGGGCTCGCCCCGCATCACGGCGGTCAACGAGAACCTGTGGCAGGTCCACATCCAGCAGGTGGTCAATGGCCTGCCGGTGCGCCACGCGCGCATCGCCGCCACCATCAGCCACGGCAACCTCATCCTCATCGGCACCGAGGCGTGGGCCAACGTGGGCATCGACACGCGCCCAGCGCTCGCGCCGAACGACGCGCTGGTCGCGGGCAACGGCTTCGTCGGCCTGAACGCCAGCCCGCAGCAGCTCTGGCAGCAGCCCACGCTGGAGGTCGCCCCCATGGCGCCCCAGGGTGAGTCCTTTGCCGGCGCCGTGGGGACCGGCTACGAGCATCGCCTGGTCTACGCCTACGGCTTCCAGGACCCGGACGCCCACCAGCGCTGGAAGGTGACGGTGGATGCGCACTCCGGCGAGACGCTCGCCATCGAGGACGACAACCACTACTTCGACGCGCAGATCCAGGGCGGCATCTACCCGTCCACGAACATCGGCACCTGCGTGGACAACACGGTGTGCGGCACGATGAAGCCCAACTCGCCCATGCCCTGGGCGAACACGGGCCTGGCCTCGCCCAACAACTTCACGGATGGCGCGGGCATCTTCGCCTATAGCACTGGCACCGCCGCCACCACGCTGTCCGGCCGCTACGTCCGCGTGGCGGACACCTGCGGCGCGATCAACGTCAGCTCCACCACGGGCAACATCGCCATGGGCGGCGCGAACAACGACCACGACTGCATCACCGGCCAGGCGGGCAACTCCCCCGCGTCGCGCTCCAGCTTCTACGAGCTGAACAAGCTGGCCGAGCAGGCCCGCGGCTACCTGCCGGGCAACACCTGGCTGTCCACGCAGCTGCTGGCGAACGTCAACATCAACAGCACCTGCAACGCCTTCTGGAACGGCACGTCGGTCAACTTCTACCGCAGCGGCGGTGGCTGCCGGAACACCGGTGAGATTGGCGCCGTGTTCGACCACGAGTGGGGCCATGGCATGGATGACTTCGACTCGAACGGCGTGCTGTCGAACTCCAGCGAAGGCTACGCGGACATCGCGGCCATCTATCGTCTGCAGACGTCCTGCGTGGGCTACGGCTTCTTCCAGACCGGCAGCCGTGGCTGCGGTGTGACGCCGGACGGCACGGGGCAGAACCAGAACGAGTCGCAGGTCGGCACGCCGTGGTGCAACACCCGGTGCTCCGGCGTGCGTGACGCGGACTGGCAGGCGGCCACCTACGGCGGCGTGCCCGCGCCCCCGGCCACCCCGCAGAACTTCGTGTGCCCCAACTGCAGCTCCGGCACGGGCCCGTGCAGCCGTCAGGTTCACTGCGCCGCCTCGCCTGCCCGTCAGGCCGCCTGGGACCTGGTCAAGATCGACCTGGCTGGCGCGCCGTTCAACTACGACTCCAACACGGCGTTCATCGTCGGCAACAAGCTGTTCTACCAGGGCAGCGGCAACGTCGGCGCGTGGCACTCCTGTAACTGCACCGGCGGCACGTCCGACGGCTGCGGCTCCACCAACGGCTACATGCAGTGGCTGGCGGCGGACGACGACAACGGCAACCTGGCGGACGGCACGCCGCACATGACGGCCATCCACGCCGCGTTCAACCGTCACAACATCGCCTGTAACACCACCCCCCCGGTGAACTCGGGTTGTTCGGCCGGCCCCACCGCGGCGCCCACGCACACCGCCACCCCGGGTGACGGTCAGATTGCCCTGAACTGGACGGCCTCCGCTGGCGCCAGCGAGTACTGGGTGATGAAGACCGAGGGCATGGGCTGCAACTTCGGCAAGGCGAAGGTCGCCACCGTCACGGGCACCACGTACACGGACTCCGAGGTCGCCAACGGCCGCGAGTACTGCTACTCCATCGTCCCTGCGTCCTCGAACGCGTGCTACGGCGCGGCGAGCGCGTGCTCGTGCGCCACGCCGGCCTGCACCGCGCCGGGCCTCGCCACCCTGTCCACCCCCAGCAACGGTGCCACCGGCGCGGAGCTGGCCGCGGTGCTCGACTGGGCGGACGTGTCGGGTGCCTCCACCTACGAGGTCCAGGTGTCCACCGACCCGACGTTCGCGACGGTGACGGCCTCGGCCAACTCGCTGGTCTCCAGCACGTGGACGGTGTCCCCGGCGCTGAACGTCAACACCACCTACTACTGGCGCGTGCGGGCGAACAACTCGTGCGGCGGCGTGGGGGCCTGGTCCACCGCGTTCAGCTACACCACGCGCGGCTGCACGACGCTGTCGGCTCCGACGCTCGCGTCTCCGGCGGACGGCGCCACGGGCGTCGCGACGTCGGCGGCGCTGGACTGGTCCGACGTGCCGAGCGCGGCCAACTACGTGGTCGAAGTGGCCTCTGATTCGGCGTTCACCAACATCGTCCGGACGGGCACCGCCCTGTCGGCCAGCAACTGGACGGTGACTCCGGCTCTGACGAGCGCCACCACGTACTACTGGCGGGCCCGCGCGGCGGATGTCTGCGGTGCCAGCCCCAACAGCACCGTGCGGAGCTTCACCACCAGCACGGTCTGCACGCCCGCGCTGGCCACTTTCAACACCACGCTCCAGGCTCCGACCTGCGGCAACGTGTGCGGTTGCGACACCGGCACCACGCTGGTCAACGGCCGCGGCACGCTGTCTGGCGGCATTGAGCAGAACCAGCCGAACACCATCAACGACTCGTGCGCGGACGGCGTCTCCGGCGTCTACCACACCGACGAGAGCATCGACCGGGTGGTCATCAAGACGACGGACCAGGGCGCGTTCGCCACGGGCAAGCAGGTGACGGTGGAAGTCACCGTGTGGTGCTGGGGGACGACGGACTTCTTCGACCTCTACTACACGACGAACGCGTCGGCTCCGTCCTGGACGGCGCTGACCACCAACGTGGCCTGCACCGCGGGGGGCGTCGCGAGGACCTTCACCCACACGTTCAACCTGGGTGCCACGGCGGGCACGCACGCCATCCGTCCGCAGTTCCGCTTCAACGGGACGGCGAGCGCGTGCACCAGCGGCTCCTACAACGACCGCGACGACCTGGTGTTCTCGGTCGGCACGTCCGTGGCCGCGGCGGACAGCGGCAAGTCCGTCACGTCGCAGGGCCGCTCGGCCCCCGCGGGCCGCTGAAGCCTGGCGCCACGCCTCCGACGCTTCCCGGGTCGGAGGTGCGGCGCTGACGTCAACCTGAGCTGAACGAGGAGGGCTTCCGGGACACACTCCGGGAGCCCTTCTTCACGTCCGGGCGCCACGCCGCTCAATGGCGGTCGCCCTCCGAAGGCGGCCCCCCGTGCTCGGGCGTGTCGTCCATGGGGCCCGCGAACAGCAGCCCCTCTTCCACCGCGCCCCGCCCCGCCTGTCGCCGGGCATTCTCGCGGCGGTGGACGCGCCTCCAGTTCAGTTGCCGCGCCCGGAGCAGCTCCTGGACGAGCACCTGCGCGGCGGCGGCCAGGGGCACGGCGACGACCGCGCCCAGGAGGCCCGCGAGCGCGCCGCCGCAGAGCACGACGATGGAGATGAGCAGCGGGTTCATCCGGATGGCCCGGCGCTGCACCATGGGGCCCAGCACGTTGGACTCAATCTGCTGGTAGACCATGAAGACGACCAGCGCGATGACGGCCGCGCGCAGCCCCACGGTGGCCAGCGTCGTGAGGCTCACCAGCACGGCGCTGATGACACTGCCGATGTAGGGGATGACCCCCAGCACCATCACCGCCAGCCCCAAGGCCAGGAAGAAGGGCACGCCCTGGACGAGCGCGACGGTGGCGGCCACGGTGCCGCCGATGGTCATCACCAGCAGCGTGCCGGCGACGTAGTTGCTCACCGCGGCGCGCATGCGCTCCACCAGCCCGCGCACGTGGTGCCTCCGGCGTGGCACCACCCACTGGAGGATGCTCTCGTAGAGTTCCTTGCCGAACAGCAGGCTGAAGACGGAGAGGGCCACCACGGTGATGCCCGCCGCCAGCAGTCCCAGGGTGGAGGAGAGGACCCCGACGGCGCGACCCGCCAGGTCCATCGGCTCGAAGCGCAGCAGCTCCTCGGGTTGCAGCTCGAAGCCGTAGCGCGCTCCCAGCTCCCGCACCCATTGGGATTCGGAGAGCCGCTCCAACAGCCCCGGCATCGCCTGGACCAGTCCTTCAATCTGCTGGACGAGCGCGGGCACCAACGTGCCCACCAGCACGCCCACCAACCCCAGGAGCACCAGCGCCACCACTGCCACGCCCAACCCGCGCTTCAGGCCCCACCGCTCCAGGCGGCGTACCAGCGGATCCAGCGCGAGGGAGAGCAGCAGCACGACGGCCAGGAGCGTGAACAGCGGATACAGCCGCCGGAGCACCAGCCAGCAGATCGCCAGGAGCAGCACCTGCAGCCCCACGGCCCACACCGTGCGGGCGGGGACGTAGACCGGCAGCTGGCGACTGGAGTCCTTCATGAGCGACAAGGTAGGAAGTGATGCGCCGCCAGTCAGGCCCCCTCGCGTGCGAGCCTGACAAGCTCCGCACCTGAGAGCGGCCTGTCGGGCGCGCGGCGGATGGCCGTCCCCCCGTGGGGCAGCCGAGCGACCAGGCCCCTCTGTGCCAGCTGACTCCACGGGGCGGGCAGCGGCGCTCCGAATCGAACCCGTGCGATGGGGGTGCAGGCACCCCACCCTTTTGTTCGACGAGGTGGGGACACAACTGGACCACGCCCTTGTCCGATAATCTTCAAGCAGGTCTGGAATCGCCACGCCACGAGGAGGGCGACACGATGTGGATTGAAGCCATCGTCATGCCCCGGGAGCAGCCCACTGCGTCCCGGCCGTCCTCTCGCCAGGGTGGCAAGCGACCAGCCGCGTCCGCGCCCGCCAGGAGTCGGGCGGCGGTGGATCGGCAAGCGGGCGAGGAGAGCCAGCAGTTCCGCGACACGGTGCTGGGCTTCCTGCGGGCGCGGGAGTTGATGAGCGCCGTGCGCTGGGTAAGCGAGCCGGGGTTGTTTCCCCTGGTGACGCTGCACTGCACGCGCGGCGTGCTGGAGCAACTTCGCAAGGAGCCGGGGTTCGAGGCGGGGTTGTCCATGCCGCTGGAGTTGATGACCTGAGCACTGACGTCCGCCGGGAACGTCCCTAGGTTTCCCTTGGGAAACATGGGCGGGCCCGGGGCGTGTGGGGCGTGCGGCGCTCCTCCCTCCTCTGGCTCGCGGAGGGAAACATCATGAGCGAGTTCATCATCAAGCGATTCTCGACACCCGATGAGCGCCGGCCGTTCGAGGCGCACGGGCATGCGGACGTTCTCCAGTTCGACGGAGGGCGCACGGTGGGGATGGGCGTCTTCGAGCCCGGTTGGAAGTGGTCCCAGGACGTCAAGCCCATCGCTGGCACGGAGAGCTGCCAGGTGGCCCACTCCATCTACGTCGTCAGCGGAAGGATGGTGGTGAAGATGGACGACGGCGACGAGAACGAGATGGGGCCTGGGGACGTGGCCATCATCCCACCGGGGCACGACGCGTGGGTCATCGGCAACGAGCCCTGCCTCTGCGTCGACTTCGAGGGCATGGCGGAGTACGCGCAGCGAGAGGCCACGAAGTCGACCCGGTCCGGCATGACGCCCGAATCGGCGCCTGGCCTGCACTGAGTGAAGGGACTCGGAGGGCGCACGCACGGCACCTGGTGCCTGGGCCCTCCGCGCGAAGGAAGCGGCCCCGGTCCGGCTACAGCCGGGGGTCCACCGGCTCGCTCTCCAGCGCGAGCACGCCGAAGACACACTCGTGGACGCGCCGCAGCGGCTCCTTCCGGACGAAGCGCTCCAGTGCCTCCACCCCCAGCGCCAGCTCCCGCAACGCCAGCGAGCGCTTCGTGGACACCCCACGTTTGCGCAGACGCTCCAGGTGCTCCGGCGCGGTGTACTCCGGACCGTAGATGATGCGCAGGTAGTCCGGGCCCCGGCACTTGATGGCCGGCTGGAGGACTCCCTTCTTGCCTCGGGCCACGTACGCGAGGGGCTTCACCACCATGCCCTCCCCGCCTCGCGAGGTCAGCGACTCCCACCAGCGCGTCGCGTCCTCGACGGCCCGCGCGTCGCTCAGTGACACCACACGATGGGACGTCGCCATGAGCCAATCCGGGTCCGCGCGACACACCTTCGCCAGCGTCTCCAGGTGCCACACATGGTCCTTGTCCACGTGCACCGCCCCTTCCGTCGCCAGCAGGTGGAAGGGCGCGAGCCGCACGTCCTCCAGCGACTGCACCGGCCAGCAATAGCGTCGGTAGGCCGCGACATACCGCTCCACGCCGTCCGCCCTCGCCTGGAGCCTGGCCCCAAGCCCCGCCACCTCCAGGCCTCGCGCCGCGGCCTGTGCCACCGCCGTTCGCGCCTCCGCCACTGACGCCAGGGCCGCCGCGCCCACCGCCGCGTACTGCTCGCGCACCAGCTCCCGGGCCTTCAGCGACCACGGCATCAGCTCGCAGTCCAGACAGGCCCAGTCCGTCCGGTGCTCCTCCCAGAATCCCGAGGACTCGAACGCCGAGCCCAGACGCGCCAGGAACGCGGCCTCCATCGCCGCATCCTGGAAGAAGCGTCGCCCGGTGCGCGTGTAGCAGGCTCCTCGCTCGTCGCCGTCGAGCCCGAAGCGCCGCCGGGCCACGTCCGCGTCCCGGCACAGCACGACGACCGCCCGCGAGCCCATGTGCTTCTCCTCGCACACCACCTGCTCCACGCCCTCCCGCTGGTAGTACGCGAAGGCCTCGGCCGGGTGCTCCAACAAGCCGGGGCGCTGGCTCGTCTCCGACGGCGACATGGTGGGCGGCAGGTAGATGAGCCACTTGGGGTGCAGCGCGAAGCGGCTCATCACCTCCAGCGCCGCCGTGGCGTTCTCCTCCTTCAGCGTGATGTTCTGAATCAGCCGCGTGGAGACGATGCGCTTGCCCAGCACGTCCGCGAGGTCGAGCACGTCGTCGTGTTGCTGCTGCGCCGTCAGGGCCGCGACGGGCATCTCGCGCGCGCCGAGCGGCTTCTTCGGCTCGCAATACATCCGCGCCGCCTGCACGGACACCACCTCCCGCTCCGGATAGCGCAGCGCCGTCAGCTTCCCGCCGTAGACACATCCCGTGTCCACGCAGAGGGTGTTGTTGAGCCACTCGGCCTCGGGCACCGGCGTGTGGCCGTACACCACCATGGCCTTCCCCCGGTACTCCGATGCCCAATCGTGGCGCACCGGAAGCCCGTACTCGTCCGTCTCTCCCGTCGTCTCACCGTAGAGCGCGAAGTCGCGGACCTTCCCCGAGCCACGTCCCTGCATCGACTCCTTCAGCCCCGCGTGCGCGACAACGAGCTTCCCGCCATCCAGCACATAGTGGGACACCAGCCCGTCGATGAACTTCACCACCTGGGCGCTGAACTCGGGCGGCTCGCGCTCCAACTGCTCCAGCGACTGCGCCAGCCCATGCGTCACCTTGACGTCGCCGCCGCGCAGCTTGCGCATCAGCTTGACCTCGTGGTTGCCCGGCACGCACAGCCCGGTGCCCGCCTCCACCATCCCCATCACCAGCCGCAGCACCCCCACGACGCCCGGCCCCCGGTCCACCAGGTCCCCGAGGAACAAGGCCTTGCGTCCCTCGGGCGGACGCACGTCGAAGCCGGGAGACCCCTCCTCACGGCGCGACACCGCGTACCCCAGTCGCGTCAGCAGGAGCAGCAGCTCATCCAGGCAGCCATGGACATCGCCGATGATGTCGAACGGCCCCGCCTCATGCTTGCGGTTGTTCCACAGCGGCTGCCGCTCCAGCTCCAGGGACTCGAGCTGCTCGGGCTTCAGGATGTGGACATGGCGGAAGCCCTCGCGCTCCAGGCTCCTCAGCGAGCCGCGCATCTGCTGGAGCTGGTTGCGCACCACGCGCACGCCAAACTGCCTCTCCGGGCGGAGCTGGTTTCGCGCGTGGCACACCGCCTCCGGCACATCCAGGACGATGGCGACGGGCAGGACGTGAAACTCACGCGCCAGCGCCACCAACGGCTTGCGTGACTCCGGCTGCGTGTTCGTCGCATCGATGACCGTCAACCGGCCTCGGGCCAGGCGCTTCGCGGCGATGAACCGCAGCACGTCGAACGCGTCGCGCGTCGCATCCTGGTCGTTCTCGTCATCGCCGACATGGCCGCGGCAGGTGTCCGACGAGAGGACCTCCGTCGGTCGGAAGTGCGTGCGCGCGAAGGTGGACTTGCCGGAGCCCGAGGGACCGACGAGCAGGACCAGGGACAACTCGGGAATGGAGAGCTTCATCGTGAGAACACCGCCATCTGGGTCGGAGAACCGACCTCCGCATCCACCGCGCCCACGGGGACGAAGCGCACGCCGTAGCCGAAGCGCTCGGCCCGCCCTCGGGCCCAGGACTCGAACTGCGCGCGCGTCCACTCGAAGCGGTGGTCCTTGTGCCGGAAGCCACCCGAGGCCAGTCCCTCGAAGCGGACGTTGTACTCGGCGTTCGGGGTCGTCAGGACGACGACACCCGGACGGGCCCACTCGAACAGCACCCGCTCGAACGCTGCCAGCCGGGGCGGGTCCAGGTGCTCGACGACCTCCACCACCGTCGCCGCGTCGTACCCTGTCAGCCGCGCGTCGCGGTACAGTAGCGAGCCATGCAGCAACTGGATGCGCTGTCGTTGCAAGTCCGGGAGCCGCTCCAGCTTCAAGCGCTCGCTGGCGATCTCCAGGGCTCGGACGGAGACATCCATGCCGGTGATGCGCGTGAAGCGCCGCTCCTGGAGGAGCGTCCGGAGCAGCTTGCCCTCACCGCACCCCACGTCCACCACCGACGTGGCACCGTGCTCGACGAGCGCCGAGAGGACGGCCTCGCGCCGCTGCTCGTCCAGGCTCACCTTCCGCTCCAGCATCACCTCGCCGTCATCAGGCGCGGACGGAGCGTCTTCGGGCTCCGGGGCCTCGTCGCCTTCCGACAGCCGCGCCATGGCCTCGCGCGCGAGACTTCGCTGGTGACGCAGGTATCGCCGGGTGATGACCTCCCGCTCCGGATGTGACGCAAGCCAGCCCTCGCCGTGGCGCAGGAGCTTGTCGATTTCGTCCTCCATCACCCAGTAGTGCTTGTCGTCGTCCAGCACGGGCACGAGCACGTACAGGTGGCTGAGCAGCTCCCCCAGCGGCAGCGTCGCATCGAGCGTCACCGTGAAGTAGCGGCTGTCACCCCACTCCGGCACTGTCGCGTCCAGCGCGTGCCGGGTCGCGGTGACGGTGTAGCCGAGCGGCTCGAAGAGACGCCGCAGGAACACCTCGCCTCCGCGACAGGGCAGCACGGACAGGCGCGCGGTGAGCGGCAACGGTCGCGCGGCCAGCTCGGGGCGCTCGCGGCTGCGCCCGGAGAGTGCAGCGCCGAAGACGCGCGACAGGGCCACGCTCAGGAACGACGAGGCCACATAGGGGCGGTCATTGACGTACTGCTCCAGGGAGCGGCCCTCGCCAGAAGACTTCTGTCGGTCCCGGACCAGCGCCACCGGGTCCACTTCCAACAGGAGCGCGGCCGTGCAGCGTTGCTCGGTGGCCTCCGGGTAGAAGACGTGCGCCAACCCGAACGACACGTCGAAGGACTGGGGTTTGTGCGGGCTCTTGTGCAGCAGGTAGCCCAGGTCTGTCGCGGGGGAGTGGGTCGTCGAGAGTGTCAGGAGCATTCAGTGCCAGACCCGGGTCGAGGCGATGAGCGTGTCGAGGTCGATGCGAAAGGCGCGAGTGCCTTCTCCACCGTAGAGCCAGGGACCGCGCCCGCACATCCAGGTGGGCTGCCACCGGGTCCCATCCGGGTCCACAAAGACGAAGGTGCCCGCCGGAGTCAGCGCCTCCTCGCGGCCACCGTGCAGGACGAACAACTCGAAGGTGGAGCGCGCCGAATAGGAGCCTCCGAACAACACGTGCGTCGCCCCCACGGCGAGCGCGCTCGCCCCTGTGACAGGCGTCTTCCAGACCGCGGGCCGGCCCCCCGTGCGCAGGCGGACCAGGGGAAAGTCCGTGTAGAAGTACAGCCACATCTCGTCATTGGAGGCGACGTTGAGCGCGTAGCAGTCGACGATGACATCGGTGCCCACGGCCCTCGCGTCGTACTCACTGAGACGCTGGCCCCGCGCATCGAAGAGGACCAACCCGCTTCGTCCAATCGGCTCGCTGTCGATATCCCCGCGCCCCCACCCTCGATTGCCGAGCACGCCTTCGTCGAAGTAGCTCACCCACAGGCGCCCGTCGGCGGTGGCCTGCACGTCCTGGATGCCGTCGCCGAGGGTGAGTTCACGCGTCACACACCCGTCGCGGGAATAGACCACCGCGTTGCGTTCGTGCGCGTCCTTGTCGAGATAGCCGCAACGGCCACCCACCAGCAGCAGCTCACCCTCCGGCAGGGGCTGCACGAAATGGAAGTTGCGTCGGTTGGGCGGCAAGCGGACGCACTCGGGCGGAGCATCCGGCGAGGAGAAGCGCAGGACCTCGTAGGTCTGCGGCACATCCGCCAGCGACTTCGCGAAGGATGGGAGGCCCGGTGCGACCTTCTCCCGGTCATCCCGTTCTCCCTCCAGGGCCAGGAGCCACAGGTCGAAGTCGGGTCCGACGCCTTGGGCCATCAACTCCCGACCCGAGAGGGCCTCGGAAAAGTCGACGAAACACGGCACCTCGAGATGCGTCAACTCACGCTCGGTCATGGGTTTTCTTTCGCGCAGGGAGCCGAAGGGGCCAGCTCCAGGAACCGTGTGCCGGGGGGCCGGTTTCGAGGCGTCGGACGCCGGGCGCGGAGACGACCTGACGCCCTCCCCCATCAACCCACCCGCATGCGCGACGGGCTCCTGCGCTAGGATTCCAGGCCCCCCCGCGCGCTTCGTTCCCTGCTTCGGAGTCCTTCATGTTGTCGCATCGCGCAGTCGCGCCGCTGCTCGTCCTCTTCCTGTTCACCGCCTGCTCGGATTCCGACCCCACACCCGGGCCCGTGGACAGCGGAACCAAGACGGATGCCGGCCCTGGTCACGACGGAGACCCTGACGGTGGCCCACCCCTGGATGGTGGCCCCGACACGGATGCGGGCCCCACGCTCGACGGCGGCCCCGACACGGATGGCGGCTTCACTCCAGACAGCGGCCCCGACCTGGATGGTGGGTTCGTTCCGGACGCGGGCCCCGACACGGACGGTGGCTCCACCACGCCTCCCGTCGTCCTCACGGAAACCCTGGCGGACACATACACGGGCGATCCCTACTCGCTCGCCCTGTCGGCGAGCGGTGGACTCGCGCCCCTGACCTGGGACGTCACCGCCGGAGCACTGCCCGCGGGCCTCACGCTCGGCACCAACGGCTCCCTCGCCGGCACACCGTCGGCGGCCGGTGATGCGACCTTTACCGTGCGCGTGCGGGACGCCTCGGGCGCGAGCGACACCGCCGACCTCGCCCTCTCCGTCTACGCGCGTCCTCGCATCGTGCAGTTCCAGCTCTCGTCTCATGAAGTCGGCGAGAGCGTCGCGCTGACGCTGACCGTCGTCGGCGGTAAGGCCCCCATCACCTTCGCGCGCGTGGGAGACCTGCCTCCCGGCCTGACGCTGTCGGCGCAGGGACTCCTCCAGGGAACCTTCACCGAGGCGGGCCAGTTCAGCTTCGTCGTCTCGGCGACGGACGCCAATGGAAGGCAGGCGCAGTATGCCACCCAGCTCACCGTCCTCACCGCCTTCAGCGTCACCACCGCTTCACTGCCCAGAGCCACCCGGGATGCGGCCTACCAGTCCACCCTCGCGGCCACCGGAGGCGTCGAGCCCCTGAGCTGGGCCGTCACGATGGGCGCGCTGCCAGACGGCCTCACGCTGTCCTCGGAGGGTGTCCTCTCCGGGACGCCCACCGTGCAGGGAACGTTCGACCTCATCGTCACGGCGACGGACTCCACGGACCGCACGGCTTCGCGGAGCCTGGTGCTGACCATCTCCAGCTTCAGCCCGCCGGTCTTCAAGGTGGGCCACTACAACCTCACCTATTTCGGCTCCGACACGCAGGGCCCCGTGAACTCGACGTCGCAGGGCGGCGCGCTGGATGACCTGCAGATCGCCTCCGCGCGCGACGTCATGCTCCAGGCGGGCGCCAACCTGTGGGGCATGGTGGAGATGGTCGACGTCGTCGACTTCGACACCCTCAAGGCCCAGCTCCCGGGCTTCAGCGGCTTTCTCTCCAACAACGCCAACTACGTCACCGGCAGCACCTCTCCGTACGGCGGCACCACGCAGAAGCTGGGCATCCTCTACGACAGCGCGCTCAGCTTCCAGAGCGCGGAGTTGCTCCGTGTGGGCAGCGAGAGCGACTTCGGAAACCGCCCGCCCCTGCGCGTGAACTTCACCACCGAAATCCAGGGCACGCAGACGCCGCTCGTCGTCATCGTGGTCCACATGCGCGCGGAGAACGGCGTCGACACCAGCCCCCGCGCCGCCCGTGAGCGCGCGAGCGCCGCGCTGAAGGAGTACCTGGACCAGAACCTGCCGAACGAGCACGTGCTCGTCCTGGGCGACTGGAACGACGACGTGGACGAGTCCATCACCCTGGACCCCGGCACCCAGCAGCCCATGCCCACGCCGTACCAGAACTTCGTGTCGGACCCGAACGGCTACACCTTCATCACCCGTGAGCTGTCGCTGGCGGGCGACGACACGTCCATCGGCTTCGAGAACATGGTGGACCACACGCTGGCCAGCAACGAGGTGGCCGGCCGCTATGTCCCGAGCTCCGCCGAGGTCATCTACGCGGACGAGTGGGTGCCCGACTACTTGAACACCCTGAGCGACCACCGCCCCGTCGTCACCACGTATGCGTTCAGCTCCGCGACGGAGCCGTTCGTGCGGCTCAAGGAGCCCCACGGTGGCACCTTCCTCGCGGGCTCCGTGCTCCACATCCGGTGGCATGCATGGGGTGTCGGTGACGTGCGCGTGGAGGCCACCACCGATGGTGGCACGACGTGGAGCGTGCTGGCCGCCTCGGTGCCCGCCGTCCAGGGCAGTCATGCGTGGACGCTGCCCGCCCTCTCCTCCACCAATACGCTCGTGCGGGTGGTGGACACGTCGAACGCCACCCTCTTCGACGAGAGCGACGCGCCGGTGACCATCGTCCAGGGCGCCGGCCGCGTCATCATCAACGAGGTGCTCGCCAACGAGCCCGCCGTCAACGGCAACAACAACCCCGCCTATGAGTTCGTGGAGCTGGTCAACGTCGGCGCCGTCGCCGTGGATATCTCGGGATGGAGCGTGTGGGACTCCGCCCTCTCGCGCCACGTCTTCCCGGCCGGAACCACGCTGGGCTCGGGCAAGGCCGTGGTCGTCTTCGGAGGGACCGCGGGCATCCCTGCGGGCAGGACGAACGCGGTGAGAGCCTCCAGTGGAGCGCTCGGACTGAGCAACGATGGCGACACCGTGCGCTTGCGCAAGGCGGACAACACCGACGTGGACACGTACAGCTACGTCTCTCCGGCTGACAATGTGTCCGACAACCGCTCCCCGGATACGGACCCGAACGGGGCCTTCGTGCGGCACACGTCGCTGCCCTCCGGCATCAGCTCGTCCCCGGGGTTGCGCGCGGACGGCACCGCGTTCTGACGCACCGCGAAGGCGCTCGGGAATCCCCGGGCGCTCTCGCATCCTGGCTACACGAACGGTGCGGGGAGGAGTAGGAAGCAGGGCATGCGCACCCTGCTCTCCTCCGTGCTGCTCTGCCTGTTGGTGACTCCCTCGCTCGGCTCCGCCCAGGCCGAGCGCGCCCGCCCCCGCGCCAGGAACCTGGGCATCACCTTCGGTGGCCAGTCAGGTCCGCTCGGCGCCATCACCGATGTGCCCGGTGTGGAGGTGGGCCATACGACGCTCATCTCTGGCGAGGGTCGCATCGAGCCCGGCAAGGGCCCCATGCGCACCGGTGTCACGGCGGTGCTGCCCCGTGGCAGGGACGGCGTCGCGGAGCCGGTGTTCGCCGCCACCTACGCCCTCAATGGCAACGGTGAGATGACAGGCACCCATTGGATTCAGGAGTCCGGTGAACTCAATGGCCCGGTGATGATCACCAACACCAACGACATCGGCGCGGTGCGCGAGGGCGTCATCTCCTGGGCGATGGGCAAGGACCTCGCGTGGGACCTGGGGCTGCCCGTGGTGGCGGAGACTTGGGACGGGATGCTGAACGACCTCTATGGCTTCCACGTCAAGCCGTCGCACGCCATCCAGGCACTCGAGTCCGCACGCCCGGGCCCCATGCTGGAGGGCTCCGTCGGAGGCGGCACCGGCATGGTGTGCCACGGCTTCAAGGGCGGTATCGGCACCGCCTCGCGCAAGCTGCCGGAGTCCGCGGGCGGCTACACCCTGGGCGTGATGGTGCAGTGCAACTACGGCTCGCGACGCCTCTTCTCCGTCGAAGGGGTTCCCGTCGGCGAGGAGCTGGCGGACCACAAGCCCTGCTATCTCGGCACGCAGAAGCCCGGCAGCCCGATGATGAGCTCCCTGACGTCCTGCGGCGCCACCGGCGGTCCGCCCGCGGTGCCCACTCCCTTCGAGGGCGCGGGCTCCATCATCATCATCGTCGCGACGGATGCCCCCCTGCTGCCCCACCAGCTCGGACGGCTCGCGCGGCGCGTGCCGCTGGGCATCGCGAAGATGGGCGGACTGGGTGAGAACTACTCGGGAGACATCTTCCTCGCGTTCTCCACGCAGAGCCTCAAGCCCGCGGCCCAGGATCGTCCCGCCAACGTCGCGGTGCTCAGCAACGACAGACTCAATCCCCTCTTCGAGGCCACGGTCCAGGCCACACAGGAAGCCATCCTCAACGCGATGCTCGCCTCCGACACCATGACGGGCGCGGACAACATCCGCGTCTACGGCCTGCCCCCGGACGGACTGGTGAAGGCCCTGAAGAAATACGGACGGCTCACGCCCGCGCCCAAATCCAAGCGGCCCCCGGCAGGCAAATCCGGCCGATGAGTCCAGGCCCGAGACAGGAGTGTGCTCGGAGGTGCGCGCGAAACATTCAAGACAGGCGGACGGCCGAGCCTCGGCCTCTGTGAAACGGAACACGGTCATCTGTCGACACGTCGGTTGGGCGTGACGACGTCGTGACGTCCGTGATTAAGAAACGAGGATGCGCTTCTCCTTCTTCGCGACGCCCACCACCCTGAAGAAGCTCAACTCCCCCGAGCTGCCAAAAGTCCTCCTCGCTGGAGGATTTAACGGTTACTGGAACTTCGGGGACATCCTCATGCTGCAAGGGGTTGTCCGCTGGCACCGCGCGCGCCAGGAGTCAGCGGTCGTCGCCTCCCTGCATGAGCTGGGCAGGGTGACTGACCCGCAGTCCCTGAAACAACTTCCCGCGGTGCTCGGCACGGAGGACTTCGTCTTCTTCTCGGGCGCGCCCTGGGAGGAGGCGGACCGCTCGGCGAGGAGCCTGGGGTTGGAGCCCGTGTCCCCGCTCCTGCTTCGGGGGCCCTGCCGCCTGCACGTCTATGGCGGCGGGTACTTCAACGGGCGCTGGGGGGACTCCATGCTGGAGCTCATCGAGACGGTGCTCCGCGCGTGGCTGCCGGGCCACTACGTCCTGTCGGGACTCCAGGTGGGGCCGGAGTTCGCCAGCCGCCTCGCGGCGCATGCGCGGCAGTGGCAGCCCGCGCTCGTTGGTTGCAGGGATCCGGAGTCCACCGAGGCCCTCGTCGCTTGCGGCCTGGAAGCGCGCCTGTCTGGAGACGACGCGCTGGAGGAGTTGGATCGCGCGGGCGCGCAGGCCTCACGCGGTGAGCCCCGCACGCCTGGCGCCGGACGCTTCGCGCTGCACATGAACCTCTCCACGTATGTCTACACGAACGTGGGAGAGGACCCGGCGCTGATGCCCACGCCCACCACGTTGATGAACGGGCAGCTCCAGGCGCTGCGGGCGCGATTCGGAGAGGACGCCTCGCCCGTCGTCCTCAACGCGTACATCGATGAGCGGCCCGTGGTGGAGGACAGCGTCGCGGCCATGCGCAAGACGTCCTTCCCGGAGTACTTCCCTCGCGCGGACGTCATCGACCTGGTGGGCCTGCTCTTCCAGGGACGACTGCATCAGGCCGTCGAGCAAATCCAGCAGGGCGAGGTGCTCTTCGCCTCGTCCTACCACGTCACGTTGCTGGGCAAGGTCGCCGGAGTGCCCACCCACCTGTTCGCCTTCAACGACTACTACCGCCAGAAGAAGGCGGGGCTCGCGGAGACGGAGGGTTCGCTCGCGGAGTTCCTCGCGAGCGACTGGAGCCAGTCCCTGGCCCGAGGCACGGAGTACATCGAAAGCCAGCGGGCGCTGCGCCGCGAGTGGCTGGAGCGACTGGCGGTCAGCCTGGAGCTGCCGACGCCGGACGTGAGCTGGGTGTCGCGCGCGTCCCTGTGGATGGAGGACTTCCGCCAGGAGCTCCAGCAGGCGCGGCTCCAGCGGGCCGAGGATGCCCAGGCGGCCCAGGCCGCCGCGAGGGAAGCGGAGATGCGCCACCAGGCGCTGCTCGAGCGCGGCGAGGCCACGGAGGCCCGGCTGCGGGAGCTGGAGCAGCAGCGCACGCGGTGGGAGGCGGAGCAGTTGGAGCTGCATACCCTGCGGGCACGGCTCGCCGCGCGCGAGGAGGAGCGGGAGGAGCTGTTCTCCCTGCGTGAGCAGCTCGCCGCGCGCGAGCAGGAGCTGCGCGCCTTCGCCGAGCGGGAGGAGGAGCTGCGGGCCAGCTACGAGGCCCTGCTCACCACCGAGCCCCCGCTGCGCCACCGGCTGGTGGACGACCTGAATGACCGCCTCATCAAGGCCGGTGGCCCGCGCGCCCACCGCGCCATCAAACAGCTGGTGCGGGCCACGGTGAAGCGCGGCAAGTAGCTACGGCGCTGGTGCGTGGGACGAAGCCCCCTTCTTTCCGGCGGGGGGCTGCTGTCCCGCCACCCACGCGTCGACCTTGCGCTCGAGCACGTCCAGCGGCAGCGAGCCCCCGAGCAGCACCACGTCGTGGAACTCGCGCACGTCGAAGCGCGAGCCCAGCGCCTGCTCGGCGCGCGTGCGCAGCTCCTGAATCTTGAGCTGCCCCACCTTGTACGCGAGCGCCTGCCCGGGCCAGGCGATGTAGCGGTCCACCTCGTTGGTGATGTCCAACGCCTGGCGGGGCGCGTTCTCCATGAAGTAGTCGAGGGCCTGCTGGCGCGTCCACTGCTTCACATGCATGCCGGTGTCCACGACGAGGCGGACGGCGCGCCACATGTCATAGGAGAGCTGGCCGAACTTGTCGTAGGGGTCCGCGTAGAGGCCCAGCTCGTCCCCCAGCGTCTCGCAGTACAGCGCCCAGCCCTCGCCATAGGCCACGTAGTAGCCGTAGCGACGGAACTCAGGCAGCCCCAGTTGCTCGGTGGCCAGGGCCGTCTGGAGGTGATGTCCGGGCACCGCCTCGTGCAGCGTGAGGGGCACCATCTCCCAGAGCGGGCGCGTCTCCGGACGGTAGAGGTTCACCAGGTACGTGCCGGGACGCGAGCCGTCCGACGCCGCCGGGTAATAGAAGCCCGTCGTCACGTCGGGGGCCATGGCCTCCGGTGTCGCCTCCACCGCGTAGGGCTGGCGCGGCAGCGTCTTGAACAGGCGCACCAGCAGCGGGTCAATCCGCTTGGACAGGGCCCGGTAGCGCATCAGCAGCTCGTCGCCGGTGCGGGCGTAGAAGCGCGGGTCCGTGCGCAGGAACTGGAAGAACTCCGCGAGCGAGCCCTGGAAGCCCGTCCGCTTCATGATGGCCTCCATCTCCCCTCGGATGCGCTTCACCTCCGCCAACCCCTGGGTGTGGATCTGCTCCGGCGTCAGCGCGGTGGTCGTGTACTTGCGCGCGAAGAAGCCATACATCTCCACGCCGTCCTGCCACTGCCCGACGCCCACGGCCTCGGGCGCGCCCGGGAGGTACTCGGCGGTGAGGAACTGGTGGAAGCGCCGCAGCGCGGGCACCACGCCCTCGCGCACGGCCTTCCGGCCCGCCTCCGCCAGACGCTGCTGCTCCGTGGCGGGGAGCTTCTCGGGGAAGCGCAGGAAGGGGCTGTAGAAGCCGCTCTTCGTCGGGTCCTCCACGAGCTGCCGCTCTATTTGAGGCGGGATGCGCTGGAGGATGACGCGCGGATGCACCTTCTTCTGGCGCAGACCCTCGCGCATCAACGCCACCACCTGGTCCACATAGGTGCCGAAGCCCTGGAGCCGGACGAGCCAGTCCTCGTAGTCCTTCACCGTCTCGAAGCGCAGCGTGTCCGCGAGCTGGTAGGCCGTCTGCACGCCGGGGGGCTGCTTGATGCCCTCGGGGATGCCTCCCATCTGATTCGTGGGCAGCAGGTACCAGCCGAAGCGGTGCTCCTCCACCCACGTCTCGTGGTCCCTGCGGAACAGGTCCAGGTTGAGCTGGTCCTCGGCGGACAACCGGGCGCGCTCCACCTTCTTGAGCTTCTCCAGCACCTGTCGCGAGTGCTGGTGGTCCGCCTGGATGGCCGCGAGGCTCAGGTCATCCCAGCGCTCGTTCCAGCGACGGTCGCCCTGGACGGACGCGTACGTCGGACTGTGCTCGAGCTGGTACTGCCAATCCTGCTCGATGAGGGCACGCAGCGTGCTGGCCGCGTCCGGCTTCTTCGCCTCGGCATCCACGGACGTCATCAGGAGAACTCCCAGGGTGGTGAGTTGGAGCCACTTCACGAGAACAGCTCCAGCAGGTCTTCACGGGTGATGGCCGCGGCGCCGGCGGCCTCGCTCAAGGCCGCTTCCATCAGCGCGCGCTTCTTGTCCTGGAGTCCGAGGATGCGCTCCTCGACGGTGCCCTGGGACACCAGGCGGTACACGTTGACGGGCCGCTCCTGACCGATGCGGTGCGCGCGGTCCGCCGCCTGCGCCTCCACGGCAGGGTTCCACCACGGGTCCACCAGGAAGACGTGGTCCGCCGCCGTGAGGTTCAAGCCCGTGCCGCCCGCCTTCAACGACATGAGCAACACCGGCGGGCCGTCCTCCGACTGGAAGCGGGAGGTGACGTCGCCGCGATTCACCGTGGTGCCGTCCAGCCGGTCGAACCCGATGCCCGCCTGCTTCAGCGCCGGCTCGATGAGGTCCAGGAGCGAGGTCCACTGGGAGAACACGAGCGCCTTGTGGCCCTCCGACACCGCGGTGTCGAGCGCGTCCACCAGCGTCTCCACCTTCGACGACGAGGTCGCCTTCTGACCGGGGACGAGCGCCGGGTGGCACGCCGCCTGTCGCAGTCGCAGGAGCGCCTCCAGCGCCTTGAGCACGCTGCCGCCCTCGTTGAGCAGGGCGACCACTTCCTTGCGCGTCGCCGCCATCACCGAGTCGTAGATGGAGCGCTCGCGCTCATCCAGCGACACGTGCATCACCGACTCGATGCGCGGGGGCAGCTCCGGCGCGACGTCCCGCTTGAGCCTGCGCAGCACGAAGGGGCGGATGCGACGGCGCAGGTCCGCGGAGGCCGCCGCGTTGCCCTCGGAGATGGGGCGCGACACCTTCTCCTCGAACTGCCGCCGTCCCCCGAGCAGGCCCGGGTTGGTGAAGTGCATCAAGCTCCACAGCTCGTCCAGCCGGTTCTCCAGCGGCGTACCGCTGAGCGCCAACCGGAAGTTGGACTTGAGGCCGAACGCGGAGCGCGCGACCTGGCTCTCCGGGTTCTTGATGGCCTGCGCCTCGTCCAGCACCAGGGCGGCCCACTCCCTGGCGCCCAGCGCCGCCGCGTCCAGTCGCAGAATCGAGTATGTGGTGAGCGTCACGTCGGCCGCCGGGTCCAGTTCGCGGCCGGGGCCGTGGTAGACGCAGACGCTCAACGACGGTCGGAAGCGCTTGAGCTCCGCCACCCAGTTGGGCAGTACGCTGGTGGGACAGACGACGAGCGATCGCGGCCCCAACACGCAGATGGTCTGCAGCGTCTTTCCCAGGCCCATGTCGTCCGCGAGGATGCCGCCCAGGCCCGCGCTCTTGAGGAAGCCCAGCCAGCTCACACCCGTCTGCTGGTAGTGACGCAAGGACGCGTTGAGGTCGTCCGGCAACACGGGCGGCGGCAGCTTCTCGAAGCCCTCGACGAGCGGCGCCAGCTTGTCCAGGCCCGGAGGAGGCGGCTGCTCCAGCGTCTCGCACAGCGAGGAGAGCTGCGGCAACGCGTGGTTGGAGACGCGGCCGTCCGGCTGACGCGCGGCGAGCAGGTCCGCCACGCGCTGACCATGCTTGTCCAGCCACGCGCGCGGCAAGGGCGCCCAGCCCCCTCCCACCAGCGGCACCAGCCCCAGTCCTTCCTGCCACGCCCGGACGACGGCCGCCGCGTCCACCGAGCGGGCCTCGCCGCCCTTGCCACCCTCCACCTGGAACTCGAGCGTGAAGCGCACCTGCGGGATTCCCGCGCCATCCCCCGCGGACTCCACCGAGAGCGATGGACGCAGCCGCACATCCGGACTCACCACGGACGCGCCGTCACCAGCCAGGTCTCCGCCCCACCGTCGCAGCCGGTCCGCCCAGCGCACCATCTCCGGGCCCTGCACCGTCACCCGACGGCCGGGCACCAGGTTCAGCTCCTCGCGGAGGTCGTGGATGAGCCGCTGCTCCACCGCCTCGTCGCGCAGCGGCACCGCGCCGCGCAGGTACACCATCTTCCCGTTGTCGATGCGCACCGTCGGCGGCGCGCCGTAGACGAGCGTGGGCAGCACGGACAGGCCCGACTCAAGCTGGTTCAGCTCCAGCAGGATGCGCGGCTTGAGTTCGCGGTCGATGGACGGCACACGCTTCGTGCGCACCTCCACCGGCATCCGGCGGCCCAGCTCCGGCAGCACCTTCGACGTCAGCTCGCCGAGGTTCTCCGCGCTGTACGTGCGGACGATGGGGAGGTTCTGGAGCCACGGCCCCGTCATGCCCGTCTCACCCATGCGGGCCAGTGCGTCTCCCACGCGGGCCACGCCGGGGCTCACGACTTCGGACACGCGCGAGTCGCGCGCCACCGTCACCACGAGCTGCCCGCCGCGCTCCTCGACCAGCGCCCGGGGCACCACCACCTCGTCGGGGATGGCGACGGGGCGACCGTCCAACAGGACGTTGCGCGCCTGCACCAGCACCTTGAGCAACGCGTCGAGCGTCTCCGGGTTGAGCGTGCCGCGCGTGCGGCGCTGCTCCAGGATGCGGTCGGCGAGCAGGTCCGCCTGCTCCACCTGGAGCTTCGCGGCCTGCGCGGGCTTCGCGATGTACGAGGTGAGGCTGCCCTCCAGCGCCTCTTCCTTGCCGTCCGCGTGGGCCAGCGTGCGCTTGAGCTGGAGGCCGTCCCCCGTGCGCGTGAAGTGATAGGCGATGCGAGACCAGCGGGTCGCCGCCGTCTGCATGGGCGCGTCCTCCCGCTCCGCCTGTTGGAGCGAGATGGCCGCCGCGACGACATGCTCACACGGGTCCACGAGGCTGGGGCAGTCACACTCCCAGGCGTCGTCGGCGGGATAGAGGGCCACCGTGAAGGGGACCGGGCGCCCCGCCGAGCGGACCCTCAGCTCCAGCTCGCTGTCCGTCTTCG
Organism: Myxococcus llanfairpwllgwyngyllgogerychwyrndrobwllllantysiliogogogochensis; assembly: GCF_006636215.1. Lineage (GTDB taxonomy): Bacteria > Myxococcota > Myxococcia > Myxococcales > Myxococcaceae > Myxococcus > Myxococcus llanfairpwllgwyngyllgogerychwyrndrobwllllantysiliogogogochensis. The sequence goes on along the minus strand of NZ_VIFM01000007.1, from coordinate 63,013 downwards.
ACTGGAGGACCACGGCCCCGTCACGGGCGAGACCCACGCCTTTGGACCAGAGACCGGGGCGGGCTTCCTTCCGAACGGCTTCGAGCAGCTTGGCGAATGCGGACATGGGAGTGTCGACTCCCTACGCCCCCGGGGTGCGCCGCGCAACGGCGATGCGCACCCCGGCTCCCTCGCTCAGCCGCAGGTCAGCGTCCAACGGCAGGTATTAGACAGGCATTCCTTGCCATACAGGCACGTTGCCCCCTTGGCCTTCTTCGGCTGACACTTGCCGCTGTTGAGCCCCCAACCGCAGTACTGGGTGCTCGCGCAGTCGGTCTCCTGGTCGCAGATGCAGGTGCCCGCGCTGTTGCAGCCGGACGCGGTGCATGCGTCGCTGACGCACTCCTCCTTGAAGCGGCAGGACTCACCCACCGCCTTGGAGTCCGGCGCGTAGTGCTCGCCGCACAGCACCGGGTACGCGGCCTCGCGCGTGCCCTTGTCCACGTAGGTGGCCACGCCCGCGGTGTCGATGTCCGCCGCCGCGTCCGCCATGCCCGTGCGCGGATTGGACGCGCGCTCCCACACCTTGAGGAAGGCCTCCGCCGAGCCGGACAACCCCGTGGTGTTGGCGCCCACGCGGCCCAGGTCCTTCAGCAAGTCAGGCAGGTAGCCCACGTGCGCGAGGCCGAACTCGTCGAAGCCCGTGCCCAGGCGCGCGGGACCGGAGACGTTCTGCTGACGCAGGTGCGCATCCGCCTCCGCCTGGAACGTCGCGGAACACGCGCCGTTGTTGCCGAAGCGCGGACGCGTCTGCTGGATGAAGCCGTTGAGGTCCGCGCCGAAGGCCATGGGGACCTTGAGGCCCTGGCGACCGAACTCGACGGCCTGGGCCAGCGAGCGCGTGGAGCCATGGCAGTTGTTGGCGACGCCGGAGCGCGTGTACGCGCGCGTCTCGTCATGCGCGGTGCGCAGGCCGAAGATGCCACCCGTCTGGCGCAGGTAGCGCACCACCCACGCGGGCGTCGTCTTCTCGTCGTCGGCGAGCTTCGGGTTCATCACCTCGCGGAAGTGGCCGTGGGAGATGACCAGCGGGTAGTAGGTGTTCGCCTGGGCGACGGCGAAGGCGTCCTGGAGGCCCTTCTCCGACAGGTGGGCCACGTCGATGAGCATGCCCTTGCCCATCATCGTCTGGAGCAGCGCCTTGCCGTCCGTGGTGAGGCCCTTGGTGTTGCGGCAGTTGCCGGCCGCGTCGCGGTACACATCGAAGCCCAGCGTCATCGTGTCCGTCGTCACGCCGCAGTCGGTGTCGATGTGGCAGTTCTCCGTGAACTGCGCGGCCTGGAAGATGGCGTTGTGCAGCGCCGCGCCGCCGAAGCGGTTGTCCAGCTGGTGCACCGGCTGGAGCGAGCGGACGCCCAGGGCGTGGAAGCGGTCCAGCTCCAGGCGCCAGTCCTGGGTGCCGAACAGCTTGCTCGTCTCGATGGAGAGCACCATGGCCAGCTTGCCCGAGGCGATGATGCTGCGCGCGTGCGACGGCGTCAGGGCGATCTCCACCCAGTCGGTGCGCGCGTCGAAGGCCCGCGCCATCTGGAGCTGCAGCTCCACGTCCACCATCTCGTCACACGGCCGGGAGATGTTCTGGTACGGCAATGCCTTGCAGAGGAACTCGTTGCTGACCAGCGACACCATGACCAGGGACATGCCGCCCTGGTGCGCCTGCCGCAGCCACCCCTCCCACGACTGCTGATGCGCGATGGTGTCCCAGCGCGGCCACTGCGTGTTCACCGACATGCGCCCCAGGTGGATGCCCGTGTCGCCCTCGGTGCCCTCGATCTTCCCGATGAACTCCGAGCCCACCGCGCCGCCCAGGCCAAAGAACGCCGCGAGCAACGGGTTGCCGCTCAGGTCCACCCCGGGGCAGAGGTTGAGCAGGTTGCTCAGGTCCATGCGCACCCGGGCGTGGTCACTCTCCGGCAGGCCACCGTCACAGCTCACCAGCGAGCCGGTGTGGCTGCCGTGGAACCACCCGCCGCCGAACGCCTCCTCCGCGAACATGTGGTGGTGCAGCTCCGCGAAGCCCGGAGCGGCCAGGGGCTGCGTCTGGGCCTCGGTGGCGACCTCGACGGGAGCCTCACCCTCCTGCACGGGGCCGCACGCGAGCCCGAGACAGAGGGTGAGAGGAAGGAGGGCCAGGGCTCCCTGGCGCCGACGGTGCTGAGACATGAACATGGAGGGGGATTCCTTCTGGGATGCGGGGGCGGACGGCTCCGCCTTCGCGCCCGGGAGGATACTCCCCGCACGACGGGCATATCGAGCAATCCACGCCCACCTAGAGACCGTGGTTTCAGGGGACGTCTCCGTGCGTCACGAGGAGTCGCCGGCCTGGAAGCGGCGGGCGCCGGGGTGTCGGTCCAATGACAGGCGCGTTTGGACCCGGTTGACGGCGTGGAGCGGAACAACAGACACAGTGCGGCAGGTCGGGCGCACATCCGCGCTACCAGAGCCATGCTGATACGATTGTCCTCGCCCATGGCGTCCCGCACTGGCGCGAGGTCGGCCGGGGTCTCGAAGGAGCAGTCATGTCCCTGCGCCGTGCCCTCCCGTGGAGTCTCGCCCTCCTGTTGTCCTTCACCACGGCCGCCTTCGCCGAGCCGGCCACCACCGAGGTCCTCGCGCCCGAGTCCAGCGAACCCCAGGACGCGGCGAGTCTGGTCTGTGTCGCGGTCCGGTGCTCGACGGTGAGCGAGTGCTGGGCCGCGTGCCCTGGCGCGAGCAGCGTGAGCTGCGTCAGCAATGGGTGTCGCTACACCCTTCCTGGTGGTGGTGGCGGTGGAGGCCCGTGGTGCGAGCTGACGCGGTGCAGCGACGACGCCGACTGCGTGTGCAAGGGGCAACAGGGTTACTGCGAAGCCCGCGCCTGTCGGTACTGAAGTCGAGGTGTGCCTTGGGCCGTCCTCGCGGCGGCCCGAGGCAAGGCGGTATCCTCGTGCGCCGCACCTGGAACGCGTTCCGCGGTCCGGTGCGCCACAAGGGCTTATGCACCTGGACGACTACACGCGATACGACGCGATGGGGCTGGCGGAGCTGGTGCGTCGCAAGGAAGTGACTCCGACGGAGCTGACGCAAGCGGCGCTCGCGGCCATCGCCCGCGTCAATCCGAAGCTGAACGCGGTCATCGACGTCCGGGAAGCGGACGCGCGGGCCGCCGTGCAGAAGGGGCTTCCCCAGGGTCCTTTCACCGGGGTGCCCTTCCTCATCAAGGACCTGGCGCTGCATGCGGCGGGCGTCCCGACGGACCTGGGGAGTCGGCTGACGCGCGGACTGATGCTGCCGTTCGACTCCGTGTTGATGGAGCGCTTTCGCCGCACGGGCGTGGTGTTGCTGGGCCGGACGAACACGCCGGAGTTCGGCAACAACGCGACGACGGAGCCGGTGCTGCATGGCCCCACGCGCAACCCATGGGACCTGGGACGCAGCTCCGGTGGCTCCAGTGGAGGCTCGGCGGCGGCGGTGGCGGCGGGCATCGTCCCGGTGGCCCATGGCAATGATGGCGGCGGCTCCCTGCGCGTTCCCGCCGCCCTCTGCGGAGTGTTCGGCCTGAAGCCCACGCGCGGGCGCAACTCCGTGGGGCCCAATTCGGGAGAGGCCATCAACGGCCTGGGCGTGGAGCATGTGGTGACGCGCTCGGTCCGCGACAGCGCGGCGATGCTGGATGCCACCCACGGCCCCGCGGTGGGCGACCCGCACTTCGCGCCGCCGCCGGAGCGGCCCTATCTCAACGAGGTCCGGCGGGAGCCGGGGCGGCTGCGCATCGCGATTTCGAGGAGGCCGGCGTCCGGAGGGCCCGTGAGCCCCGACAACGTCGCGGCGGTCGAGGACGCCGCGAAGCTATGCGCCTCCCTGGGGCACGACCTCGTCGAGGCCGCGCCCGTCTATGACGACGCCGCGCTGGTGGAGGCGATGGTGACGGTCTGGTCCTCGACCAACGCGGCCCTGGCGGGGATGCTGGGCGGGGCCCTGGGACGTCCCGTGGGCCCGGACACACTGGAGGCCACCACCTGGGCGGCGGTGCAGCATGGCCGTTCGCTGAAGGCGACGGATCTCCAGGCGGCGCTGGGAGTGTTCAATCAGGTCAGCCGCGCCGTGGGCGCGTTCTACGTGGACCATGACCTGCTGCTGACGCCCACGGCGGCGGTGCCGCCCTACCCGCTGGGCGCGATGGATTCCAACAAGCCGATGAGCGCTGGCGAGTGGTACCGCCACGTGTTCTCGATGATTCCCTTCACCGCGCTCTACAACGTGACAGGACAGCCCGCGATGTCCGTGCCGCTGCACTGGAACGCGCAGGAGTTGCCCATCGGCGTCCAGTTCGTGAGTCGCTTCGCGGATGAGGCCACGTTGTTCCGCCTCGCGGGACAGCTGGAGGAGGCACGCCCGTGGTCCGTGCGCCGGCCTCCCGTGCATGCGGCGCGGGACGCCTGACACACCCTTGAGTGAGCGGGCTGGGCCGCTCGAGGAAGAGAGGCTCAGCGCGGGAGCGGCAGGTATCGACCGAGCCCGTCCATGACCAGGCTCTCGATGCGCACCACCGTGCGCTTCGGGCCAACCTCCAGCCTGTCGAACTTCGTGAGGACGGAGAGGAACGGCGTCTCCCGCTTTCGCTCTCGAATCTCCGACCAGGGAATGAACAGGGGAGGATGGAAGGGCATGAAGACGGGAATCATCGAGATGTAGAGGCCATCCTCGTCCGCCCCCACGGTGAGCGAGTTCCTGTAATGGACCCAGCCCATCCGCCCCGTGACACCACTGATGGCGCCCCTCGGCATGGGTTCGTCCGTGCGAAACCTCCGCGCGAGCCAGAACCAGCCCCCCTTGAGCGACGAGAAGAGCGCCAACGCCAGCAGGCCCACCACAAACAGCGGAATGCCCAACCAGAGCGGAATGGAGGTCGCGGCCAGCAGAAACACGGAGGGTGTCTCCATCATCGTCACTCTCCCTGCCGAGGCGCGCGTGCCCAGACCACATCCCAGATGGACGCAGGGGACGAAAACCCAGGCACCACGAGCCGGACCAGCACTTCCGTGGAGGCCACCTGGGCGCCCTGACTCCGCGCCTCCGCGAACAAGCCTCGGAGCAGCGCGGGCCCATCCACATACACCGCGGACAACAGCCCGGACTCGCCCACCGGAGCCGGCGGCGAGACGTCCGGGTCACGAGGCTTCAAGCCCCAGGCCTCGAGGATGTCGCGGTACAGTTCATCCAGGTCATACAGCGGCGCATGAATCCCCAACGCGCCACACGGGCAATCCCAACCAAAGCCCCGAGCCAATCCACCCTGGTCCAGCATCCGACCCCGCGCGGCCTCTCCACAGAGGCCACACTTCACTGAACCCACCTCGCCTGTGAGTTCATGCCGTGCGTCGAAGGTGATGCTGAGCGTTTCCATCAGTTCGCCGGGGGCAGGTAGAAGTCGAGGGATTCCGTCACGGCGGCCCGGAGCCGAATCCGGGTGGAGTGCTCCCCCGCCCGAAACGTGTCGCGCTTCACGAAGAAGAACGACGTGACCTCCCTGTCATGAATCTCCGACCAGGGGATCCGCAGCGGGGGATGAAAGAGTCGGAAGATGAGATTCGGCACCAGGTAGAGCCCCTGCGCATCGCCGCCCACGGCAAGACAGCTCTTGTAGTCGATCCAGCCGATCTTCCCCGTGGTGAAGTTCCGCATGTCACTCGGGGCGGGCCCGTCCGCGCGGAACTGCCTGGCGAGGCCATGCCAGCCACTCATCCACGACGCCACGCGCAGGGCCAACGCGAACCCCACGACGAGCAGGAGCGTGGCTCCCCAGGGATGCGTCTTGACCAGGAGTTGGAGGAAGGACGAGGGCATGGCCGCTGTCCTAAGTCGCCAGGGTCAGTCGCGAAAGCGCCTCGCGCAGTCGCTCGGGAATCGCCGTGGACTTGCGCGTCTGGCGGTCCACGAAGACGTGGACGAAGTGCCCGTGGGCCGCCGCTTCCGACGCCCCTTCCTTGAAGATGCCAATCCCATACGTCACCGAGCGCGTGCCCAGCTTGTCCACCCGAAGCCCCGCCCGCAGCGCGTCTGGATAGGCGAGCGGCGCGCGGTAGTGGCACTTCGACTCCACGACGAGCCCGATGACGGAGCTGCCGTGGATGTCCAACCCGCCCTCCTGGATGAGGAAGTGGTTCGCCACCGTGTCGAAGTAGCTGTAGTACGTGACGTTGTTGATATGGCCGTAGACGTCGTTGTCCATCCACCGCGTGGTGATGGGCAGGAAGTAGCGATAGCGCTCGGCGGTCTCGACGTCACTCACGGCTTCAGTCTCCCCATGGCTACCAATACCCCAGCGCCTGCTGGAACAGCCCACTCAACACGGGCCGCGACATCTCGCGGGGAGCATTCTGCAACAGTCGCTGCTGGGGGAAGGCCCCCTCCGTCAGCGCCGCCACGTCCGCCTCGGTGTACCCGACTCCGCCCAGTCCGTTCGGCATCCCCACCGCGCGCATGATGCGGATGAGCTTGTCCGCCAGCACCTCGCCCGCGTCCTTCGGCCCCGCGCCGCGCGCGTCCGCGCCCAGCCACGTCGCGGCCTCCAGGTGCCGCTCCGGACTCTCTTCCGCCGTGTACCGGAACACCGAGGGCGCGTTGAGGATGACCGCCATTCCATGGGGTACGAGCGGTTCGTCCTGGGGATAACCCGTGGGCCTGAACTCGCGCACGAGCCCCGCCACCGCGTAGGCCATGCCGTGGGGCGCATGCACGCCCGCGTTGCCGAACGCGATGCCCGCCAGCGTCGCCGCCCACATCAACTGCTCGCGTGCCTCGTGGTCTCCCGCGTCCTTCACGCCGCGCTCCAGATACAGCCCCATCAACCGCAGGGCCTCACGACATCCCAGGTCGCTCCACGGGTTGGCCCCCTGGCTCATGGGCCGCAGGCTGGGACGCGGAGGCGCGGGGCGGCGGACGTAGGGTCGCGCCGTATAGGACTCCAGCGCGTGGGAGAGCACGTCCAGGCCGCTGGCGGCCACCACTTCGCCCGGCAGCGTCGCGGTGCAGTCCGGGTCCACCAGGGCCTCGGTGGGACGCAGCGCGTGCGAGGCGATGCCCGTCTTCGCGCCCAACGAGAGCAGATCGAAGATGGTGATGCCCGTCACCTCGCTGCCGGTCCCCGACGTCGTGGGGCAGGCGATGTGGGGCTTGAGGGGACCGGGCACCGGCCTGCCCTCGCCCACGGGGGCATTCACGTAGGTCAGGAAGTCCGAGGGCCACGTCGCATAGAGGTTCGCCGCCTTGCACGTGTCGATGACGGAGCCGCCTCCGAGTGACACGTAGCCATCCGGGCGCAGGTCCGCGGCGAACCGCACTGCCTCCAGGAAGGAGCGGTCCGTGGGCTCGACGCGAACGTCCGTGAAGACGCCGACCTCGAGTCCGGCCGCGAGCAGCGAGGCGCGCACCTTCTCGAAGTGCGGCAGTCGGGCCACGCCCGCATCCGAGAACAGCGCCACGCGCCTCATGCCGAGCGCCCGGGCCCGCTCGCCCACCTCCGACAGACACCCTCGGCCGAAGGTGACGCGCGACGCATCCATCGTGAAGGCGGAGTCACACCCCTCGCCCACCGACTGGTAGTGGCAACAACCAAAGCCCATGACAGTCCTCCCACGCCGGTTGCAGCCGCAATCTAGCGTGGGTGGGAGGAAGAACGGGCGACATCCTCCAGGTCCAGGGTCTCGCGGCGGGAAAGAGGTACGGACGGCACAGCCCATCCCGAAGCGCGGGAGGGCCATCGAACCCCTCCGCGCTCGTGGCTCGGGGTCCTGCATTCAACCCCTGAGGACTCCACCAAGCCGTGCTCAGCAGTCGTGGTTCGGAGGCGTGCCTCCGTCCGCCGAGCCCCTCCACACGCGTGGCGAGGAACTCCATCGAGCCGTGCTCAGCAATCGTAGTTTGGAGGCGTGCCGCCGTCCTCGACGGGCACCGGCGCGGGTCCGCCCTGCTTCGCGAGCGACTCCCCACAGTCCAGCGAGGCCTCTCCCGAGAGCGTGCGATAGAGCACACACGACGCCCGCTCGACGAAGAACGCCTGTCGCGGCCAGTCCGGTCCGCGCGCCGCGAGGATGGCCACCGCGTAGTGGCCACCATCCGGCAGCCGCACCAACCCCACCTCGTTGAGCACGTTGTAGCGCGAGTCATCCGAGCAGCACCCTGGAGGCAGCCAGCCCGCCTTGTGGCGCATCGAGGCCCGGACCTTCGCGGGCAGGAGCGTCCCCAGCCAACCACCACACCCCTCGCGAGGCGTCAGCTCCATCCACGCGAGCATGCGCGAGGTGGGCTTCGGCTTCAGCAATTCGCCCGCGCTCAAGCGATGCAGGAAAGACACCGCGTCCGCAGCACAGAGGTAGTTGTCATTCCCCATCACCTGGGGCGAGTTCGTCGCGCGGCGCGGCTTGCCGTAGTTCCACTTCGTCAGCGCGGTGTTCTTCACGTCCAGCGAGCGCAGATAGTCATTGATGGCGTCCGGCCCGCCCACCAGGTCGATGACCGCGCCCGAGGCCTCGTTGTCCGAGGTCCGGAAGACCTTCTCCGCCAGCGGCGCCACCTTCGACTCCTCGGCCTTCTTCAAGGCCGCCGCCACCCAGAACACCTTCGCCGAACTGGCTGAGATGTGCGGCACCGTGTCGGAAGACCCCGCGTACTCTCCGGTGCGCAGGTCCTTCACCGCGATGGCCACGTCCGCTCCCGGAGCCAGGCGCGCGGCCTCCGCCGCCAGCGAATCCACAACGGACCGAAGTGCCTCGCGCTTCGGAGCCCCTGCTGCCGGAGCCGCCAGGGCGCTTCCCATCGTGAGCCAGGACAGCGCCAAGGCCCCAAACCAACCACGCGGCACGAACCACGTTGTCATCATCGTCCTCCAGGAAGTGCTGCCCCCCCGCGGGAGCCGCCGAGCCCGCCACGAAGGCCCCCAGGGCATCCGCGACGCCCAGCCGGGACGCTCTCTCGTAGTCGAAGTCCACCACGCCCGCCAGGGACACACCAGCGCCACCACGACCAAAGCCGGGGACGTAACGCGCCCGTCCGAGCGCGTGTCCAGTCACTGTTGACTCCCGGGTGACAACGACAGCCCTGCTTCAAGATTTCTCGGGAGTCTCGTGGAAGAGCCGCGCGAGAAAGCGCGTAAAGCTGAGGGAATCGCCCGAGGAGACGGCCCGTTCCGCTTCCAGCTCTCTCCAACAGAGGGTGATGCACTCGCGCCGGAGGCGGGCGATCTCCTGGTCCACCTCGACCAGCTCCACATGGTGCTCCCTCAATTGGTCGATGATTTGCTCGGCATGCGTCAGGGCCTTGCGGAACTCCCTCGACAGGATGCCATCCGCTCGCATCTGGACCGCCGCGGAGTCTTCTTCCAACTCCAGGGATTCACGCCGTGCGTCGAAGCGGGCCGCGAGCTCGTCGGCCTCGCGCTTGAACCGCAGTCGCACCTGTCTCTTCTCTTCGTCGGGGAGCCGGGCCTGGAGCGCCGCGTCTTCCTCCCAGCACTTGTGCTCGGCCTCCAGGTCCTTTCGAGCGTTGAGTTCCTCTCGGTCCACCTGGACACGCCGTCCGTCGACGCGGTCGAGCGCCGAGCGATCCACGTCGTGGTTGCGCTCACGAACCTCCTCCATCCAGCCATGGAGCGACTCCTGCTCACCCAGGAGTCGCGCGTGGGCCGCCTGGGCGCGCTGCGCCACGGCCGGTCGGTCCACTCGAAGCTGTTGAAGTCGCGCCTCCACATCGCCTCGGGACGCACGGGACTCGGCCCATTGCCTTTCCAACCGCAGGTGTTCCTGGGCCACGGGCTCCTTCCGATACAGCAAGAGCGCGCGCGAAAGCCCCAGTCCACCCACGAGCCCCGCTCCCACCAACCACCACGGAGAAAACACCACGCCGGGGATGAGCCCCAGGATCGCGGTGACCAGCACGCCCCCGGTCATGCCGCGCTCCAGAGAGTCCTCACGAGAAAACTCGCGGGGGGCCAGCGAAGCTGGAGCGATGAAGCGCGCCAGCGCCCGCGCGTGGGCTTGCGCGCGCGTCGGCTGCGGTCCGGGCTCCGGAACAAGTCGCTTGTCCAGTCCTTCGTCCAGGGTCAGCTCCGGCAAGCGCGAGGGCGCGAGTGCCAGCAGGGACAACAGGGTTCTCGGCACGTACTCGCGGATTCGAGCATGAGGCGAAGTCAGTAGCGCCTGGAGCAATGGAGAACGGGTCGGCTCGACAAAGTCCTTCCGCCGGAACAGGAGGCAGTCGTCGCCCCCCTGGAACCGCTCCCAGAGCGACGGGTCGTGCGCGAGCGCGACCAGCGAGAGCCAGACCCCCCACGCGGGGAAGAGGTCCAACTGGAGGTTGAGCGAGCCCGAGTCGCGCGCTGGATGCTGGTAGTTGGCGTGCCCCCGCTCATGGCTCTCGCGCCCACGCAGCGAGAACACACACATTCCATCGTAGTCGATGAGCCGCAGTCCTGAGTCGGTGACGATGACATTGCCATGCTGGAGATCACCATGCGCGACAGCGGCGCGGCTCAGCGCCTTCACCAGGTCGAACCACTCGGCGGCGAGCTGGAACAGCTTCGCGGGCTCATGCAGGTGGCGCCCGACATAGCTCTCCAGGGACTCTCCCTGGACCCACTCCATCTTGACGATGGGCACCCACCGCCCTCGGACGTGGATGCCTCGGGGAAGGAACGTGAAGCCAACCATGTACGGCAGCCAGTGCTGCTCCAGATGACGTTGGATCTCCAGGTAGCGGGACTGCAAGTCGTAGGGAAACGGGCGGGTGAAGCAGCGCACGGCGTAGACCTTCTCGCCACACGTCACCTTGTAGATGGTCGCGAAGTTGCCCGCGCGCGGCCGCGGCAGGCCCGCCATCGCGCCCGTTCCCAGCTCGACGACACCCTCTCTCAACTCGGGGTCGGCGAACGCCTGCCGAGGATGCTGGAGCGCCGTCTGGTAGTCGCTGTCCGAAGGGAGAATCACGACCTCACGCTCCCACCGTCAAGCGAAGCAACGTGACGTCATCGTTGCGGATGACCTTGTCCGTCCGCAGGCCATCCACGAAGCGAGCAAAGGACACCGAGAGGTCCTCCGAGGTCCGCGTGGGAAGCGCGAGCCAGGGCGCGCCGCCCCGTTCGTGCTCGGACAGGAACCAGTGGGCCAGCGCATCGGTCATCAGCAACAGGAGGTCCCCGGGTCGCACGTCCCCCACTTCGCTCCGCGCCGCTTCGCCCACGCGCGCGTTCTGACCGGACTGAGTGGACACCAGGAACGGACGCGAGCCGAACGACGCGGCCGTCTCCAGGGGAAAGGACCGCACCAACCGGTCTCCTCGGACCTGGAAGAGACACGAATCCCCCACCGCCAGCGCCGTCCAGGCGCCCACCGCGTCGCCACCGCGCGCGGCCTCCAGGCGGACCCCCAAGAGCGTGGCGAACGCGCCCTCCAGGAGCTTCTCCCTCGCGTACCAGGGAAGCTCCCGACTCCCGACGTCCGCGTGCCATCGCCGCTGCAGCCCGGGCAGGGCCTGGAGCAGTTCGGAGGCCCCACCCATCCGCCCCTCGGCGAACTCCCGCGCGAGCAGCCGGGCCCACAAGCCAGAGAACAAACTCTCCGTGGCGCCATCGGCGACCGCGACGTGCAGCACCTCGCCCTCGAACGTGGATGACTGCTCCGGCGCGCACGCGTCCTCGTTCTCGGAGGGCGTGTTGCCCGCCTTCTGCACCCACACCGCCTCGAGCTGGATTCTCACGGTGACGACGTCCTGGCCAGGGCTACCGCAGGTTGCTGGGGCGCGTTCCGATGTTCAGGAACTTGATGAGCGACACGATGTCCGCGTTGAAGGCGAAGCCCCGGGCCCCCTCCCGCACCGCGTGCCCCTCCTCTCGCGCGGCGGCGAGCATCCCCGGGGTCAGCGGGCTGGACAGGTCGAAGAGCAGCCGCGCATGAGCGTCCGGAAGCCCCACCTCCGCGTCGGGGAACTGGATGGGCGTCGCCGGGTTCGATGACAGATGCACGTTGAGCAGCAGCACCGCGCCGTCGGAGCTTCGCAGCGCGCGCAGGGACGACGCGACGGCGGTCGGGTCTCCATCCGTGGGCTGCCCATCGGAGACGTTCACGACGATGGGAGGAAAGCTCTCGGGGTGCTCGCGCAGCCAGTCCCCCACCAGGGAAGACGCGCGGGAGAGCACCTCACACATCGGCGTGGGGCCGTGCGCCACCGGCTCGAACCAGACGGGGAAGCGGACCTTCTCCCGCACCAGTCCCCCCATGCCGTCCTCTCGCTCCCGAGTGCGCTCCTCCAGCCGCGCCGGTGCGTGACCAATCTCGCTGATGGGAACCAGCCCCCGACCCGCGAGCGGGCCCGAGAACGCGGAGCCCACGCGCTCGCCATAACCCAGCACGCCCAGGTGGAAGTAGTCCCGGATGCCCTCCTCGCGGGCACAGCGCACCACCAGGTTCTGGAGCAGCCGGTTGGTGACGTCCGCGACGCCCTCGGCCTTCTTCCGCGAGCCACCCGGTCCACCGAAGGGGTCATCCATGGACCCGGACTGGTCAATCAAGAGGAGGATGCACGCGGGCGCGGTGCGGCTGATTTCCGCCGAGTAGGCCATGGCGGACGAGCGTACCGGTTCAACCTTCCGTGCGCGACGACAGACGACAGCGGCCCCCGCGTCCCGCCGCGCCCTCGAGACGGGCGGCGCGACGGAACGGGGAGCCCAGCGCTTTCGAAACTAGGGGCCCGTCGGGCCCTTCGCCAGCTCCGCCACGAAGCCCGCGGCGATCTTGGAGAACTTGAGCGCGTGGTTGGCCGTGCTGCCGGACTTCGCGATGGTGTCGCCCGTCGTGTGGATGTAGGGATTGCCCTGGCTCACGACAGCCTCATGCGGGATGGAGGCCGCGAAGCCCGCGTTCGTCCACGACGCGTGGTCCGAGCAGGCATAGCCGCACGTGGTGTTCACGTGGGTGATGCCGGCACCGTAGGTGTTGATGACGTTGCGCAGGAACGTGTTCTGCGCGGAGTTGGTGTAGTCGGTGACGATGCCCACGTCGGCCGACGTGCCCCGGTAGTTGGTCATGTCGAGCTGGAGCACGCCCACCACGTTGATGCCGTTGTTCTTGTGATACGCGGCGATCTCCTTGGAGCCGCGCAGGCCCACTTCCTCGGCCGCGTAGCCCATGAACTTCACCGTGCGCTGCGGCCGGTAGTTGCACGCCACCGCCGCCCGGATGACCTCCGTGAAGGAGGCGATGCCGGAGGCGTTGTCATCCGCGCCCGGCGCCGTGCTGCCGGAGGAGATGGAGTCCAGGTGGCCACCCACCACGACGACTTCGTTGGGCAGCGTGGTGCCCCGGATGGTGAGGATGACGGAGGGCTGCGCCCAGGCGGTGTGCGTGAACAGCTCGGACGTGATGTCCGTGCGGCCGGCGGCCAGGGTCGCCCAGCGGCTGCGCAGCCAGTTCGCCGCGCTCACGCCCGTGCTCGACGTGTAGTAGCGCGTGGTGTACGCGGCCATCGAGTTGATGGTGCTGCGGACGTTCGCCTCCGTCATCTGGCCGATGAGGCAGTTGGCCGTGGTGGCGTTGTCGATGGTGTAGGTGATGAGGTCGCGCGTGGACGCGTCGGACGCGGGCACCAGCGACTGCTCCGCCTCGTCACGGCTCTCGAACGTCACGAACCCCGCACAGCGGTTGAACCGGTCGTGCATCACCTCGGCGATGCGCGACAGCTGCGACTCGCGCACGGGAATCACCACCACGTCCTCCTTCGACAGCGAGGGCGCGGGGACGCTCCAGCCTTCACGAGCGAAGGCCTCCGAAACAGGGGCCAGGGCGTCGGAGCCCAGCGAAATCCACAGCTCTTTGTCCTCGGCTTCAGCGAAGGCCGCGGTGGGGCTCAGCAATAACAGGGCAAACGGAATCAACCGCTTCATGGGCAGCGCTCCTCGGTGGGTGGGTGGTGCGACGCGGATCACCGCGGGCGGCCGCATCGCACGGCCTCCGCGTGTGGTCCCCAGGACGTGCGCAACGCCAACCCGCGCGCGTCGACGGAGACGGACCCGCACTTTCCGTTTTTCCGGTGAATACCGGCAACACACCCCTCCCCTGAGCACGGGAAGGAAGTGTTCACCGGTCAACAGAAGCCCCTCGCCCGGCTGCGTCACCCTCCTGGACCGACACCGGCCCCCTTCGTGGAGAAGTCCTTCAGTCGCCAGATCGCACGGCCAGGGCGCCGAGGCCCGGACGGACCGCGGCCAGGGGCGAATCGGACTCGGCGAGGCTCGCCTCGGTGCGCACCATGGGCAGGCCGTGGGGCTGCCCGCGAAGGAAGGCCATGAGCTTCTCGCGGACGATGCACCGCAGCTCGAAGGCCTTGCCGGAGTCCGACGCACTCACCAGCGCGCGCAGCTTCATGGTGCGCTCGGAGAGGTCCGTCACCTGGAGCGCCTGCACCTTGCCGTCCCACAGGCCGTTGGACTCCTGCTCCAGCACGCGCTTGAGCTCCGCGCGCACCGAGGGCACGTCCGTGCGGAAGTCCACGTACAGCTCCGCGGTGCCCATGATCTCCGGCGACACCTTGCTCCAGTTCTGGAAGGGCTTCTCCAGGAAGTGGCCCATGGGAATCACCAGCCGCCGCAAGTCCCACACCTTCACCACCACGTAGGTGAGCGTGATTTCCTCCACCCAGCCCCACTCGTTCTCGACGATGACGGTATCGCCGATGCGGATGGGCTGGGTGATGGACAACTGGATGCCCGCGAGCAGCGTGGAGATGGACTTCTGCGCGGCCAGGCCGATGAAGAGGCCGGCGATGCCCGCGGAGGCCAGGAGCGACACGCCCACGTTGCGCACCGCCTCGAACTGGAGCAGCAGCAGCGACGCGCAGATGAGCACCACCGCCACTTCAATCACCCGGCGCAGCACCGACAGCTGCGTGCGCAGCCCGCGCGCGCGGGCCACGTTGCCGCCCTGCTCCTCGCGCGCCACCGTCTGCTCGACGAAGCCCGCCGCCAGCTTCACGAAGCGCAGGAGGAACCACCCCACCGCGGCCAGCCCCACCGAGCGGGCCACCAGCTCCACGCCATGCTTCGCCACGGGTGGCAGCTTCAACGCCCACAGCCCCGAGGCCACCAGCACGACGAAGAGCAGGTAGCGCACCGGCCCTCGCGCCGACGCCGCCAGCTGGTCATCCCAGCCGGACTTCGTCATCGACGTGGCCCGGTCCACCAGCCGCATCACCAGCCACTCCACGCCCCGCCCCAACAGCCACGCTCCCGCCACCAGCACGCCCAGCCCCGCCCACTGCCACAGCTCCAGTCCACCCCAGGAGCCCTCCGGCACCGGCACCGGCAAGGGCGGCGCGGCCCCTTCCACACCGGAGGCCTCGGTGGGCAGGGCGAACAGCAGCGACTGCAGGGAACTTGTACGAACCATGTCTCGGGCCTCTCGTGGCGGGACGCGTGCGAGCCAGCGCGCACCGGACGGTGTGCCCTGGCGGGTGCCTCCACCCTTGGGTGAATGTTTGAGGTCAAACCTACTAGCGGTATGAGTGGGGCGCGTCCATGAACTTCTCCGAGCCCGGACGCCCTGCGGCCCACGAGGCGTCAGCTCGGGCACAGCGACTCCCGGGGTCCAAACGACCCGGCGCGCTTTCCTGGGATGGCGGGGCTGAGCGACACTCGGGGTTCGTGCAGAGAGCCCTCGGGGCGCGCGGCGCCTGGCCGTGCGCTCCCTCATGGAACGCGAGGAGTCGACGATGAGCATCTGGAATGTGGCGGGTCGCTGGGCCCGGAACGTCCTTCAGCAGCCGGCCGCCGCCCCTGTCGGCAACGAGGCCCGGGCGAAGAATGGAAGCGCCGCGGAGACGCCGAAGGACTCCTTCACGCCGTCGCCGTCGCCGGGACCCAGTCCCACCCGGCCGGAGCTGAACCCCGCGCCGCCGGAGGGGTACTCGAAGCCAGTGAAGGCGAACGAGCTGCCCGACGTGGGCAACGGCTCTGGCGTGCTGACGCTGAACCTGGCCAACGGCGCGGGCTCCAAGTACCGCACGGAGGACAACCGCGAGGACCAGGCCCGGCTCATCCGCGAGACGGGCGCGAACATCGCGGGCTTCCAGGAGGTGGACATCAACGTCGACCGCAGCGGCAACGCCAACACCGCGCTGAGCGTCGTCACCCACCTCAACCCCGCGTTCGAGGCCTTCAAGTCCGGCACGGTGCCCACGGTGCCCATCGGCGAGGACGCGCCGGCGACGGCCATCCGCAAGGGCAACGACGGCACCACGCTCTACCAGACGCCCGAGGGCACGCTGGTGACGGGCGAGTCCTTCTCCGGTGATGACCGGAACATCAAGGGCGACAGCGGCGCGGACGCGACGTACGGCAACGCGGTGTACGTGGGCGCGCCGGACAAGGTCGTCGACGCGTACACCATCACCCTGCCCGCCGCCGAGTCGGGCGGCCCCACGGTGTCCTCGCCGGAGCAGCTCGCCGCGCTGGGCGACGGCAAGGTCACCGACGCGGAGCGCAACGAGCTGGGTCAGCGCAACGAGGCGCTGCGCAAGAACAGCCCCTCCGAGCCGCGCACCGCGCTGGTGACGCGCGTGGTGGGGCCGGACGGCAGGGAGAAGAGCATCATCAACGTGCACCTCGCGGCGGGCAGCGAGTCCAGTGGGCTGCGCGCGAAACAGCTCGCGTACCTGGCCGACATCGCCCGGGCGGAGGCGAAGGGCCCTCCGGCGCGCGAGCTGGTGGTGATGGGCGACTTCAACGACTCCACGAAGAACGTGGGCGACGCGCTGGAGGGCGCGGGCCTGCGCCGCGTGGTGGGCGGCAAGAAGGCCAACGGCGACAACTTCGACCAGGTCTGGGTGTCGGGCGGGTTGGACACCGACACCAGCGCCCAGGTGAAGACGGAGGGCGTCAGCGACCACGCCCACGCCGGCTACACCGTCATCCGCTGAGCACGGCCCCGCGTGACGGCTGGCGGGCTACTTCTTGCCAGTCGTCGCGGGAGGCGCGGCCTTGGGAAGTCGCGAGATGTGGCTCGCGGCAATCCGCCAGCGCCCGTCGCGCTTGATGAGCGTGTCGGTGAAGCGGAAGTCCACGTCGAAGGGCGAGCCACCGGAGACGCCCTTCACGGAGGTGATGCCAATCACCACCGCCGTGTCGCCATAGAGGCGGACCTTCATGTCGTGGTTGCGGAAGACCTCGTAGCGAGGCTCCTTCGCACGGACCTCGGCCAGGGTGGCCGCGCGGTCCGTCACGTTTCCCGCCGAGTCCATCTGGGTGAAGCCGTCGGCGAGAAAGCCCTCCAGGAAGGCGACATCGCCCTTCTGGAAGGCCTCGCACGCGGCGTGGAGCCCGTCGAGCACGGCCTTCTCATCCGCGCTCGGAGACGCGGCGAACGAAGGAGACGACAGCGCGAGGACCAACAGGGTGAGCATCGACTTGAGCATGGAGGGCCTTCCAGGAAAGGCCCTCGACGTACAGGGGATGCCACCGGCTGTCGAACCGTCGTTGCTTCTTGAAGCTCAGTCGTCGCTCGACGCCCGCTGGCGCAGCACGAGCAGCCTCGGCTCGGTCATGTCCTCGATGGCGTACTTCACGCCCTCCCGTCCCAGCCCCGAGCCCTTCACACCGCCATAGGGCATCGTGTCGACGCGGAAGCTCGGCACGTCACCCACCACGACTCCGCCGACCTCCAACTCGTCCCACGCCCGCATCGCGCGCGACAGGTCATTGGTGAAGAGGCCGGCCTGCAAGCCGTAACGGCCCTCGTTCACCGTGCGCAGGGCCTCGGTGAAGGACGTGAAGGACTGGAGCAACACCACCGGCCCGAAGGCCTCCTCCGCGCAGAGCGGCTCGTCCGCGGGCACGCCCTCCACCACGGTGGCCTCCAAGAGCGCGCCCTTGCGACCACCGCCTGTCAGCACGCGAGCGCCTTTCGCGACCGCGCTCTGAATCCAGCCTTCGAGTCGCCGCGCCGCAGGCTCATCAATCATGGGGCCGAGCGTCGTCGCCTCGTCCCGGGGGTTGCCCGCGAGCAAGGCCTGGGCCCGGGTGACGAGTCGCTCCTTGAGCGCCTCGTAGTGCGAGGCATGCACGAGCACGCGTTGCACGGAGATGCAGCTCTGCCCCGACTGGAAGAAGGCGCCATGCGCCACCCGGTCCGCGATGACGTCCAGCGAGGCGCCGGGCTCGCGGTCCACCACGCAGGCCGCGTTGCCACCCAGCTCCAGCACCACCTTCTTGCGTCCGGCGCGGGCCTTGAGGTCCCAGCCCACCTTCTCCGAGCCGGTGAACGACAGCAGCTTGAGTCGCTCGTCCTCGATGAGCGGACCGATGTCCGCGAGCGAGGGGGTGATGACGGAGAAGGCGCCTTCGGGCAGGGCCGTCTCCGCGAGCACCTCCGCGAGCAGCATCGCGCTCACGGGTGTGCGGTCCGACGGCTTGAGGATGAAGGGGCAGCCCGCGGCGATGGCGGGGGCGACCTTGTGGGCGACGAGGTTGAGCGGGAAGTTGAAGGGGGTGATGAGCGACACGGGGCCCACCGGCACGCGGCGGGTGAAGCCTCGGTAGCCCTCCGCGCGCGGCGACACCTCCAGGTCCATCACTTCGCCCCCACCCCGCACGGCCTCCTCGGCGGCGGCCTTGAAGGTCTCGATGAGGCGCGTGACTTCACCGCGTGCGTCGCGCAGGGGCTTGCCCGCCTCGATGCAGAGCACCTGGGCCAGCTCCTCCGCGCGCTCCTGGAAGCGGCGCACGCAGTGTTCCAGGACGGACTGTCGCGCGTGGGCCGGCAGCTTGCGCATGGGCTCGGCGGCGCGAACAGCGGAGGCGATGGCCTCCTCCACGGCGGCGGCGTCCGCGAGCGCGACCCGCGTCACCACCTCTCCGGAGTACTTGTCGACGACGGGCAGGTCCGCGTTGGGCCGGCGAGGACGGTTGGCCAGATAGTACGGGTAGCGTTCAGCCAGCATGGAGCACCTCGAGTTCCTTGTCCCCGACGCCGAGCGCGCGGGTGTTGTCCGAGTAGTCGATGGGCAGGTCGATGACGTGGACGCCGCCCGCTTCGAGGCTGCGCGCCAGCGTGGCGCCGAACTCCGACGCGCTCGTGGGCCGGTGGCCCCTGGCGCCGTAGGCCTCCGCGTAGCGGACGAAGTCGGGGTTGCCCAGGGCCATGCCGAAGTCTGGCAGGCCCATCTCCCCCTGCTTCCAGCGAATCATTCCGTAACCATCGTCGCGTACGACGATGACCACCAGGTCCAGGCCCAGGCGCACCGCCGTCTCCAGTTCCTGCGAGTTCATCATGAACCCACCGTCTCCGCAGACCGCGACCACCTTGCGTCGGGGGTGCACCAGCCTGGCGGCGATCGCCGACGGGAGCCCCGCGCCCATCGTCGCCAGCGCGTTGTCGAGCAGCAGCGTGTTGGGCCGCCGCGTGCGGTAGTAGCGGGCGAACCACAGCTTGTACATGCCGTTGTCCAGGCAGACGATTCCGTCGTCCGGCAGCGCGCGGCGCACCTCCGCCACCAGTCGCGCGGGGTAGATGGGGAAGCGGTCATCCGCGAAGCCTTTCGCGAGCTGCGCCTCCAATCCCGCCCGAGCCTTCTCGAACGGCGTGAAGTCCCAGTTCGTGCGCGAGCCCAGTCCCTCCGCGATGCGCCACACGGCGTTGGCGATGTCGCCCGTCACCTCCAGCTTCGGGAAGTAGACGGGGTCCACCTCCGCCGAGGAGAAGTTGAGGTGGACCACGGCGCGGCGGCTGTCGCGCATGACGAAGGGCGGCTTCTCGATGACGTCGTGGCCCACGTTGATGATGCAGTCGGAGGCTTCGATGGCGCGGTGGACGAAGTCGCCGTCGGACAGCGCGGCGGTTCCCATCCACAGCGGGTGGGACTCATCGACGACGCCCTTGCCCATCTGCGTGCTGGAGAAGGGAATGCCCACCCGGTCCACGAGGACGCGGAGCATCTCCGACGTGAGCTTCCGGTTGGCGCCCGCGCCAATCATCAGCAGGGGCCGCTTCGCGGAGGCGATGGTCTCCACGGCCTGCGCGATGGAGCCTTCATCCGCCACGGGCCGCTTCCAGGCGCTGGGGGCCAGGAGCGCGGCCTCGGTGGAGTCACGCGCCACGTCCTCGGGCAACTCCAGGTGCGTCGCTCCGGGCCGCTCCTCTTCCGCGCGTCGGAAGGCCTCGCGCACCGCCGACGGGATGTGCTCCGCGGAGACGAGCGTGCGCGTCTGCTTGGTGAGCGGGCGCATCATCCCCACCACATCGACAATCTGGAAGTGGCCCTGCTTGCTCGCCTTGATGGGCTTCTGCCCGGTGAGCATCACCATGGGCATGGCGCCGAGCTGCGCGTACGCGGCGGGCGTGACGAGGTTGGTGGCGCCCGGCCCCAGCGTCGCCAGGCACACGCCCGCGCGCCCCGTCAGCCGCCCCCATGTCGCCGCCATGAAGCCGGCCGCCTGCTCATGCCGGGTGACGACCAGCCGCAGGCCGGAGGCACGCATCGACTCCAGCAGGTCCAGGTTCTCCTCTCCGGGGAGTCCGAAGACGCAGCGCACGCCCTCCGCTTCGAGTGCTTTGACGAACAGGTCCGAGGCCTTCATCGCAGTCCTTCCTTCCGTGACAAGGGAAGTTCTACGGTCCGGGCTCGATTCGTACATTCGTTTGTTCGCATGGAGTCGATAGGCACCATCTATGATGGCGCCATGGAGCTCAGGCACCTGCGCTACTTCACCGCCGTCGCCGACACGCTGCACTTCGGCCGGGCCGCGCGGCGGGTCCACGTCTCCCAGCCCACGCTGTCCCAGCAGATTCGCCAGCTCGAGGAGGAGCTTGGTACACCCCTCTTCGAGCGGGCCAGGACCGGGGTGCGGCTGACGCAGGCGGGGGAGCTGTTTCGCACCTATGCCTCGCGGGCACTGGAGGATGTGGACGCGGGTCGGATGGCGGTGGGCGCGCTGCGGGGCCTGGCGACGGGCTCGCTGCGCGTGGGCTATCCACCCAGCATGCGCGGCCTCGTCGTGCCCGCGCTCGCGGCCGTGTTGCGCCGCCATCCAGGGCTGGTGTTGAGCGCGGAGGAAGCGGTCGTGCGGCGGCTGGAGCGACGACTGGCGGATGGAAAGCTGGACGTGGGGTTGGGCTATGCGCCGGCGCGCTCGCCGGACCTGGACACGGAGGCCGTGTTCGACAGCCGGCTCGCGCTCGTCGTGTCGCGCGGGCATGTGCTCGCGTCAGCGGAGTCGGTCGGGGCCCGGCAGCTCGCGAGCGAGCCCTTCGCCCTGCTCTCCCCCGGGCTGCGCGTGCGCTCTCGCGTGGATGCGTACTTCGCCACGCTGCGCCTGTCCCCGCGCATCGCGCTCGAATCGAACGCGGTCGCCACGGTGCTCGCCATCGTCCGCGCGGGGCTGGCCGTCACGGTGCTGCCCGAGCCCCGGCTCGCGGACGTGGAGCGACTGGTGGTGAAGCGGCTGGCGCCCGCGCCACGCTCCGAGCTGGCCGCCCTCCTCTGGCGCAAGGGCGCGCCCCGTGCTCCCGCCGCCGAGCTGTTCGCCTCCGAGGTCCGCGCTCGCGCGAAGGAGACGGGCGACTGAGTGAAGCGCGTCCCGCATACTCACAACCAGGTGGTTGACTGTCACTTCGTCGCCGCTATGCTCAACAAAGTGGTTGAACGTCGTCCGGATGCCCCGTGGCGACTCCATCACCTCCCGAGGGAACGATGCGAATCCCCTTCTGCAGTCTGTTCGTCGATAACCAGGAAAAGGCGCTCAAGTTCTACACGGAGAAGATGGGCTTCGTGGAGAAGGTGAACGTTCCCGCGGGAGGTGCGCGGTGGATCACCGTGGTCTCCGCCGAGGACCCCAATGGCACCCAGCTCGTCCTGGAGCCCACTGGGCACCCGGCGGCGACGACGTACCAGAAGGCCCTCTTCGCGGATGGCATTCCCGCCACGGCGCTCATGTCCTCGGACATCCAGAAGGACTATGAGCGGCTGAGCGCCCTGGGCGTGGAGTTCCGGCAGAAGCCCACGCAGATGGGGCCCGTCATGGGGGCCATCTTCGACGACACCTGCGGAAACCTCATCATGATCAACCAGCTCTGATTCAGGGTCCGAGGGGTGCGAACATCGCGCCCCCAGGCACGTCGGGCCGTGACAGCATCGCGACGAATCACCCCACATATCTGGGATTGCCTCGCCTCGTCTGACTCCGTCACGCTCCCTCTCAACCCGGGAGGAAGACATGCGAGCAGAACGGAGTCTTTGCGGCGCACTGGGGATGGCCACCCTCATGCTGACGGGCTGCGCCCCTGACGAACTCTCGTTCGAGCACGAGGAGACGCTTCTCGGCGACAGCGAGCCAGCGCTGGTTCTCGATGACTCGGGAACCGCTGAGGACGCCGGAGAACCCGACGCAGGGGAGGAGGATGCGGGAGACCCAGACGCGGGCGACGAGGACGGGGGCTCGCCTGATGCCGGGGAACCCGACGCAGGTGAGCCAGGCCCCAGCGGCCCGACCCCGGACTACTGCTTTGGAAACTGGGAGACCTACTACTATTCCGACTACTTCTACAGGACACCCGTGGGGAGGGCCCGATGCAACTGCGGCTACTTCGCCCAGTTTGGCGAGACGAGCTACTGGAGCATCTCCACCGACCTCGGCGCCTGTCTGAAGTAAAGACAGATGGATGAAAGGGCTGTCACGCGCTTGGAGACTCGCACGGCTCCAAACAGGCCTCTCTTACCTGGAAGGAACATCGGCTGAGGGTGCATCCGGGCCGTCGCCGGCTGTGCATTCGTCAGAAGGTGTGCAGCGCACTGCACGTTTCTCGTGCAGAATGTTCGAATGGATTCTTCTCCCAGTGCATCCTCCACGCCCCCCACTCCCAAGCAAGCGGACCCGGTCGTCGTCGCGAAGTTCCAGAAGCAGATGCGGTGGATGTGGATCCATTACGTCGGATGGTTGAGCCTCATCTTCCTGGTGTACGGCCCCTTCAATGTCTTCCCCGAGGCATACGTGGACCTCTTCTTCTGGGCCTGCGTCGCCTCCTCTGCGGTATGCACGTTTCTGCTTTATCGGTGTCCCTCGTGCAGACGCAGCCTCGTGGGCACGCCGTTCCCCGTGGCGTGTCGACACTGCGGCAGTTTGCTGATGTCAGCGCGCCGGTGACTCCATTGCCGTCGCGACCAGGTACGGATCCTCGAAGCCGTGGGAGACGAGCGGCCAACCACTGTCGAGATTGACGACCTTGGCGTCCCGCCCGGGCTTCCCCAAGAACGGTTTGTCCGTCTCATCGACAAGGGGCCATGAGGAGTATTTCCGACGTCAGTGTTTGTACCCCTCGGTATGTGCGTGGAAACCTGGCAATTACATGCCGCCACATTTCTTTCGGCCCCCTTGGGGCCCCGAAGCAGCGCTTCGGCATCGGAGGCTGTGAGTCTTCTCGGCGAAGAGTACGATGGAGGCTGTCAGGGCCAACGAACCGTGCTCGTCGCGACGCTACCCATGACCGCTCCCCACCCTGCCCCCATGTCTGTTCTGAGCGATGCCCAGGTCCAACAGTTCATCGAGGATGGCTTCGTCCGGCTCGATGACGCATTTCCCAGACAGGTCGCGGACGCCGCGCGCGACATCCTCTGGCGCGATACGGGCTGCGCCCCGGAGGACCCATCCACCTGGACACGTCCCGTCATCCGGCTCTGTGAATACATCCAGGAGCCCTTCCGACAAGCAGCCAACACTCCACGATTGAGGGCCGCGTACGACCAACTCGTCGGTCCGGGGCGATGGGCTCCCCGGATGAGCCTGGGCAGCTTTCCTGTCCGCTTCCCCAGCGCCGAGAACCCCGGCGACGACGGTTGGCACGTCGACACCAGCTTCCCGCCTCCAGATGGCGGAACGGGCTCCTTCTTCGAGTGGCGCGCCAATGTCGCCTCCCAGGGGCGCGCGCTGCTGATGCTGTTCCTGTTCTCCGACGTCGGAGAGCACGACGCCCCTACTCGCATCCGCGTCGGCTCCCACCGGGACATCGCGAGACTCCTCGCCCCGGAAGGCGCCGCGGGACTGAGCTTCATGGAGATCGCGAGCAGGCTCGACACCACCACCCGCTGTCCTGAAGCGCTGGCCACCGGTGACGCGGGAACCGTCTACCTGTGCCACCCCTTCATCGTGCACGCGGCGCAGCCCCACCGGGGTACCCGGCCACGCTTCATGGCCCAGCCTCCGCTGTTCCCCTCGGGGCCCAGGACGCTCGAAAGCAGCGACAGTGACGAGTTTCCCGTCACGCGGGCGATTCGCCGGGCACTCGGCGCGACTCCCGCGCCCTGACGAACCGTCCGCCGCGTTCGAACATGGAGCGTGGAGCCGCCCCCCGCGGGTCGGCTCCACGCTCCCGTCGAATCCCAACCGCAACGGTCATCCCGCCCCGGACCCGCACCGCGTGGGGTGTGAGGAAGCAAGGCACGCTCCGGGGTGCATCTCCTGGAAGACACGGCCCGCGAACAGGTGGCGCATTTCTCGCGAGAGAATCTCCACCCGCGCCACAACCCCCTGGTTTCCCAGCGCTTTCGCCAGCAAGTCCCCTGAAGGGATTCAGGTGGGCGTCGCGTCTCGCATGACGCTGCGGATGCTCAGGTCCAATTGGCTCTGGAGCACGCGAAGCAGGCTGCTGAGCCCCTGGGTGTCCTCGCCCAGTCGGGCGGCGAGGCGCTGGCGCACATCATCACGCAGCCGCTCCCGCGACTGCGCCAGCCACCGCTTCACCGTGGACCGGTCCACCTGATACGCGCGGGCAATCTGCGCCGTCCCCAACCCCTCCACCAGATGCAGGCGCAGGAGCGTCCGTGAGCGCGGCTCCAGCGCCTTGAGCGCCTCCTGGAACGCCGCCGCGAAGTCCTCGCGATAGTGCTCCTGGATGAACCGCCGGTCCGCGTCCACCTCCGGCTCGCTCGTTTCCGCGAGCTTGGAGTCGTCCAGGTCGAACGAAATCCGCCGCTCCCGCATCAGGTTGAGCGCGGTGCGCAGCGCCGCGACACGGAGCCACGCCAAGAGAGTGCCCTCTCCCTCGTAATCCGCGATTCGCGGAGCGCGATCCCCGCTGGGAAGAAAAAGCTTCACGCGCAGCACCTGGAGCGCCTCGTCCACCACCGAGACTTCCATTCCTCGGTGCAGCAACGCTTTTCGGAGCTGTGGGACGTAGCGGGCCTCGAACTCCGCAAGGGCCTGCGCATCACCGCGAGCGCAGGCTCGCGCGAAAGACACGTCTACTTCATGGTCGGTGCCATTCATCGTCATGACCGCCCACGTCGGTTATCGTCCTCGCGTCATGGAATGCCTCGAGACGCGACGACTCTTCGCCTTCGCACAGGGTGAACTGGACGCAGAAGCCGCGCACCAGGTGGAGCAGCATCTTGATTCCTGCGCCTCCTGTCGAGCACTCGTAGGGGAGGCGGCCCGCACGGAGGACGGGGAAGCAGGCTCGTCCACTCCGTCCCCTTCCTCGTCGGTCCCCCCGCTCTCCTGGCTCGAGCGCGGCGCGCTGCTGGGCCGCTACGTCGTGCTCGAGCGCATCGGAGCGGGCGGCATGGGCGTCGTCCACGCCGCATATGACCCGGAGCTGGACCGTCGCGTCGCGCTCAAGCTGATCCGCATCGACTCGACAACCCCCGCCCACCTGGAGCGCGCGCAGGCCCGACTGCTGCGCGAAGCCCAGGCCACCGCGCGCGTCATCCACCCCAACGTCATCACCATCCACGACGTGGGCCGCTTCGGGGAGCACGTCTTCCTCGCCATGGAGCTGGTGGACGGCACCACCCTGCGCTCGCACATCCGCGCTCACAAGGGACGCAATGACTGGCGCGAGACACTGAGCCTCTTCATCCAGGCGGGACGCGGTCTCGCCGCCGCGCATGCCCAGGGACTGGTCCACCGCGACTTCAAGCCAGACAACGTGCTCGTCGGCAAGGACGGCCGCGTGCGCATCACCGACTTCGGACTGGCGCGCATCGTCGAGGGCATCGACGACACGCCCACGCCCCCGGGCTCCTCGTCTCCCGTTCCCCTGCGCTCCGAGTGGCACACCCGCTCGGACATGGTGCTGGGAACTCCCGCGTACATGGCTCCCGAGCAGAAGCGCGGCGAGCCCTCCGATGCGCGCAGCGACCAGTACAGCTTCTGCGTCGCGCTCCATGAAGCGCTCTACGGCAAGCGGCCTTTCGCCAAGCCCGCAGCGGTGGTGAACGCCACGCCTGAGGCCCCCCTTCCCGAGCCAGGGCCGCGCCCGCCGCAGGGCTCGGATGTTCCCGCCTGGGTGCATCAGGTGATTCTCCAGGGACTCTCCGCGTCACCCGACGCGCGCCACGACTCCATGGAGGCGCTGCTGCGCAGGCTCGGCCATGCCCCGGGAGAAAAATGGCGGCGCGCGGTGCTCGCCGCGAGCGCGGGCCTGTTGCTCCTCGCCGGGGGCGCGGCCCTTCACCGCTCCACCTCCGGAGACCCCTGCGCGGGCAGTGAGCAGTCCCTCATCGGCATCTGGGACGCCTCCCGCAAGGCCACCGTCCAGACCGTCTTCAAGAGCAGCCCCCTCCCCTACGCCGCCGGAGCCTGGACCGAGGTGGAGCGCACCCTGGACGGCTTCGCGCGCAACTGGGTGGCGGCGAGTCACGAGGCCTGCGTCGCCACACGAGTGAAGGGCCAGCAGACCGAACGCCTGCTCGAACGGCGCGTCATCTGCCTGGACCAGCGACTCAAGGACCTGGGCGCCGTGGTGGACACGCTCGCGACCGCGGACACGCAGGTCATCCAGAACTCGCCGCGCATGGCGCACGGCCTGGAGAACCTCTCGGTCTGCGCGAACCTCTCCGCGCTCGCCGCACCGGAGCCTCCGCCCACCGACGAGTCGAGCCAGAAACACATGGAGGCGGTGCGCGCCCAGCGCGCGCAGGTCCGCGCGAAGCTCACCGCGGGCCAGCTGGCCCCCGCCCTCGCGCTCGCGACCGAGGTGGCACGCGAGGCGCACGAGATTGGCTACGGGCCCCTGGAGGCCGAGGTCCTGGACCTCGTCGCCGAGTCCCAGGGAAAGAACCTCGCCTACCGCGACGCCATCAAGACCCTGCACCACGCCATCCAGGTCGCCACCGCGAGCCGTCATGACCGCCAGGCCGCCGAGTCCTGGGCGGGGATGATCCGGCTCATCAGCCTGGTGGGGCCCGAAGTGGACCCCGATGGCGTGGCCCCGGCCCATGCGGAAGCCGCCCTCAAGCGGCTGGGCGAAGACGCACGCATCGAGGCGATGTACTTCCGCAACCTCGCCAGCCTGCACCGCACCCGAGGCCGCCCCGCGGAGGCGCTGGCCGCGAGCGAGAAGGCGGTGGAGCTCGCCCGGAAGGTCTACACCGCGAACGAACCCGAGCTCGGGACGGCGCTGCTCACGATGAGCCACGCCCTCCATGAGTTCAATCGCCACGCGGAGGGCCTGCGCTACCTGCTCGAGGCGGAGGCCATCTACCGGAAGACCTACGGCCCCAACCATCCCTATCTGGCGACCGTCCTTGGCAACCTCTCCGTGTTCAGCATCCGGGTCGGCGACTCCGAGAGCGCGCTGAAATACGCCAGGGAGTCCCTGGCCATCCACCAGGGCGCCTATGGCGAGGAGAGCGAGCCCGCCGCCAGCGTGCTTCACAACATCGGCGGCTTCCTGCTGGAGCTGGGGCGCACGGAGGAGAGCATCCAGCACTATCAGCGGGCGATTCGCATCCGCGAGAAGGTGATGGGCCCCGAGCATCCCGAGGTCGCCTCCTCCCTGTCGAGGCTCGGGACCGCGCTGGCCTCCCTGGGGCACTTCGAGGAGGCCTTGAAGCATCACCAGCGCGCCTTGCTCATCAACGAGAAGAGCCTGGGCCCCCAACACTCCATGGTGGCGCTCGACCTGCTCGGCATCGGCGATGACTACCAGGGGCTCGGAGCCCCGAAGAAAGCGATTCCCTTCCTCGAGCGGTCGGTGACGGTCTACGAGAAACAGACGTCGACGAAGAACGACGACTTCCTCGCGGATGCCCGGTTCTCCCTCGCGCGTGCGCTCATGAGCACGTCCAACGGACTGGAGCGGGCCCGCCAGCTCGCCACCGCCGCGCAGGAATACAACCACCGCTTCCCCAAGCCCCGAGCCCGGCAGGTCAAGGAAGTCGAGCAGTGGCTGGCGACCCATCGCGCGCCGGGCCCCCGCCAGGCTCCGAGCGAAGCCGAGACACGCGAACCCGGTCCCCATTATCCTCCGGCGCATGGCCAGCCCCTATGACGTGACACCGGTGCGCAGCCCCTCGGAGCTGCCGCGCATCCTCGACCTCCAGCGCAAGAACCTGCCCAAAGCCATCAGCGCGGACGAGATGCGCGCACAGGGATTCGTCACCGTGGAGCACGACGTGTCGGCCCTGGAGCGGATGCACGCCCTGGCGCCCAGCATCATCGCGAACCACGCGGGAGAGCTCGTGGCCTACGCGCTGACGATGCCCCGGGAGTGCCGCTCGCTGATGCCCGTGCTCGTCCCCA
Source organism: Myxococcus llanfairpwllgwyngyllgogerychwyrndrobwllllantysiliogogogochensis (assembly GCF_006636215.1). Lineage (GTDB taxonomy): Bacteria > Myxococcota > Myxococcia > Myxococcales > Myxococcaceae > Myxococcus > Myxococcus llanfairpwllgwyngyllgogerychwyrndrobwllllantysiliogogogochensis. The sequence goes on along the minus strand of NZ_VIFM01000007.1, from coordinate 34,440 downwards.
TGTTCGACCTGCTGGACACGCTGGACTACCAGGGCCGTCCGCTGGGTGAGCAGCGCTTCTATGTCATGGGGCAGATCTGCATCGACAAGGCCCACCGGGGCGTGGGGCTGTTCGACCAGCTCTATGCCGGGCATCGCGAGCTGTACCGCGAGCGCTTCGACGTGCTGGTGACGGAGGTCGCGACCCGGAACACCCGCTCCCTGCGCGCCCACGAGCGCGTGGGGTTCAAGCCGCTGCACACCTACCGCGACGCGACGGACGAGTGGGCCATCGTCGCCTGGGACTGGAGCGAGCCCTCCGCGTAGCCCGCCGCTCCGGGCTCCGGCCGGCGCCCCGACAGCGGCGCGGCCGGCCCGTGATGCACGCGACGTCAGGACATCTTCGCCATGCGTCGGCAGGACTCGACGCAGCGGCGACAGGACTCCGCGCAGGCCTTCATCACCGCGTCGTCCGCCATGCGCTCGCACGCGACGGCACACCGCTCGCAGACCTCCGCGCAGACAGCGCACGTCTGAGGATGCAGCGGCGAGGTGCGCAGCATGAAGTCCGCGCTCGTCTTGCACATCTGCACACAGTCCTCCAGCAGGCGGATGGTGTCCGCCGAGGCCATCTTCCCGCCCTTCTGGAGGCAGTACGTCATCGTCTGCAGGCACACCGCCGCGCAGGACATGCAGTTGCTGATGCAGGCGCGCATGTCATCCGTGAGTTGATTGTTCGCGCCGACGAGGAACGGCTGCATCTGGAACTTCTGGGATTCCACCTGAGCCATGCGACAACCTCCGTGCGTTGGGTTCGCGTACAGGTGGGGAGCGACAGGGCGCTTCACAACGTCCGCGAGGGCTTCCCAGGGGCAAGCGGAGAGACAGGGCCTGGGCACCATGACTGGCGACCAGACGTGCTCGCGGTGGTCAGCGCGGGCCACCTGCTCATGAGGATGGGGGCGTGGCTAGAACCAGGCCGAGCACTGCCCGGAGCTGGTGTTGCACAGCCGCAGATGGAAGCGCGCGACGCCCGAGTAGCTCCCATTCCACGCGGCGTTGACGACCCACCCATCGGCGTAGAACTGGAGCTTGACGCCACTGCCGTGGCTGCTGGTGGACCACGTGCCCTTGTAGTAGCCGCCGCCCGTGGCCGTCCACGTCTTGCACACGCTCGCCTTCCTGCCGCCCGGCGCCGTCAACGTGGTGCAAGCCCTGGCGAGTTCGGCATCGGCGGACGCGTCCGGGGCGGCTTCGGAGACCGGGTTCGACCCGGCCACACCCGCCGCGGCCAGAATGCCTGCGAGGACCTGAAACATGGCGTGACGCTCCTGCCCGCATGGGGCCGTGCAGCCGATGCCGGCTGATGAGAGCGGCCAAGCTGTCGTCGGAGCGTCGGAGCGGCAATGCACCCCGGAGGGACCCTCGCTACCCGATGCGAGACACGCGATTGCGGGCCGGCGACCCGCACGCGGCCCCGCACCGCGACGCGGGCGCCGCGCCAGGGCCCGACGACGGAAAAACGCCGGCCCCCCCGAAAGTCCTGGGGAGGTCCGGCGTCGCGCGCGGCCAGGATGTTTTCCTGGCCCGGGTCGCGCTAGAGCGCGGTGGCCCAACGCGTGTCGTGGTCGCTCCAGAAGCGGTGCAGGTAATTGTCGGCCTGCTGGATGATGACGGCCTCCGTCCCGTCATCGAGGACGGCCGTCACGGTGATGGCGTTCATGTTCCAGTTGTCCCCCGTGGCGAAGATGTCCGGCTGGCCGGAGGTGAACTGGATGCTGAACTCGACGAGGTTGGCGAGCAGCATGCCCGTGGGCGTCACCATCGTCACGGAGTGCGAGGTCCAGTCGGGCCAGCGCGCGCCGTTGTTCAGGTTGATGCTGGCCGTGAGCTGGTTGCCGGACAGCCCCACGTACTTGATCGCGGCCACCGCGTGGCTGGCATTGCGCAGGTCGTCTCCGCCCGTGGCGACGGTGATGCGGAGCCGGGTGACGGAACGGAGTCCATCGTCGGCGTGCGCCATTCCAGGCAGCAGGAACAGCACGGCGGCGGCAAGCATCGCCATCAGGCTCGAACCAAAGCGAGGCGTCATCGCAGTGGGGAAAAGGGCAGCGGTCATCGTCGTCTCCTCTAGGGGTGGGTCACACTCGTGGGCATGGCGCGGCCCCAGGGGCCACGTCGCTCACGAAGCGAAGCCAAGGTGCCGCGAAGCCAGGAACCTGCCCACTGCCAGATTTCTTGCCCTGCCTCGGATGACGGCGAAGTGGAACCCTCGCGAGCATGGGAAGACTCGCGACACTCCCCCTGCTCCTGGGGCTGCTCTGGAGCACACCGCTGCTCGCCGCGACGGCCGAGGACTTCGGCGCACAGCCGGAGGCGCTGCGCATCCAGGTGGTGACCTTCGGTCCCGGCACATACGTCCAGGAGCGCTTCGGGCACAGCGCCCTCTGGGTCGAGGATACGCGGCTGGGTGAGGTCGCGCTCTACAGCTATGGCGTGACCTCCCATGGCCCCGCCGCCGAGGTGCGCTACCTCCTGGAGCGACCCACCTATTGGGCCGCCCGGCTCTCGGTGGAGCATTCGTTCTTCCTCTATCGCGCGCGGGGGCGCTCCATCTTCCTCCAGGAGCTGGACCTGTCCGTGGAGCAGCGACGCCGACTCCTCGCGCGCCTCGAACGGGACGTGAATCCCGAGACGCGCGAGTACGCGTATGACCCGCTGCGGGGAAACTGCGCGACGCGCCTGCGCGATGCATTGGACGACGCCCTGGGCGGAGCGCTGCACGCCCGGCTCGCGGGCCCCGCCGCGCTGACCCACCGCGAGCACCTTCGCCGCTACACCCGCGACACCCCGCTGTTCCAGTGGGCGCTGATGCTCTGGCTGAACGACGACGTGGACGCGCCGATGACCCGGTGGGAGGAGGCCGCCTTTCCCCTGGAGCTGGCCCGGGCACTCGCGGAGTTCTCCTTCATGAGCGAACTGGGCACTTCGACTCCGCTCGTGAGGCGAAGCCACGATGAGCACCTGACCACCACCATTCCTCCCCCGCTGGCCCCAGGCCCCACCTCTCTGACGCGAGGGATCCTCGCCCTTCTCGTGGCGGGCGCGATGGTCCTGCTCGCGGTGCCCCGCGCGCACACGCACCGGCGCGCCTTCCAAATCACCTTCGGCCTGTACCACGCGTTCATCGGCGCGACGCTCGGCACGGCGGGCGCCATCGGCTTCGTCCTGATGCTCGGCTCCGAGCACCCCTACTTCGGCCTCAACGAGAACCAGTGGCTGGCCCATCCCCTCTCACTCGCGCTGCTCCCGCTCGGCCTGGGCATCGCCTGGGGGAATGAGCGCGCCGAGCGCCGAGCACGTCACTGCGTCGGCGTGCTCGCCCTCGGCTCCCTGCTGGCGGTGCTGCTCAAGGTATCGCCCACGTCACATCAGGACACGCTCGAGCCGATGACCGTCCTGCTCGCCGCGAACGTCGGACTGGCGCTCGTCCACGTGAAGCGGTGGCGGGCCCCCCAGACGCTCACCCACCGGCGAGGAGCATCACTTCGACCCGAGCCCCTCCCTCCGGGAGATTCGACGCGCGCAGCGACCCTCCACTCGCCTCGATGAGCCCGCCCACCAGCCGCATCCCCAGGCCCGAGCCCTCCGACTTCGTCGTGCCTCCCGTGAGACGCGCCCCGTCCAGCAACCCCGCCCGGAAGCCCGGCCCGTCATCACTCACCCGCAGGAGGATGTTCCGCGTGCCGCCCTCCGGCTCGACGCTCACCTGGACGGTGCCGGCGCCACGTTGCCCATCCCCTTCACACGCATTCACGAGCAGGTTCGTCACCACGTGCGCCAGCCCCCGCTCGCCGCCCACCACCCAGACGCGCGGCCCCTGTCCCTCCGGTGCCCCGGGCCCGAGCAGGATTCGCACATGCGAGTAGCGCGTCTGGACCACGGCGGCCGCGTTGCGCAGGGTGGCGGAGACCTCGACGGGGGTCGCCTCGTCAATCATCGCCAGTTCGCCCAGGGCGCGTGACTTCACGCTCTCCACGAACTCCCACAGCTCGCGCAGGTCGGACGCCAGCCCCTGCACATGCCGCGAACACGAGGCACCTCCCGGGTCCCTCAGGAGCAGGTCCGCGCGAAGTCGCGCCGCCGACAGGAGCGTCCGCGCATCGTGGTGCTCGCGCAGGATGACGCTCAGGTTCGTGCGCGCCCGGCGAATCCTCACCCCCTCCGCACCGGACTTGAGGACCATCCGGCGCGCCACGCCACACGCGACCGCGGCCACACTCCCCGCGCTGCCGACGAAGATGACGAGCAGCGCGACCTCCGAAACGCCATACGTCAGTTGACTGGCATTGAACCGGAAGTCGAGGGCGATGAGTCCCCCCAGGAGCAGCAGGTTCGCGCCGGTGCCCACCCAGGCGACACGAGGTGACAATCGCAACGCGGTGATGAAGACCACCGCGATGACGGCGGAGGGGTCCGGCATCCGCAAGAGGCCGGTGTAGCTGTCGCCATGCCACAACAACGTGGACAGGAGCGTGCCCTGAGCGACGACGGCATCCAGGAGCGCGGAGGCCACCAGCAGCCTCGGACCGAACAGTCGCCGCCGTCCCGCCCAGAACGCGACGACGGACAGCGTCATGCCCGAAAGCAACAAGGCCAGCTCCAGCACCGCGGCCGGCCAGCCCCCATCCGCGGCCACGCCCCCCAACGCCAGGAAGCGCGCCATGACCAGCGCGCAGAAGACGATGCGCACCGCGCTCACCAGCACCTCGCCATCGTTGGACGCATCGGTGAGGACCTTGCGTGTTATGCTTTCCTGTATGGCCATGGTCCAACACCTCCTGCTGATAGAGGACTCGGTCAGCCTGGCGCGCGTGCTCGAAGACGTCCTGCAATCCCGCGCTGAACGAATCACGCACGTCACCACCCTCGCCGCCGCGCGCGAGGTGCTGCGAACCCAACCTCCCGACGCGGTGCTCCTGGACGTCAGCCTTCCGGACGGCACCAGCGACTCCCTGCTGGATGACCTGCTCGCGGTGGAGCCCCTGCCGTATGTCATTGCCATCAGCGGCAGCGCGACGGCCGAGCAGGCCTTCCGACTGGCCGCCAGTGGCGTGCGCGCCTTCGTCCCCAAGCCGCTGGACCTCGCGCGGCTGGAAGCCGTGTGGACCCAGACGCTGTCAGGCCCTCCGGAGCTGGGCCCCGCGTTGAGGGCGAGCGCCGGCAAGGTGCCGCTGCATCACTTCGAGAGCCTGGTCCGCGACACCCTCGTGGACGAGGCCCTGGCCAAATCCGGAGGCAGCGTGCGCGGCGCCGCGAAGCTGCTCCAGATTTCCCGCCAGCTCCTCCAACACATTCTCAACGCCCGGGATTGAGTCGGGCCTCCTCGCGGCTACCTCCGGTCCGGCGTTCCGGCGAATCACCTGCGCTCCCTGGGACGAACGGCTCCCGCCCACAATCTTCAAGCGGCGTACCAGGGACGCGACGCGGCGTTCTCCCCCACGAGCGGCCTCGCGAATCACTCCCGCGCGAGCACTCACGCGTGGCCCCGAGGACAACCCGTTGGCCCGGTCCGTTGCCTCACGGGCCACAACCACCATCGCGATTCCATCCTGGCGGAAGCGATGAGCCCCCACGAAGCACCTGCCCGGAGATCCATCTTCCGCCCCGGGTAGGAACCGACCGGGGGGAATCCGCGAGAGGCCAATCCCACCCCCTACCACCCAGCGTTGCTGCACCCTGGCGCTCCGCATACGCCACGTGCGAATGAGCGCTGCGTTCCGGGTGGAATCGCGGGCGTCACGGCTCCGAATCCCAGCGCCGCGCGGCTTCTTCCCCTCCGGCCATGCGAGCGCGGCCGCCGCCCCACCCCTCTCGGCCCGGTGCGGGCGCGGCGTAGCATGGCCGAGTGAATACGGAGGCCCCTTGGCTCGTCCTCCGAGGCAATCCTCATTGGAGCCAATTGTCTCGTATATGATGCTTTGGTAGAGGACCGCCGCACGCAGCATCCGCCTTTTTCCCTGCCATCATGGTTTTTTCCGTCCACCACTGGGCCGCGTGGGCTCCCGGGCTTGTCGGGCAAGACGCCTGGCGGTCCTGGCTCTCACAGCCGCATCCGCTTCCGGCCGAGGGCACCCCGCCCTTGACCGAGATGCCGGCGATGATGCGCCGTCGGGTGGACCGGCTGGGTCGCATCGCGCTGCAGGCGGCCTACTCGTGCCAGGCGGACGCGCCTCCGTGTCCCATGGTGTTCGCGTCGCGCTACGGGGACATGGGCCGCTCGGTGGAGCTGCTGGAGCAGTTGGCCCAGGCCACCCCGCTGTCGCCCACGTCCTTCAGCCTGTCGGTGCACAACGCCATTGGCGCGCTGTACTCCATCGCCCGGGGTGACCTGACGGCGCAGAGCGCGGTGGCCGCGGGCGCGGAGACGGTGGAGGCGGCCTTCGTGGAGGCGTGCGGCCTCTTGGCCGAGGGCGCCCCCGAGGTCCTCGTCGTCGTCTATGACGAGCCCCGCCCCGCCCCCTTCGCGCACTTCCCCGAGCAGGTAGCGCTCCCGCATGCCTGGGCCTGCAGCGTGCGGGCGGCCGGAGAAGGCCCCACCTACCAGCTCACCTGCGGCGCCTCGGAGGGCGCACCGGAGCGGACGTCCGTGGACCCGCTGCCGGAGGAGCTCTCCGTGCTGCGCTTCCTCGTCTCCGGCGAGGCGCGCTTCGAGCACCACACGGGCTCCCGACTCTGGCGGTGGCATCGCGATGCTTGAGCGATTGGAGCGCGGCTGGCGGGTGATCGCCACGGGCATCTCCTTCGCCACCTTCGGCGTGGGGGGGCTGGCGCTGCGCCTGCTGTTCTTCCCCCTGCTGTCGCTCCTGGTCCGCGACAGGCCGCGCCGCACCCGGCTGGCGCGACTGGCGGTGCACCACTCGTTCCGCTTCTTCGTCGGGCTGATGCACTTTTTGGGGTGCCTGGACTACCGCGTCGAGGGCGTGGAGAAGCTGGCGCGCCCCGGGCTGCTCATCCTCGCCAACCACCCGACGCTCATCGACGTCGTGTTCCTCATCTCGCTGGTGCCCAACGCGGACTGCGTGGTCAAGGCGAGCCTGGCGAACAACCCCTTCATGCGCGGCCCCATCGAGGCCACTGGCTACCTCTGCAATGACTCCGGCCCGGAGCTCGTAGAGGCCTGCATTGCGTCCGTGAAGGCGGGCAACAACCTCATCATCTTCCCGGAGGGCACCCGCACGCCCTTGTCCGGCCCCATGAAGCTGCAGCGCGGGGCGGCCAACATCGCGGTGCGAGGCCCGTGCGACATCACCCCGGTCACCATCCAGGTGGCGCCCATGGCGCTCACCAAGGGGATGCCGTGGTGGCGCGTGGCCCCCACCCGGATGAAGTTCAACATCGTGGTTCAAGACGACATTCGCGTGTCGTCGCTGGTCGAAGAGGCGCACGGAGAGGCCCTCGCGGCCCGCCATCTCACCGAGAGATTGCACGACTACTTCTCCACGGAGACACAACGCCATGCAGGCGCTTGAGCAGGAAATCAAGAAGCTGGTCATCGAGACGCTGAACCTCGAGGACCTCAAGCCGGAGGATATAGACCCGGCGGCGCCGCTGTTCGTCGAGGGGCTGGGGCTCGATTCCATCGATGCCCTGGAACTCGGCCTGGCGCTCCAGAAGGCCTATGGGGTAGCGCTGGCGAGCGACTCCAAGGAGAACCGCCGTCACTTCGCCAGCGTGCGCGCCCTCGCGGATTTCGTGAGCGCCCACCGCAAGTCCTGAGGACCCGCACCACCCATTCGAGGGGGATATGCACATGACCAAGACCCAGCTCTTCGAGAACCTGCGCACGCTCCTGCAGGACACCTTCGACATCGACCCGGCCCGGATTACCCCCGAGGCCCGCCTCCGCGACGACCTGGACATCGACAGCATCGATGCCGTGGACCTGCTCGTGAAGCTCAAGCCCGTGACGGGCAAGCGGCTTCCGCCGGAGGTCTTCAAGTCGGTCCGGACGATTCAGGACGTCGTCGACGCCCTGCACAGCCTGCTCGACGAGTCCGTGGCGGCGTGAAGCTTCTGCGTCCAGCGCTGCTCGGCGTGCTGAGCCTCGCGTATCCGCTGCTGGTGTACTGGGGCCTGGGCCGGTTCGAGCCTCGCTGGATGGCGGTGCCCCTGGCGGGCATGGCCGTCGTGCGGGCCGTGGCCACGCGCGAGCGTGTCTGGCTCGTCACGGCCGCGGGGGCCCTGGTCCTCGCGAGCACCAGCCTGCTGGGCAACCACGCCCTGCCGCTGAAGCTCTATCCGGTGCTCGTGAACACGATGCTGCTCACCGTCTTCGCCACCAGCCTCGTGTCCCCTCCCAGCGTCATCGAACGGCTGGCGCGGCTGCGCGAGCCGGAGCTCCCTCCGTCCGGCGTGGCCTATACGCGGCGGGTGACGCAGGTGTGGTGCGGGTTCTTCGTCGTCAACGGGAGCATCGCGCTGGGCACCGCGCTGTGGGCCAGTGACGCCACGTGGGCGCTGTACAACGGGCTCATCGCCTATGGGCTGATGGGCGTGCTCTTCGCCGGGGAGTGGCTGGTGCGCCGACGCGTGAAGGCAAGCCACGCCCATGGCTGAGCGCATCGCCATCGAACACCTCCTCAGCCGTGGACGCCCCGCCGACTTCCCGGTGGCGTTTCGCGAGGGGCAGGTGCTCACCTTCGCGGACTTCGAGGCCCGGGCCGCCGGCTGGCGCGCCGCGTACGAGCGGCACGGGGGCCACCGCTTCGCCCTCTCCTTCGAGGACACCTTCGAGTTCGCAGCGGCCCTGCTCGGCGCCTGGCACGCGGGCCGGTGCGTCTATCTTCCCTCGGAGATCCAGCCCACCACGCGCGAGAAGCTTCGCGGCGAGGTGGACGGCTTCGCCGGCCAGATTCCCTCGTCCACCCCGCTCCTGAAGTTCCAGGAGGGCGCGCGCGCGGAGTGGACGCCGCTCTCCCCGGAGGCCCAGGCGCTGGTCGTCTACACCTCCGGCTCCAGCGGAGAGCCCGCCGCCATCCCCAAACACCTGGGGCAGCTCACCCGGGAGGTCGCCACGCTGGCGGACCTCTTCGATGACAGGCTCGGTCCCAGTCCCTGCCGCGTGCTCGCCACGGTGTCGCACCAGCACATCTACGGCCTGCTGTTCCGGGTCCTCTGGCCGCTGACGTCGGGCAGGCCGTTCCTGGCCCGGAGCCTGCCGTACCCCGAGGACATCGTCGCCGAGCTTTCGCACGGGCCGGCGGCGCTCATCGCCAGCCCCGCCCACCTCAAGCGGCTGCCGGACACGTTGGACTGGGCGGGCGTGCGGGGGAACCTTCGCTCGGTGTTCTCCTCGGGGGGCCCCCTGTCCACCGACGCTCTGCACGCCTGTCGCGGGCTGCTCGGGCAGGCGCCCGTGGAGGTCTACGGCAGCTCGGAGACCGGGGGCATCGCCTGGCGCCAGCGCACCCAGGACGAGGCGCTGAGCTGGAGGACGATGCCCGGTGTGGAGGTCCGCCTGACGGAGGATGCCCTGGCGGTCCGCTCCCCCCACCTGCCGGACGGGAACTGGTTCCAGACGGAGGACCGGGCCCGGCTGCTGCCGGAGGGCTTCGAGCTGCTGGGGCGCATGGACCGGTTGCTCAAACTGGAGGAGAAGCGGGTCTCCTTGAGCGCCATGGAGCGGGCCCTGCTGGAGAGTGACCTCGTCCGCGAGGCGCGGGTGGTGCCCCTGTCCGAGGGAAACCGCTCGGTTCTGGGGGTGGTGGCCGTGCTGGGGCCCACCGGCCGGCACCTTCACGCCGACAGTGGAAAGCCCTTCCTGAACCGGGCCCTGCGAAAGCACCTGTCTTCCCAGTTCGAGCCCAGTGTCCTTCCGCGTCGATTCCGGTATCTGGAGGCGATGCCAGTCAACTCCCAGGGCAAATCCACCGAGGCCGCGCTCGTCGCCCTCTTCGACTCCCGCCGCCCGCCCCTGCGGGTGCTCGAGCACACCGCGGACCGCGCCGTGCTGAGCATCGAGACGCCGGCGAGCCTGCCGTACTTCAAGGGCCACTTCCCGGAGAAGGCCATCCTGCCCGGCGTGGCGCAAATCGAGTGGGCGCTCCATCTGGGCCGGGAGTTGTTCACGCTCCCGCCAGAGTTCCTCCGCATGGAGGCGGTGAAGTTCCAGCAGCTCATCGTCCCCGAAACGCTCCTCACCCTGGAGCTCACCTGGACACAGGCCAAGGGCAGCCTCCAGTTCAAGTTCACCTCCGAGGCCGGCACCCACGGGAGCGGCCGCATCCTGCTCGGTGAGGTCCGCGGATGAAGCTCTGCGTGGTGATTCCCGTCTACAACCACGGCGAGGCGGTGGGCGCGGTGGTGAACTCCGTGCGCGCGCACGGGCTGCCGTGCCTGCTGGTGGATGACGGCAGCGAGCCGGGCTGCGCGAAGGTCCTGGACACGCTGGCGGAGGCGGACAGGTCCGGCATCGAGCTGGTGCGCCTGCCCAAGAACGAGGGCAAGGGCGGGGCGATGATGGCGGGCTTCCGGGCGGCGAAGGCCTCCGGCTTCAGCCACGCGCTGCAGATTGACGCCGACGGCCAGCACGACACCCGGGACATCCCCCGCTTCGTCGAGTTGGCGGCCTCGGCCCCGGAAAAAATCATCTGTGGCACGCCCATCTACGACGAGTCGGTGCCCAAGGGCCGGCTGTACGGCCGCTACGCCACGCACATCTGGGTGTGGATCAACACGCTGTCACTGGCCATCCGCGATTCGATGTGCGGCTTCCGCGTGTATCCGCTGACGCCCACGCTCGCGCTCATCGACTCGGTGAGCATTGGCAGGCGCATGGACTTCGACGTGGAAGTCATCGTGCGGCTGTACTGGCGAGGGGTGGGCATCCTCAACCAACCCACCCAGGTGCGCTACCCCACCGACGGCATCTCCCACTTCGACGTGCTCTGGGACAACGTGCGCATCTCCCGCATGCACGCCCGGCTCTTCTTCGGGATGTTGCTGCGGCTGCCGCTGCTCTTGTGGCGGAAGGTCTCCGCATGAAGCCGCGGCATTGGGCGGAGATGGGCGAGAGCACCTTCGTGCTCGGCATCTGGCTGTTGTACTGGGTCCACCGGCTGCTGGGGCGCTGGCCGTTCCGCCTCTGTCTGTACCCCGTGGTCCTGGTGCACTGGCTGGCCCGCCCCGTGGTGCGCAAGGCATCGCTCCAGTACCTCTCGCGGGTGGAGCAGGCCACCGGCGCGCTCGGGCGCAAACCCGGGCGAGGCGACAGCCTGCGCCACATGGTCACCTTCGCGGAGACGATGCTCGACAAGCTCCTGGCCGTCAGCGGGAGATACCGCTTCGAGCAGGTCCACACCGAGGGGCGCGAGCAGTTCTACGAGGTGGTGAAGGCGGGCAAGGGCGGCATCATCGTCACCGCGCACATGGGCTGCCTGGAGCTGTGTCGCGCCATGGCGGAGAAGCGTGGCGAAGTGAAGCTCCACATCCTGGTGCACACCCGCCATGCCGAGCAGTTCAACCGCCTGCTCAAGCGGCTCAATCCGGACAGCGGCTTCCAGTTGGTGGAAGTCACGGACATGGGGCCTGGGACAGCCGTCGCGCTGGAGAAGTACGTGACGGAGGGCGGGTTCGTGGTGATTGCCGGAGACCGGGTGCCGGTGAGCGCCAGTCAGACGGTGGACGTGGACTTCCTGGGGCACAAGGCCGCCTTCCCCGTGGGGCCCTACGTGCTGGCCTCGCTGTTCAAGTGCCCGCTGTACCTGCTGGGGTGCATCCACGAGAACAACGGATACACCATCCATTTCGAGACCCTGGCCGAGCGAGTCGAGCTCCCCCGGGGCAAGCGCGCGGCCGCGTTGACGGGCCACGCCCAACACTATGCCGAGCGGGTGACGGCGCTGCTGAAGCGCTCTCCGTTCGATTGGTTCAACTTCTTTCCCTTTTGGGATCAGGCGAATGCCTCCGCCAGGAATCAAGAATGAGCGTGCGGTCCGGTTCGATGGGAGCCGGCTCGCCATTGAAGACGTGTCCGCGCTGTCGCGCCGGGAGCGTGACGCCGAGCTGAGCACTTCCACCGACTTCCGCCGCAGAATCACCCGGGGCGCGGAGTTCCTGGACCGGCTGCTGGCGGAGGACGGGAACATCTACGGCGTGACGACGGGGTACGGAGACTCGTGCACCGTCTCCATTCCGCCCGAGCTGATCGCCGAGCTGCCGCACCACCTCTACGCGTACCACGGCATTGGCGCGGGCCGCTTCCTGACGCCCGAGGAGACGCGCGCGGTGCTGGCGGCGCGGCTGGCCTCGCTGGCCCAGGGTGTGTCCGGCGTGGGGCTGGGGTTGCTCACCCAGTTGGAGCTGCTCCTGCGCCACGACATCCTGCCGCTGATTCCCGCCGAGGGTTCGGTGGGCGCCAGTGGCGACCTCACGCCGCTGTCCTACGTGGCGGCGGTGCTCTGCGGAGAGCGAGAGGTCTGGTACCGGGGCGAGCGACGTCCCGCCGCGGAGGTGCTCGCGCGGCACGACATGAAGCCCCTGAAGCTGCGCCCCAAGGAAGGCCTGGCCATCATGAATGGCACGGCGGTGATGACCGCCCTGGCCTGCCTCGCGTGGGAGCGCGCCGAGTACCTGGGACGACTGGCCACCCGACTCACCGCCTTCAACGTGGTGGCGAGCGCCGGCAACGCGCACCACTTCGACGAGGCGCTGTTCGCGCTCAAGCCCCACGTGGGCCAGCAGCGCGTGGCCGCGCGACTGCGCGTGGACCTGGCCACGGACCGGCCGAGCCGCAACGAGCAGCGCTTGCAGGACCGCTACTCCCTGCGCTGCGCGCCTCATGTGATTGGCGTGCTCGAGGACGCCCTGCCCTTCTTCCGGGCGCAAATCGAGAACGAGCTGAACAGCGCCAACGACAACCCGCTCATCGACCCCGACAGCGAGCGGGTGCTGCACGGCGGCCACTTCTATGGGGGCCACATCGCCTTCGCCATGGACGGGCTCAAGACGGCCGTGGCCAACGTGGCGGACCTGATGGACCGGCAGCTCGCGCTGCTGGTGGACACCCGCTACAACCACGGGCTGCCCTCCAACCTCTCCGGCTCCACGGGGCCCCGCGCGGCCATCAACCACGGCCTCAAGGCAGTGCAGATCAGCGTCTCCGCGTGGACGGCGGAGGCCCTCAAGCAGACGATGCCCGCGTCCGTGTTCTCCCGCTCCACCGAGTGCCACAACCAGGACAAGGTGAGCATGGGCACCATCGCCGCGCGCGACTGCCTCCGGGTATTGGAGCTGTCCGAGCAGGTGGTGGCGGCGATGCTCATCGCGGCGCGTCAGGGAATCACCCTGCGCGGCCGGATTGCTCAAGAAATGAATCTGGCGCCGTCTCTTGCGTCGATGCAGGCCGATCTGGAGCAGCGAATCCCGCTGGTGGTGGAGGACCGAGCGTTGGACAAGGAGCTGCAAGGGCTGCTGGGCGCCATCCGCGCCCGCGAGTGGGGGCTCTATGAGGCCTGACCTCAGCCATGAAATCGAGCTGTCGCCGCCCTTCCATGACATCGACCTGATGGAGGTCGTCTGGCATGGCCACTACGTGAAGTACCTGGAGCTGGCGCGGTGCGCGCTCCTGGCGAAGTTCGACTACGACTACCCGCAGATGCTGGCGTCCGGCTTCGCGTGGCCCGTCGTGGACATGCGGCTGAAGTACGTGCAGCCCGCGCTCTACGGAAAGACGCTGAAGATTCGCGCCGAAATCACCGAATGGGAGAACCGGCTCCGTATCGACTATGTGATTCGAGACGCCTCCACGGGCCGCAAGGTGAACCAGGCCCACACCGTCCAGGTCGCCGTGTCGATGGCCACCAAGGAGCTCCAGTACATCTGTCCGCCGGTGCTCTGGCAGCGGCTGGGGGTGAAGCCCGAATGAAGCGCGCGCTCTTGCTGGTGATGCTGCTGGTGGGCTCGACGGCCAGCGCCGGTGACGACATCGTCGCGGGGGTCCGAGCCCGGCTGGCGGACGTGCCGCTGTTGCGGGGGGACTTCGAGCAGAAGAAGACGGTGGCCGGCTTCAAGAAGCCGCTCGTCTCGCGCGGGGCGTTCCTGCTGTCGCGGGAGCACGGCGTGCTGTGGGACACGCGAGTGCCCTTCGCGTCCACGCTCACGCTGACGCGCAAGTCGCTGAGCGCCGAGCAGGGCACGGGCGCGGCGGCCTATCACCTGGACGCGAGCAAGGAGCCGGGGCTCGCGGCGGTGAACGAGGTGATGTTCGCGCTCCTGTCCGGTGACGTGGCCGCGCTGTCCAAGCGCTTTCGCGTCGAGGGCGAGCTGGTGGGCACGGCGGGCTGGAAGCTGACCCTGACGCCCACTGACGCGGGCCTCGCGCGCGTCTTCAAGAGCATCCACCTGGAGGGAGACTCGTACGTGCGGCAGGTCAAGCTGGACGAGGCGCGCGGCGACACCAGCGTCATCCAGTTCGACAAGCTGAGCCAGACACCCGCCCCCAGTGACGCGGAAGCCGGGCGTCTTGCGAAATAAGGCCGCCATCCTCTGGCTGTTGGTGGTCCTGGCCGTGGGTGTGCACCAGGTCCAGTTCTGGCGCTCGGCGCGCCTGGACACCGACGTCCTGGCGCTCCTGCCCGAGGACGAGCAGGCCCCGGAGGTCGATGCCGCCACGCGCAAGCTCGCGGACCAGGCGGGCCGGGAGCTGGTGTTGCTGGTGGGTGCTCCCGACTGGGAGTCCGCACAGCGCGCGGCGGACCTCGTCACGGCGGAGCTGTCGAAGGACGCCTCGCTCCTGAGCCCCTCCGCCCTGGACGCGTCCTCGCTGGATGCGGCGCTGGAGCTGTACCGTCCCTATCGAGACAGGCTGCTGACGCCCGCGCAGCGCACGTGGCTTTCGCGGGCGACACCGGAGGAGCTGGGCGGCACGGCGCTGATGAAGCTGTACCAGCCCGCGGGGCCCCACCTGACGGACTGGGAGGCGGACCCGCTGGGCCTGTGGCCGGACTGGTGGGCAGCGCGCGCCTCCGAAAGCACCGCGCGCCCGCGCGACGGTCGCCTCTGGCTGTCTGGCGAAGGCCGCGAGTGGGTGCTCCTGGCGTGGCACAGCCAGGTCTCCGCCTTCGCGCTGGGCGCCGACGGAAACATCACCACCGTGGTGGACCGCGCGCGGGCCGCCGTGACGACGCAGGTGCCCGGCAGCCGGCTGGTTGCCGCGGGCGTGCCGCTGTACGCGGAGGCCGCCGCGTCCCAGGCCAGCGACGAGATGTCCACCATTGGCATCGGCTCGCTGGTGGCGGTGCTCGTGCTGGTGTGGCTGACGTTCCGCTCGGTGCGGCCCATCGTCCTGGTGGGTGTGTCGCTGGGCATCGGCTGCGCGGTGGCGATGAGCGTCACGGCGCTCGTGTTCGAGCGGGTCCACCTGCTCACGCTCGTCTTCGGCTCCAGCCTGGTCGGCGTGGCGGAGGACTACGGCTTCCACTACTTCGCCGCGCGCCAGGGCAAGCCGCCCTCCGAGCGCGGGCCGCTGATGCGCAGCCTGCTGCCGGGCATGGTGATGGCGCTGCTCACCAGCGTGGTGGCGTATCTGGCCCTGGGCGTGGCGCCCTTCCCCGGGCTGCGGCAGATGGCGCTGTTCTCCGCCACGGGCCTCGTGGGCGCGTTCTTGACGGTGGCCTGCTGGTTCCCGACGCTGGACACCGGCGCCCTGCCCGTGACGTCCTTCTCCACGCGCTTCGCCACGTCCCTGGCGCGCTGGCCCCGCTTCGCCTCCACCCGCGCGTGGTGGGTGGGGACCGCGGCGCTCGTCCTGTTCATCATCGGAGGGCTGTGGCGCGTGCGGACGCGCGATGACGTGCGACAGCTCCAGGGCGCGCCGGCGAATCTCATCGCCGACCAGCGCGAGCTGGGGCGGCTCCTGGGGCTGCCCAGCCCCGCCCAGTTCTTCCTCGTGGGAGGCCAGGACGAGGAGCAGGTGCTCGCGCGCGAGGCTTCGCTGAAGGCGCGCCTGGACCCGCTGGTGACGGACAAGGTCCTCGCGGGCTATCGCGCGGTGTCGGACTGGTTGCCCAGCGCGGAGCAGCAGCGCTCGGACGCGAAGCTGAGCGCCCGCGCGGAAGCGCAGGCGGTGGCCGCCGTGGCCCAGGCCACGGGCGAGGAGCCCACCCGCGCGCGCTTCGCGGACGACGTACTCACTCCGGAGCGGCTGCTCGCCAGTCCCGCCTCGGCGGCCATCCGGCAGCAGTGGCTGGGGCGCCTGGGCGAGAAGCACTTCAGCATCGTCATGCTGCGCGGGCTGAATGACCCGTCGGTGCTCCCGCGCATCGCCGACGCCGCCCAGGGGCTGGAGGGCGTGCGGTGGGTGGACAAGACGCAGGAGATCTCCCGGCTCCTGGAGCGCTACCGCCGGCTCATGGGCGGGCTCATCCTGCTGGGCTATGTCGCGGTGCTGTTGCTGCTCGTCGTGCGCTTCCGACGCGAGGCGTGGCGGGCCTGGCTGCCCACGGTGGTGGGCACGCTCGTCACGCTGGCGGTGTTCGGCTGGGTGGGCGAGCCGCTCCAGCTCTTCAGCGTGCTGGGCCTCATGCTGCTGCTGGGCATGGGCGTGGACTACGGAATCTTCATGTTGGAGCACCCGGGTGAGGGCTCCGCCTGGCTCGCGGTGGCACTCGCGGGCGTGAGCACCCTCCTCTCATTCGGTCTCCTGGGGCTCTCGGCCACTCCGGCCCTGCGCTCCTTTGGTCTCACCATGCTACTGGGCGAAGTCACCATCTGGTTGCTCACGCCCTGTTGCAGACTGCCTCCTGGCAAGGACGTGTCGTGAAGGTAGAAAAGACAGAAGTCGTCATCATTGGGGCGGGCCCCTCTGGCTCGGTGGCCGCGGGGATTCTGCGCAAGCAGGGTCGTCAGGTGTTGATCCTGGAGCGCGAGCAGTTCCCTCGCTTCTCCATCGGAGAGAGCCTGCTGCCGCAGAGCATGGAGTACATCGAGGAAGCGGGGATGATTCGCGACGTGGTGGAGGCGGGCTTCCAGTTCAAGAATGGAGCGGCCTTCGCGCGCGGCGAGACGTACACGGACTTCGATTTCCGCGACAAGTTCTCCAAGGGCTGGGGCACCACGTACCAGGTGCAGCGTGGAACCTTCGACCACGTGCTGGCGCTCGCCGCCGAGCGCATGGGCGCCACCCTGCGCTTCCGCCACACCGTCGAGTCCGTGGATGTCACCGGCGCGGAGCCCGAAATCACGGTGCGCTCGCCCGAGGGCGAAACGTACCGCGTGCAGGCGCGCTTCCTGCTCGACGCCAGCGGCTTCGGCCGTGTGCTGCCCCGCCTGCTCCAGTTGGAGACGCCGTCGAACTTTCCGGTGCGCGGCGCGCTCTTCACGCACGTGGAGGACCGCGTGCCGTCCGGCGGCAACTTCGACCGCAGCAAGATTCGAGTCACCGTGCATCCCAAGCACGTGGACGTCTGGTACTGGACCATCCCCTTCTCCAACGGGCGCTGCTCGCTGGGCGTGGTGGCCAAGCGCGAGTACCTGGAGCAGTTCCAGGGCACCGAGACCGAGCGGCTCAAGGCCATCGTCGCGGATGACCCGACGCTGTCGAAGCTCTTGAAGGACGCCGTCTGGGACACGCCCGCGCGCAGCATCACCGGCTACGCGGCGAACGTGAAGTCGCTGTGGGGCAACGGCTTCGCGCTCCTGGGCAACGCGGGCGAGTTCCTGGACCCGGTGTTCTCCTCGGGCGTCACCATCGCCGTCAAGTCCGCGAGCCTCGCATCCAAGTGCATCGGCCGTGTGTTCGCGGGCGAGACGGTGGACTGGGAACGCGACTACGCGGTGCCGCTCAAGGCGGGCGTGGACACGTTCCGCACCTTCGTCGAGTCCTGGTACGCGGGCGGCTTCCAGAACGTCATCTTCCACCCCAACGCGTCCCCCGAGGTGCGTCGGATGATCTCCGCCATCCTGGCCGGCTACGCCTGGGACAAGGAGAACCCCTTCGTGGCTGACAGCCGGCGACGGCTCGGCGTACTCGAGCAGCTGTGCGCCGCCTGATTCCCATCGTCGTCCTGTTCGGGCTCGTCTCCTGCGTCACTTCGCCCCCGCGGCGGGTGGCGCCGGAGGTGGCCCTGCCCACGCTCACGCTGGCTCCGGCGACGTTCGGAGGCAGCGTGAGCCTGTCGCAGCGCTTGAGCTTCGCGCATGACGCGGACCCGGGCGGACCTCGCTCGCTGGAGGCGCTCGTCGAAATCGACGCGTCGTCGCTCCAACTGGCGGGGTTCGCGCTGGGCCAGCGCGTCTTCACCCTGCAGTGGGACGGCGCGAAGCTGGACGAGCAGCGGGACGCTCGCGTGCCCGAGCAGCTCCAGTCGCGCACGGTGCTGCGGGACCTCCAGTTGGTCTACTGGCCGGCCCCGGCGGTGCGCGCGGCCCTGCCGCCGGACTGGACGCTGGAGGATTCGCCGGGCGTGCGCGTGCTGCGCCACGCGGACAAGGACTGGCTCACAGTGCGTTATGATGGAGAGCCGCGTTGGGTGGGCCGCGCGGAGCTGGTCAACCTGGCGGAGCATTACCGGCTGACCATCGAGTCACGCCCCTCGGAGGAATGAGCTCATGATTCCGCCCGTCTTCCTGAATCAGCTCGGCCTCGTCTGCGCCCTGGGACAGGGCCTGCTCGAGGTGGCCACGGCCCTCTTCGGTGACAGGCCCACGGGCGTCTCCGAGCGCTTCGACTTCGCGGACCGTCCACTCCACGTGGGGTACGTCACCAAGCCGCTCCCCCCCACGGACGAGCTGCCGGTGCCGCTGCGCAGCCGGAACAACGCGCTCCTCCTCTCCGCGCTCTCCCAGGTGCGTCCCGCCGTGGACGAGGCCATGCGGCGCTATGGCCCGGAGCGCGTGGCCGTGGTCCTGGGTACCAGCACCTCCGGCATCGGGGAGAGCGAGGCCGCCATCGTTTCGCGCGCGGCCACGGGCCAGCTCCCCTCCAACTTCGATGTCCGTCAACAAGAGTTGGGCTCTCCCGCCATGGCGCTGAACCATGTGCTGGGCGTGAAGGGCCCCTCGTTCGTCATCTCCACCGCGTGCTCGTCCAGCGCCAAGGCCCTGGCCACGGCGGCGCGGCTCTTGCGCTCCGGCGCGGCGGACGCCGTCATCACGGGCGGCGCGGACGCGCTGTGCCGCTTCACCATCGCGGGTTTCACGTCGCTCGACTCGGTGAGCGACGCGCGCTGCAACCCGATGAGCGTCCACCGCAGGGGCATCAACATCGGCGAGGGCGCGGCCCTGTTCCTGATGACACGCGAGCCTGGGCCCGTGCGGCTCGCGGGTTGGGGCGAATCCTCCGACGCGCACCACCTCTCCGCGCCCGAGCCCGGGGGCCGGGGCGCGCTCATCGCCATGAGGACGGCGCTGGAGCGCGCGGGCATCACCCCGGCCGACGTGGGCTACGTCAACCTGCACGGCACCGCGACGCCGCAGAACGACGCCATGGAGAGCCGGGCGGTGAGCGCGCTTCTGGGGGGCAGTGTGCCGTGCAGCTCCACGAAGCCGCTCACGGGCCACACGCTGGGGGCCGCGGGGGCGCTGGAGGCGGCGCTGTGCTGGCTCACCCTCACGGACGACGCCCAGGGGCGGCTGCCTCCGCACTGGTGGGATGGAGTGGCCGACCCGTCACTGCCCGCCCTCGCGCTGGTGAAGCCCGGTGAGGCGCTCGGGCGCCCGCCGCGCTATGTCCTGAGCAACTCGTTCGCCTTCGGTGGCAGCAATGCCGCCCTCATCCTGGGAAGGGCCTGATGCGCACGCCCATTGCCTTCGACATCTCCGAGATTGTGCCCCACGCCGACCGCATGCGGCTCATCGACCGCGCGGTGGAGGGCGACGAGGAGAGCCTCGTGGCCGAGGTGACGCTGCGCGAGGACTGCCTGTTCCAGGAGTCCGGCGCCGTGGGCGGTTGGGTGGGCATCGAGTTCATGGCCCAGGCCATCGCGGCCTACGCGGGCTGGCGTCAGCGGCTGCAGGGGGAGACCCAGCGGATGGGCTTCCTGCTCGGCACCCGTCGGTATGAGTGCAGCCGCCCCGCGTTCAAGGTGGGCGAGCAGTTGCGCATCGAGGTCCGCCGGCAGTTCTGGACGGACAACGGGATGAGCCAGTTCGATTGTACGCTCGGGATTGGAGGCGAGACGGTGGCCACGGCCGCGCTGACGGTGTTCCAGCCCCCGGCCTCGATGGACGTGATGAAGGCGGGCACGGATGAGTGAGAAGACGGTACTGGTGACGGGCTCCAGCCGGGGCATTGGCCGCGCGGTGGCGCTGCGGCTGGCGCGCGACGGCTTCGACGTCGTGGTGCACTGCCGCGCGAAGGTCGAGGAAGCGGAGGCGGTGGCCGCCCAGGTCCGCGAGCTGGGCCGGGCCTCCCGCGTGCTGCGCTTCGATGTGGCGAACCGAGCCGAGACGGAGAAGGCGCTGCTCGCCGACGTCGAGGCGCACGGCTGCTACTACGGCGTGGTGTGCAACGCGGGCATCGCCCGGGACAACGCCTTCCCCGCCATGCCGCCCGAGGACTGGGACGCGGTGATTCACACCAACCTCGACGCCTTCTACAACGTGCTCAACCCCCTCTCCATGCCGATGGTCCGCCGGCGCAAGCCGGGCCGCATCGTCACGCTGTCCTCCGTCTCCGGGCTTACCGGCAACCGGGGCCAGGTGAACTACAGCGCGGCGAAGGCCGGCATCATCGGCGCCACGAAGGCGCTCGCGGTGGAGCTGGCGAGCCGGGGCATCACCGTCAACTGCGTGGCGCCCGGTTTGATTGACACGGAGATGGTGGAGCCGCACATCGTGGAGGAGGCGCTGAAGTTGATTCCGGCGAAGCGCCTGGGGCGGCCCGAGGAGGTCGCCGCCGCGGTGAGCTTCCTGATGAGCGAGGACGCGGGCTATGTCACGCGGCAGGTCATCTCCGTGAATGGAGGGCTGTTCGGATGAGGCGCGTCGTCGTCACGGGCTTTGGAGCCCTCAGCCCCCTGGGTCACGACTGGCCGCAAGTGGAGGCGCGGCTGAAGTCGCTGCGCAACGCGGTGCAGGTCATCGAGGACTGGAAGCAGTACGAGGGGCTGAACACGCAGGTGGGTGCCCCCGCCGCGCCCTTCGTGCTGCCGCCGCAGACGTACTCGCGCAAGACGATGCGGGGCATGGGCCGGGTGGCGCTGCTGGCCACGCGCGCCAGCGAGCTGGCGCTCGTTGATGCCGGGCTGTTGGGAGACCCGCTGCTGTCGAGCGGGAAGATGGGCGTGTCCTACGGCTCGTCCACGGGCTCGCCGCCGAGCATCGGTGACTTCGGCCGGATGCTGGTGGCCAAGAGCACCGAGGGCATCACCGCCACGTCCTACGTGCGGTCCATGTCCCATACCGCCGCGGTCAACATCGGCGTCTTCTTTGGCCTCACGGGCCGCATCATCACCACCTCGAGCGCGTGTACGTCGGGGAGCCAGGGCATCGGGTACGCGTACGAGGCCATCAAGATGGGCCGGCAGGTGGCGATGCTCGCGGGCGGCGCCGAGGAGCTGGATGCCACGGGGGCCGCGGTGTTCGACACCCTGTTCGCCACCAGCACGAAGAACAACGGCACGCCCGAGCTGACGCCCCGGCCCTTCCACGCGCAGCGCGACGGCCTCGTCCTGGGTGAAGGTGCCTGCACGCTGGTGCTGGAGGAGCTGGAGCACGCCAGGGCCCGAGGCGCGCGCATCTACGCGGAGCTGGTCGGCTACGGTACGAACAGCGACGGGCGACACATCACCCAGCCCCACGCGGAGACCATGGCCCAGGCCATGCGCCTGTCGCTGGAGGACGCGGGCCTGGAGCCGGGCGTCGTGGAGTATGTGAATGCCCACGGCACGGCCACCGACACGGGCGACGTGGCGGAGACCACGGCGACGCAGCAGGTCTTCGGTGAGCGGATGCCCATCTCCTCCCTCAAGAGCTACATGGGGCACACCCTGGGGGCCTGCGGGGCGCTGGAGGCGTGGATGACCATCGAGATGATGCGCTCGGGCTGGTTCGCTCCGACGCTGCATCTGGACGCGGCCTCGGTGGATACGCGCTGCGCTCCGCTGGACTATCTGGTGGGAGATGGCCGAAGAATCCAGACCGAGGTCGTCATGACCAATAACTTCGCCTTCGGCGGCATCAACACGTCGTTGATCTTCCGCCGGTGGCAGTGACGGAGAACCCCATGAAGAAGGCAATGCTGCTGTCGCTGCTCGCGCTCACCGTCTCCAGCCCCGCGCTGGCGCGAGACACCGTGACGATGATTCCGCTCGCCTCCGTCCTGTCGATGCCGCAGGCCCAGGGGAAGCTGGATGGCACGGTGAAGTTCTACCTGGCCGGCGCGAAGACGCCCGAAGTCACCAAGGAACTGGGCGAGGACGTCTCCAACAAGAAGACCAGCGGCGTGGGCAAGTCCGACGAGGAGGGCTGCAAGTGGGCCATCCTGTCGGCGCTGATTTCGCTCCAGGAAGGCGCCCAGAAGCGCGGCGCCAACGCCGTCGTCAACATCGTCAGCTATTACAAGAGGAACGAGCTGCAGAACGCCTCTGAAATCGAGTGCCATGCCGGCACCTTCGCCGTCGGCGTGACGCTCAAGGGCACCTACGCGAAGGTCGCGGGCAAGAAGTAGCTGTTCGCCGGGTCGATGACGCGAGCAGACCTCGCGTCATCCCCGGGGCATTCACGGCGGCCCCATCCTCCTGGATAGGCTGCAATTCGCGAGTACCGAGGTGTCTGGGTTAGGCTTCCGGGCCGTGACTCCCTACACGATGCTGCACCTGGCGCTCGCGGGGGCATTCTTCGTGCTCGCGCTGGTGCATTTCGCGACCTGGGCGGCGGTGCGCTCCCAACGTGTCCAGCTATGGCTCGCGACGAGCTTCCTGGGCTTCGCGGCGCTGAGCCTCTCCGCGGGGGCCACTCGGCACGAAGTCGGGTGGATGTTCGTGGACACGCGTCCGTGGTTGTTGCTCGGCGCGCTGTGTTCCATTCCCCTGCCCTACACGTTGCTGCGAGTCCTCTGGGCCTTGCTGGACGTGCCGTTGACGCGCTCGCGGCGGGTGCTGCTGGGTGTCGCGGTGGCGTTCGGAGCGATGCGGGTCGCGGACGTGCTCGGGTCCGTGCTGGCGACGTCGGGGCCCCGGATGACGTCCGAGGACCTGTCCCGCGCGACGGTGGGCTTGGGGCTGCCGATGTTCTGGCTGCTGGCGGTGACGGTGGGAGGCACGTGGGCCCTGGAGGCCGTGCTGACACTGAAGCGTCGGGGCGCCATGGCCGCGGCGGTGCTTGGGGCCGCCCTGCTCGCGCTGGGCATCCTGGGGCGAGAGCTGGCGGTGGACGTCGGGTGGATCTCAGGTCCGCCCCTGTTCGCGCTCGTGGGTCTTCCGTTCCTGCTCCTGGCCACCACCTCGCTCGCCATCCTCACCGCTCGGTCCTTGAGGGGCGCGGACCTGGGCACGGGGATTCATCGCTACCGACGGCTCTCGCGCCTCGGACGTGGCGGCATGGGCGAGGTCTGGTTGGCGGTGCGCACGGGCCGCGCGGGGTTTCATCGGCTGGTGGTCCTCAAGCGGATGGTCGACGAGGACAGTGAAGACCCGGCCGTCCGGCTCCACCGTTTCATTGGAGAGGCCCGCACCGCCGCGCGCCTGCACCATCCGAACATCGTGTCCGTGCATGACCTGGGACAGGTGGACGGCGCGTGGTTCATCGTCATGGAGTACCTGAGCGGGGTGAACGCGCTGAAGCTCGCGCGGCTGGTGCGACGCGGGGGCGAGGTGCCGCTCGAGGTCGTGGTGGAGATCTGCCTGCAGTCCCTGAAGGGGCTCGCGTACGCGCACGAGCGAGGCGTCATCCACCGCGACATCAGTGCGGACAACCTGGTCGTGACGTTCGACGGGGTGGTGAAGGTCGTCGACTTCGGCATCGCTCATGGGGTGGGCAGTCCGCAGGAGCATCTGGCTTCGCGTTCAACGGCGTCTCTACCTCCGGTGAGTCGGCTCACCCAGGCCGGCGATGTCATTGGCAAGCTCGCGTACATGCCGCCGGAGCGCAGGGCGGGCGCGGAGGCGACGACGTCGGGTGACATCTACGCGCTCGGCTGCGTCCTCCATGAGCTGCTCTGGGGAGACCTGCCGGGCATCAGCCTGAGCCTGCAACAGCGCGCGCGGTGGGAAGGCCCGGAGGCTCCCGCCGTGAATCGGCTGCTTCGTGGGATTGTGGAGAAAGCGCTGCACCTGACGCCCGCGAAGCGCTTCTCGGATGCGAGCGAGTTGGAGCAGGCGCTGCTCCCCGTGAGGCAGGCGCTTCCCGTGGTCGACCTCGCGAGCTGGCTGCGCGAGAACTACCCAGAACGCTGGTCTCATGAGCGCGAACTGTCCGAGCTGAGTGACCCAACGCCCGAAGAGGTGCAGGCCCTGCTGTCCCGTGCGCCACCTTCCGCTCCTGCCGAGTTGGAGCCCACCCAGCTCATCTCGCCGAAGGAGAAGCCACCCGAGGAGGAGGCAACCCGGCGCCTTGGGGGACCGGGCTGAGGCACGAGAGGCACCGGCGGCAGAAGAACTCGGGAGCCGTGCCAGCACGTGGGGCGGCGCTCAGCATTCCGCCAACAAAGACATATCAGCGGCTCGAAGCGTCCGAGTCGAACGGACCCGGGCGAAGAATCCCGGTGTCTCGCGTTCGATTCCTGCGCGCGGCCCCCTGTCCCTCTGGATGGCGCCTCGCGTCCGCCAAGGGAAAGTCATGTTCATCGAGACATCAAGGCACCGAAACACCGGGCTCAGTGGAGCCCGAGGGCTCCTCCTCACCATGGGCGCAGGACTGCTCGTCGCGTGTGGCGCCCCCATGGACTCCACTCCGACCTCCGACGCATCCCTCGTGGCCATCGGCACGTCGGAGCAGTCGCTGTATGTCGACTCGGACGAAGTCTGGGGGCGCCCCAACCTGACGGTGTGCTGGGACACGCCGGGCTTCGCCACCGAGAAGGAATGGGTGCGCACCTCCATCCGCGACACCTGGGAGAAGGAGAGCAACCTGGTGTTCTCCGGTTGGGGTGCCTGCCCCAGCTCCGCGGACATCCGCATCACCATCAGCGACGAGGGTCCTCACACCGAGGGACTGGGCACTGAAATCGAGGACGAGGACGAGGGCATGGTGCTCAACTTCACGTTCGCCAACTGGAGCCCTTCCTGTGCATCCAGCGCCGCGCAGCGTGAGCACTGCATCCGTTCCATCGGCGTTCACGAGTTCGGCCACGCCCTGGGCTTCGCGCATGAGCACAACCGTGGAGACACACCGTCCACCTGCACCACTCCGTCCCAGGGCAGTGACGGGGACACCTACGTGGGCGCGTGGGACTTGATGTCGGTGATGAACTACTGCAGCCCGACCTGGAACAACGGCGGGCAGCTCAGCACCACGGACATCCAGGGCGTGCGGCAGTTCTACGGGCAGCCTCGCGGGGCCGACCAGCAGTTCCACGTGGCCAAGGTGGACTCCGACTTCCGCGCGGACATCCTCCAAACGTATCGGGGCTGGGGTTCGATTCCCATGTGCCGCTCGACGGGCAGTGGATGGACGTGCACCAACCCTTCCGCGACTGTCTACAACTGGGGTTCTCCTGAGCAGCGGTACGTCACGGGTGACTTCAATGGCGACGGACGCACGGACCTGGTGCAGACCTATCGCTTCTGGGCCAGCTACCCGGTCTGTTACTCCACGGGCCTGGGGGCCTGGTCCTGCGCCAATCCCTATGCGGACATCTACAACTGGGGAACCGGGAGCCAGCGCTTCATCACCGGCGACTTCAGCGGTGATGGGAAGACGGATATCGCCCAGGCGTACCACGACTCGTCGATGCTGCCCGTGTGTCGCTCCACTGGCACCGGCTGGTCCTGCAACAACCCGGCGGCCACACTCCGCACGACGGACTCTCCCGAGGTGCGCTACCTGTCGGGAGACTTCAATGGCGATGGACGGGATGACATCGCGCAGGCGTATCGCCGCTGGTTGACGCAGCCCGTGTGTCTGTCGACGGGCACGGCCTGGTCCTGCAGCAACCCCAGCGTCGCCATGTACGACGCGGGCAATGCCGAGCAGGACTTCCTCACCGGCGACTTCAACGGCGACGGGCGGGACGACGTCCTCCAGTCCTATCGCGGATGGAATGCCATGCCGCTGTGCTACGGCCTGGCCTCGGCGACCTGGTCCTGCAACATCCCGTCGGGCACGTTCTACAACTCGGGCTCGCATGAGCAGCAGATGCTGACGGGCGACTTCAACGGCGACGGACGCACGGACATCATCCAGACCTACCGTGGCTGGGGGAGCATCCCCACGTGCTACTCCACGGGCTCGGGCTGGAGTTGCAGCAACTCGCCGGCAACCATTTACAACTCGGGGTCCTCCGAGCAGCGGTTCATGGCGGCGGACGTCAACGGCGATGGCCGCACCGACGTCGTCCAGGTCCACCGCTCCTGGGCGCGCTACCCGGTGTGTCTGTCGACGGGCACTGGCTGGAATTGCGGCAACTGGCTGTCGACTGTCTACGACATCGGGACGTACTGAGCAGTCGAGTCTCGCTACTGCTCGGGTCGCTGCCTCACGGAGAAGATCCACCCCTCCCCCGTGCTTGCCGACGTGGGAGGGGCGCCGGTGAAACCCGAGGCCCACGCCGACGCGGCGGACAGTGCGGCCAGCAGTGCATCGAGCGCATCTCCGTCCGCGTCAGAGACCATCGTGAGCAGGTCGCTGTCGGGGATGAGGAGGTCCGTGGATGCGCGGACGCGCCGGAGGATTTCTCGCCGGCGTTCCTCAACGCCTCGGCCCTTGTAGGTCTTGGGCAGGCCGAGCCATCGGACGACTTCGGCGGGAAGTACCTCCACCAGGGCCGGCCTGGGACTCGTGCTCCAGGGAGGAAAGGCGCCGCGACAGGAACCGAGTGCCCGCAGGCCCCAATAGGTCTGCTTGTACATGCGCAGGTTGGTGGGCGCGAACGGCGCGGAGCACGCCACCTCCGTGACGCGCTTCTTCTCTGGCCCGACGGCGGCCCTGAACGACTCCGCCGAGTCGAATGTCGCGCTGATGGCCCGGCCCAGTTCCTGAGGGCCCGTGGTGGGGAGCCCCAGCGAGGCCAGTTGGCTGACTTCGAGGCTGAAGCAAAAGTCGAGTCCGACCACATCGGCGTCCTGGGCCGACAGCCATGGGCCCAGGCCCTCCGACACCGTGTTCGCCCCTTTCGACGTGAAGGGCCGCTGGAGGCACTGGAGGCGACCCTGCCCTCCCTGGAAGCACAGGGTCGCGGCCCAGACCTTCCGGTGCGCATGAGCCGCACCGCTCCAGTCCACGCCCACCGCCCGCCCCTGGTGGGGCAGCCACATGCGGCAGGAGCTCAGTCGCGGCGTCACATGCCTCTCCTGGTTGATCTCGACCGGGCCTCGCAAACTTCACGGCTGCAGCATGGCGCTCGGGAGTCTATCGCAGGGGCCACATCGGCCCGCGTCCGCGCGGGACTCGTTCTTCGGTCTCCGCCCGGTGTCACGGTGCCTTCGCGACACTGGGAGGAGACCTCCCGCGCCGGGCCTGGCAGGGCCTGACGCAGGAGCGACTCAGCAGTGGATCACGCGGCCTGGCTGTAGCGGTCGCAGATGGCCAGATACTCGTCGCTCGACATCTGGACGGCGGCGACGCGCAGCTGCTTGGCCTTGGGCTTCTTCAGCGTGGTCTTCACGACCACAGACTTCCCGATGGGGATGCCCATGTACGACTGGTCGACGTAGGTGTTCTCCTTCATGTCGTCCCAGGCAATCAGCACGCCATCCGGGAAGAGGATGCCGTCCCGGCCGATGGTCAGCACGGGCGTGTCCAGGCTGCCCAGCGGCTTGACACAGTTGAAGATCATCCAGATGGACGTCGCCGTGATGAAGCCGCAGAAGGCCATGACGCCCGTCTCGCCAATGGAGCGGTAGGTGAGCGCGCCGAAGAAGGCCGTGGACAGCGTCCAGATGACGGCGCCCACGATGAGCTTCGTGCGCGAGTAGTAGAACGCGTGCGGCTGTTCCGACTTCGCCTTCGTCTTGGCAGAGCTATAGATTTCCATGAGGTGATGCCTGTTCGGGGTTGGGGGAAAAAGTCACGGCTCGAGACGGTCGGTCAGGTAGGCCAGGAGCACCGGGGCGTTGACGATCTTCTCCTCGTCGATCTTCCGGAACCTCCCGTGCGCCGTGATGATCAGCTCCCGAGTCGACACGCCCTGGTCGTGCCCGTCCTGGAAGCGGATGCTCTCGATGTCATCCCAGCGGATGAGCTGCTTCTTGTGTGTCAGTCCCTCGGAGCTGAGCGTCAGCGGGCCGAAGGCCACGGAATGACCCGAGGCGACCTGGCGGCGCACCTTGTCCAACAGCGCGGCGACGACACGGTCCGTCACCTCGGCCTCGAGTTCGTCCGAGTCGCTCCACAGGTTCAGCCGCAGCCGGTACTTGCCGCCGCGGTGGAGAAGCACGAGGCGGTCATGGTTGTGCTGGCGGACGATGCTGCCCACGTTCCCCCAGGCCAGCGTCGTGTCACCGGACGTGAGCCGCAGCGAGTCCACCGTCAGTGATTCAGGGGCGCGCAGCCAGACGAACAGGTCGCTGGCGCGCCACCCGATCACGTAGATGCCGCAGGGGATGCCCAGGATGAGGATGAAGAACCCGAAGTAGCTCCGCAGCAGGTCATGAACCATCGACAGCGGGAGCAGGTGGATGGACATGGGTGCGAGCACCGCCGCCATCACCACGTAGATGAGGATGAGGCCCACCACGAGCCAGTAAACGGCCGGCGTGGGGAAGACCAAGGTGTGTACGCGCTTCAGGGGACAGCTCCCAACGGGCCGGATGGGTTCACCGAGGGCCACAAGTCCCGGTGAATGAATGTTCGTTCACCCCTTTATAGACAATGACAGTCGCCTTTTCGACCACCAAACACTTGAGCGCCCGCAGACAGTCGGTGAAGTCACGCATTCCCTGGCAAGCTGAGGAAACCCAATCAATACAACACGCCAAACACTTCCAGCCTCTCATTCACTGAGAGAACCCTGAGCAGGACTTCACGCGTTGTGTGTTTTCAATCCCGTCGTGTTTCACCTCGGTCAGCGCCACGGAAAGGAGGTGGGCACTCTTCGCTTTCGCAGAGCACAAGAATGTCGCTCGCCTGCCCACGCAGACAGTCCCACGCGCGCCACACGTGTCCTCAGCGACAGGTCGCGAAGCGAACGACAGCGCCCATTGCGACACGAACGAGCCCACCTCGTCCCATCAATGAAGCCGATGCCAGGTCGGCGGGAACTTCGAGCCGAAGCAGCAGTCGCGCCCATCACCATCAGGCAGTGACTTGATGAAGAGCTCCACGGGAAGGTGAACGTGCTCGCCCACGGGCTTAGAGGCGCGATTCTTCCTGAAGGCCACGCACCATCTCCGCCACAAGGGACGAGCGCTCCTGGCCTGCGATGAGCGCGAGGTCCGGAACCAAGAGCCTCGGCCTCACGAGGAGCGACAAAGGGCCCAAGACCCGTGTGAGAGCGCGTCACCCCCAACAGGACAAAGGAGGAGTCGCGCACTCTCGCGACAGACGTGAGCGGCGCCCGCGACTGCTGCGGACCACCTCGCGCTCCGGATCCGAAGCAGCGCTCGCGCCCTCTCCCCGAACGACGGAACACTCGCTCCCTCTGCGCCAGGGACGTCCTCATCGCCTTCGCAGGCCCCACGGCAACCCCGACCCCTGAAACGACAAAAGCCCCCGAGTCTTTCGACTCGGAGGCTTCTATCGGAGTGCCCAGGGCGGGATTCGAACCCGCACACCTTTCGGCGCCACCCCCTCAAGATGGTGTGTCTACCAGTTCCACCACCTGGGCGTTTCTGCGCGGACCATCTACAGGACCGCACCGGATCACGCAACGAGTTTCTAACCGCTGCGTGCTCCAGATTTATTCGACGGGCTCTTACGGAGCCGGAGTCGGCGCCGCCGGCTGAGCAGGGGCCGACTGGCCCTCCGCCGGAGCCGCCGGAGCCTCACCACGAGGCTGCTCGACCGCGCCAGGCGCCGACTGCTCGCCCGCCGGAGCCGCCGCGCCCGGGGTCGCCGGAGCCGAAGCCGCCGGAGGAGGCGAAGCCACCGAACCACCCGCCGCCACCGAGGAGCGAAGCCCCACGAAGGAGAGGCCGAGCGAAGTGAAGAAGAACATCGCGGCACAGACGCCCGTGAGCTTGCTCAGGAACGTCACGGCACCACGGCCACCAAAGGCGCTCGTGGCCGCGCCGCCGCCGAGGGCCGAGCCCATGCCAGCGTCCTTACCCGGCTGCAGCAGGATGACGAAGATCATGAACACGCAAACGAGGACGTGCACGATCGTGACGAAGGTCAGCATGAGAGATCTTTCGAACGTTCCGTGAAAAGGAGGCGCACCCTACACAAACTGCCGAATGGGTGACAACTTCTTCCGCCCGCCAGTGAGCCTACTCTAGGTGGCCGCCTTGATGATGGCCGCGAAATCGCCCGCCTTGAGGCTCGCCCCGCCGACGAGCGCCCCATCAATGTCCGGCTGCCCCAGCAATTCCGCGGCGTTGTCGGGCTTCACACTGCCGCCGTACTGGATCCGCACCCGCCCGGCCGTCTCCCCGTCGTACAGCCGACCGAGGAGCCCTCGGATCGCCGCGTGGACCTCCTGCGCCTGCGCCGACGTCGCATTGCGCCCCGTGCCGATGGCCCACACCGGCTCGTACGCCAGCACGAAGGTCGCCACGTCCTTCGCCTCGAAGCCCGCCAGCCCGCCCCGGACCTGACGCTCCACGACGTCCAGTGTCTGGTTCGCCTCGCGCTCGGCAAGCGTCTCGCCCACGCAGAGGATGGGCTTCATGCCAGCGGCCAGGACGGCCCGGGCCTTCTTGTTCACCGACTCGTCCGTCTCGCCGAACAGCTGCCGGCGCTCCGAGTGCCCCACGATGACGTAGGCGCACCCCAGCTCCGCCAGCATCGGCGCGGACACCTCGCCAGTGAAGGCACCGGACGACTCCCAGTGGCAATTCTGCGCGGCCAGCTGCAAGGGCGCCCCTTCCAGGGCGACATGCAGCGGCTGCAGCGCCAGGAACGTCGGCGCCACCACCACCTCCACCACATCTCCGACGGCGGCCACGGTCCCCCGCAGCTCGCGCACCAGTGCCAGCGCCTCCGGCACCGTCTTGTTCATCTTCCAGTTGCCGGCGACGATCTTCCGACGACGAGCCGAGACGGCCATGAATCGCTCCCCCAGAGGTGTGGTGGTGTTGCTTGGCGGCGCGGAGACTACCGCGTTTCCAGCGCCTTGATGCCCGGCAGCTCGCGACCTTCCAGGAACTCCAGAGAGGCGCCTCCGCCAGTGGACACATGGCTGAGCTGATCCGCCACGCCCATCTGCTCCACGGCCGCCGCGCTGTCGCCGCCGCCGATGACGGTGACGGCCTGCTTGTTGTTCGCCATGGCCGTGGCGACCGAGCGGGTGCCCTCGGCGAACTTCGCCACCTCGAACAGGCCCATGGGGCCGTTCCAGATGACGGTGCGCGCGTCGCGGATGTGCTGGGTGAAGATGGCGCGCGTCTTCGGGCCGATATCCAGGCCCATCATGCCCGTGGGCACCACGTTGTCCGGCGTCTCGAGCGCGAGGCTCTTGTCCGTCAGCTCCGTGCCGACGATGTGGTCCACCGGCAGGACGATGGGCGTCTTGAGCCGCTGCGCCGCATCCAGGATGCGCGTGGCCAACGACAGCTTGTCCTCCTCGACGCGGGACTTGCCGACCTCCACGCCCTGCGCCTTGAGGAAGGTGTAGGCCATGGCGCCGCCGATGAGCAGCGCGTCCACCTTGGGCAGCAGGTTCTCGATGACCTTGATCTTATCGCTGACCTTGGAGCCCCCGAGGATGGCCACGAAGGGCTTCTCCGGGTTCTTCAGCACGCGGCCCAGGTACTCGATCTCCTTCTTCATCAGGAGGCCCGCGGCCTTCTCCTTCACGAAGGGCACCATGCCCGCCGTGGAGGCGTGGGCGCGGTGCGCGGTGCCGAAGGCGTCGTTGATGTAGACGTCGGCCAGCGCCGCCAGCTCGCGGGCGAAGGTCTCATCGTTGGCCTCCTCTTCCTTGTGGAAGCGGAGGTTCTCCAGGACGACGACCTGGCCTTCCTTCAGCTCCTTCACCTGCTTCTTCACGCCGTCCCCGATGCAGTCATCCGTGAGGATGACCTCGTGCTTGGGGCCGAGCAGCTCGGCCAGTCGCGCGGCGACCGGCTCGAGCGACAGCTTGGGGTCCGGGCCCTTGGGGCGGCCCAGGTGGGAGGCCAGCATGACCTTCCCGCCGAGCTCCAGCGCTCGCCGGATGGTGGGCAGCGCCTCTCGGATGCGGGTGTCGTCCGTCACGCGCCGCCCCTCCAGCGGGACGTTGAAGTCCACGCGAATGAAGGTGCGCTTGCCGGTGAGCTGCAGCTCGTCGATGTAGCGGATCATCTGGTCTCCCCTGGGCCCCTGACGGGGACTAGACGCCCTTGGACACGAGGAACTTCGCCGTGTCCACCATGCGGTTGGAGAAACCCCACTCGTTGTCGTACCAGGCCATGACCTTGACCATGTTGTCGCCCATCACGAAGCAGTTCGTGGAGTCGAAGATGGCCGAGTGCGGGTTGCCGTTGTAGTCCACCGAAACCGTCAGCGCGTCGCTGAACTCCAGGATGCCCTTGAGGGGGCCAGCGGCGGCCTTGCGGAACGCCTCGATGATGGCCTCGGCCGTCACGTTCTTGGTGGTGTTCACCGTCAGGTCCACCAGCGACACGTTCGGGGTGGGCACGCGCACCGACATGCCGTGCATCTTGCCCTTGAGCTGCGGCAGCACCTCGCCAATGGCCTTCGCGGCGCCGGTGCTGGAGGGAATCATGGACAGCGCGGCGGCGCGGGCGCGACGCATGTCATCGTGGGTGAGGTCCAGGATGCGCTGGTCGTTGGTGTAGCTGTGGATGGTCGTCATCAAGCCCTTCTCGATGCCGAAGCCATCCAGCAGCACCTTGGCGACGGGCGCCAGGCAGTTGGTGGTGCACGACGCGTTCGAGACGATGTGGTGCTTGGACGCGTCGTACTCGCCGTGGTTGATGCCGTAGGCGATGGTCAGGTCCGGGCCCTTGGCCGGCGCGGAGATGAGGACCTTCTTGGCGCCCGCCTTCAGGTGCTTCTCGGCGCCCTCGCGGCTGGTGAAGCGGCCGGTGCACTCCAGCACCACGTCCACGTTCATGCTCTTCCACGGCAGCACCGTGGGGTCCTTCTCCGCGGTGACGGTGATCTCCTTGCCGTCCACCACGATGCCCTTGTCCGTCGACTTCACCTCGCCCGGCCAGGTGCGGTGCACGGAGTCGTACTTGAACAGGTGCGCCAGCGCGGCGGGCTTGTCGAGGTCGTTGATGGCGACGATCTCGAGGTCTTCCTTGCGGCTGAGGGCGGCGCGCAGGATGCAGCGACCGATGCGACCGAAGCCGTTGATGGCGATGCGGGTGGCCATGTTCGTGTCTCCTTGGGAGAGGTGGGCGCGGATGGGGCGCCCACGGGTCATCACGTCAGAAAATAAGGGCCGCCGACCGTAGGCACGCGGCCCCGCCGAGTCAACGCTTCACGTCGCTCGCGCGACGACGCGCGCGCCGAAGCTGAACAATCACCCCGAGCAACAGCCAGAGTCCGGTGCCCGTTCCCGCGCTCGCCCCACAGCCGCAGCCGGAGTCACCGAGCGGATAGAACTGCGGCAGCACGTCCAGGACAATGGGGGCCGGAGGCTCGGGCGGCTCCGGAGGATGCGGGTCCACCCCGCGCGGCGCCACGCATCCGCTCAGGAGGCCTGGGCCCGAATCGCCAGAGTCCCCTACGGGCGGCGTGGCCGGCGCGGGGAAGCCCGCGCGCACCAGGAACGCGGACAAGAGCCTCGCCCGGGCCGCCCGGTCCACCACCGACTCGAAGGGAACGCTCAGCAGGAGCACCTGTCCCCCCGGCATGGAGAACACGCCGGCCGACAGGTTCGTCCCCGCGTACCGCAACACCGCCGAGCCCCCCGACGCCGGGGTGAGCACGTCCGTCACTCCCACCGGGTAGGCCCCCCGGGTGCCGTCGTCCAGCGTCAGCCCGGTCAACTCGGAGAGGAAGTCCCCCGGCATGCCCTCCACGCTCAAGGGCGGAGTGCCCGTGCCAGGCGAGGCCCGGAGGATGTCCGCGAGGAACGCCTTGTCGTCCGCGTCCCCCACAGACAGCGCGGAGGTCAACTGACCACCGGACAACAACAGGTGACCGCCCCCCGTCACGAAGGCGCGCAGCGCGTCCTGCTCCGCGCGCGTCGGACGGGCCCCCACCTCGCCACCCCGGCCGGTGAACCAGTCCACCACCCGATACCTGTCTTTTA
>NZ_VIFM01000079.1 GCF_006636215.1 Myxococcus llanfairpwllgwyngyllgogerychwyrndrobwllllantysiliogogogochensis | reverse complement strand
GCGGCGGACACCGGGGCGGGGGCCTGCGGCTCACGGCGACGGCCGCGACCACCCTCGGACTCCGCCTTCAGTCGCTGGTTCTCGGTCAGCACCTGCGCGAGCTCCAGCCGGGTCTGCTCCAACTGCAGCGACGCGTTGCGCTCCACCTCGGCGCGGGCCTTGGCCAGGTCCTGAGAGCCCTTGTCGCCCTCCTTCTGCTCGAAGACCTTTCGCTTGGCCTGCTTGAGCTGATCCTTCACTTCCTGGAGCTGGTTTCGCTGCTCATCCAGTTCCTTCTGCTTGCGTTGCAGCTCCGCTTCCGCCCTGGCGCGCGCGGCCTTGTGGTCCGCTTCCAGCTCGACGCGGGGCGTGTTGGAGGAGGAGGAAGAGGACGGGAGCGCCGCCTGCTTCGCGCCGCCGAAGAGGTTGAAATACAGCGAGATGGCGAGCCCGACTGCCAGGGCGATGACCAAAGGAACCACGGGACGACCTCCACGGGAGGGATATGCAAAAAGCGGGGCAGCCTAACCTCCAGCGCGGGCCCGTCAAGAGTGCGCTGGGGGTGCGTCCCCCTTGTACCCCGCCTCCATGCCCTGTTCGGAGGAAGGGTGCACGTGCGAAATCGAAGACTCCCTTGGAGGGCATTCGCCCAGACGGGGTCTTCCCCGCCCCGCCGGGAGCCGCGATGCTGCGCCGCCCCGAAGAGCCCCGAGGAGCACGTGTGACATGGCTCACCTGGAGCTGAGACCCAAGCAGCGCGTGTCGAGCTTCCGCAAGCTGGCCATCGGCAGCTGGGGGGCGGCGTATGACCCCACCGTCTACGGCACCCTGACGGTGCGCATGGACCGGGCGCTGGCCTACATGGAAGCCTTCCAGCGGAGCACGGGCCTGCGGCTGACCGTGACGCACCTGGTGCTCAAGGCGCTGGCGGAGGCGCTGCGGCGCTGCCCGGATGCCAACGCGGTGCTGCGCTTCCACCGAATCTATCTGCGCCAGCGCATCACCGTGTCCGCGCTCCTGCGCTCGGCGTCGGGGTGGGCGCCGGTGCGGGTGGTGGACGCGGATCGCCTCGGGTTGCGTGACCTGGTCCTCGCGCTGGACGCGGCGCACGAGGATGCGCGGGTGCGACGGGGCTTCCGGTGGGTGGAGAAGGTGCCCGCGCCGTTGATGCGGCTGTTCACCGGTGGGGTGTCGTTCCTGGCGGTGACGCTCAACCTGGACCTGGGCCGCTTCGGCCTGCCGAGGGATGCGTTCGGCGCCGCGGTCGTCACGGACGTGGGGGAGCTGGGCCTGGACTCGGCCTATCTGCCCCTGGTGCCCTTTACGCGGGTGCCAGTGTTCCTGGCGCCCGGCGCGGTGCGCGACACGCCGGTGGTGGAGGAGGGGAAGGTGGTGGTGGGAAAGGTGATGAGCCTCAACGCGTCCATCGACCATCGCTTCATCGACGGCTTCCACGCGGGCGTGCTGGCCAACACCTTGAAGGAGCTGCTGGAGGACCCCGAGGCGGCGTTCGGTCCGCCGGACGCGGCGGCCTCGGGGGGCTGAGCGCGGGAAGCGATGGGGTGCTCCCCGCGCCCGTTCGTCACGTCAGTACGCGTACTCCCAGCCGCCACGGCCCCCACGGGCAGGCGAGCCACCGGTTCGAGCGCTCATCGCGCGCAGCCGGCGCACCCGCTCCGGAATGGGCGGGTGGGTGGAGAACAGCGCCATGACGCCGCCCCGGTGCAGCGGGTTGACGATGAACAGGTGCGACGTTGCTGGCGCCCTGTCGTATGGCATCACCTCCGCGCCGCGCTCCATCTTCAGCAGGGCATCCGCCAGCGCATCCGGATCCCCGCTCAGCTCGGCGCCCGTCGCGTCCGCGCCGTATTCGCGCGAGCGGCTCACGGCGAGCTGCAACAGCGTCGCGGCGATGGGGGCGACGAGGAGCAGGCCCAGGTTGGCGAACGCGCCGCCGAGGCCGCCCTCGTCGTCATCGCTCCGGCTGAGCATGGAGCCGCCGAACCAGAAGAGCATCTGCGCCGCGTAGCTGATGATACCGGCCAGCGTGGCCGCCACCGTGCCGATGAGCGTGTCGCGGTTGCGCACGTGCCCGATTTCATGCGCGAGCACGCCCTCCAACTCGCGCTGGTCGAGGATGTCCATGATGCCCGCCGTCACCGCGACGGCCGCATGTTTGGGGCTGCGGCCCGTGGCGAACGCGTTCGGCGAGCGCGTGGGCAGGATGTAGACCTTCGGCTTGGGCATTCCCGCGCGGGTCGCCAGTCGCTCCACCATCTGATGCAGCCACGGCGCCTGCTCATAGGGCAGTGGCTTCGCGCCGTGGATGGCCAGGGCGATCTTGTCGCTGAACCAGTAGGAGCCGAAGTTCATCACCACGGCGAAGAAGCCGGCGAACATCAGACCCTGGGCTCCGCCCAGTCGCTGGCCGATGACGAGCACCAGCGCGGTGAGGCCCGCGAGCAGCACCGTCGTCTTGAGCGCGTTGCCCAGGCGGTGCCACCCACCGCCGCCGTGCAGCGCCGGACGTCCGCCGCCGTTCCGGGAAGTTTCGTGGGTGCCAGTGAGTGCCATGTCGTCTCGTTCCTTTCCCCCGTTCAGGGGCTTCAGAAACGTAAACAGGCGGGCCGGCTCGTCAACGAAAGCCCCTGGAGGTGCCCATGAATCCAGGGGGTTACGTCACCGCTCGGAAGCAAGGCGGGGGAGCAGGCAAGCCGTCGCCCGATAGCGCGCCGCGCGGGCTCGCGAGCCCTCTTGAGGCCGGAAGTGTCGTAACTCGCGGCCCAATGGCAGGGGGCCGGGCGAGCCTGCGCGGGGACGGTGGGCGCGCCGCGAGCCGAGCACGTCCCGAGGTTGTCAGGGCGAATCAACGCGCGCGGTGCGCATGGTCGGGCGAAGCCGGATGGGCGGTGAGTCGGGCGCTGGGAGAATCCACGCCTTGGGCGCGAGCCCATCCCGCTCTCGCGCCAGGTCCACGTTTGGATCCACGAGCACCTCCGCGGAGCGCCCGTTCAACGAAACGCGGACATCCGCACGCACCTCCACCGCGCCATGGCCTCGAGACTCGAAGTCGCGGGCGATGTGTCGGGCGAGCTGGAGGATGAGGTCGGGCTGCACGGACATCTCCCGCTCCTGAAGGCGGGTGAGGTGCTCACTTGGCGAGACGTGCCACTCGCGTCCCGTGCCCGGTGCGCGGACGATGAACGTCACGCTGCCATTCTTCTCCCGCGCCATCACCCGCCAGGAGAAGCGCATGCCCTGCTCGTGCCAGAGCACGTTGCCGCCGTACAGGTGCGTGCGCAGCGGGACGGCAAGCTGCACCACGCCGTACGCCACCGCCGCGCCGAGCGCCACCCAGGCCTTCCATCCCGGCGACGCGAGCCCCGTGGTGCGGGGAGTCCAGGAGACCGCATCGCGCCATGGCAGTCCGCGCAGTCGCGCCACCATGCGTCGGGGCCAGGAGGGCTCGAAGAATACGAGCGCCGCCGTCACCATGATGAAGGGGAACATCCCGATGGGGAACAGCACGGAGGTGGCCGCGTGGAACACGATGACCACGACGTAAGCGAATGGGCGCAGCCGGCGCGACAACAGGAACGCGACAATGGTGGTGTCGAAGAGGAAGCCGGACCACGCCGCGGCATAGGCCACCCAGCGCTGCTCCAGCAGGGGCCCCACCCACGGCAGGCTCGTTCGGGCCGACAGCCAGATGTTGAGCGGCTGCGCGTGCACCAGCCAGTCGGAGGTGAGCTTCGCCAGTCCGGCGAACACGTAGACGACGGTGACCTGGAAGCGCAGCAAGAGCGTGCACCACGCGGGCAGCGTGTCGCTCCGGAGCGCGGGCCTGCGCCATGCGTCGACGGAGAACGCGCGGTGCGCTGGCACGAAGACGAGCAGCCCGAGCAACAGGCTCACCAGGTAGTAGTGGTTCAGGTAGTTGCTGACATCGACGAGCTGCACATACGTGAAGGCCACGAAGAGCAGGACGGCCGTCGCCCGATAGAACAGGCCCGCCGCGAGGAACGCGCCCAGCACCGCCAGCGCGGCGAACACCAGGTGCATCCACGGCGCGGGCAGCGCCGGCACCCAGTCGAAGCCCCAGTAGGTGAAGTGGAAGCGGGGACGCACGAACAGCACGTCCACCCAGCCGTAGGCGAGGAAGCGAATCGACGAGACGGTGATGAGCACCCCGAGCGCCACCCGGAACGCCGCCAGCGCCGCGATATCTCGCGGCGCCAGCAACAGCTTCCAGAGGCGCTCGTTTCGGGAGCCGAGGGCCTGCTCAGTCATTGTCCCCTTCGACGGACTGGGGCAGCTCCAGGTCCAGCACCGTGACGAGCTCAGTCTTGAGCACGTCCGTGACGCCCTTGAACGCGTCATGGAGCGCGCGCACGGACGGCTTGTCCTGGGCCAGCGCCTGCTTCAGGTCCTCTTCCTCGATGGTCGCGAAGGTGGCCTCGGCGGCGACGATTCGCTCACGGAGCTTCTGGGCCAGCGCCTCCGCGCCCGCGGCCACCAGCACGTCATCGAAGCCCGTGCCCGTGTAACCCTCACCGCAGCCCTCCGCGAGCAGCCGGAAGCCCCGGACATTGGCGCGCAGGTTCGCCTTCGAGCGGTTCGCGAACTGCGACTCGAAGTGCTCAGGGCACGATTCCGTCGAGCACTCCCGCATGCCCAGGGGGCGCGCCAGCTTCAGGTCCTTGCCCTCGCGCTCGAAGTAGAACATCGCGTCGCTCACCGCGTTGAGCGCGGCCTGGCTCGTCGGGAACACCGTGTTGCCCGAGCCCGCGGACGCCAACGTGTTGGCGAAGTTGTCCTGGTCCGCCGCCCACGCCTTCACCAACTGCGTCGCTCGCTGATTCACGTCCTGCGCCACCGCGAGCGCATAGGCGCGCTTGCGCGTTGCCCGCTCCGTCGGTGACAGCGCCGCCCAGGTACCCTGCGCGACGATGGGCGAGGTGCTCTGACACGCCGTCTCTTCTCCCTCGTGGAACAGCAGGTACTCCAGTGCGTACAGCCCGCGCCGGCTTACCAGTGACGTCGGGAAACCCGCCGTCTCGTAGCTCTTGCTGACGACCTGCTCCTCCACGGCGCACCGACTCACGAGGGGCCACGAATAGACGTTGTCGCGCAGCTCCGCGCCGCCCGCCGCGCTGCGAGGCGCCGCCGGTCCCACCTGCATGACCTCCGCGACCTGCCACACGTCCATGGCCGCGTGGAACGCCGCGCGCGCCTCCGCCTGTGTCGTGGCATCCGGCTGACCCGAGTACCGCGACACCGCCCCCGTCAGCGCGGTGCTCGCCTCCAGGAACTGCCGCGCCGTCTTCTCCACGCAGGCGCCCGTCGCCCTCAGGAGGTCCGCGCGCGTCGTGTCCGTGCCGCCCGGTCCCGCGTCCTCCTTGCCTTTGTCGGACTCCTTGCAGCCCGGAAGGCAGGTCAGGGCGGTGAGGATCAGGAGCGCGCTGGTGCGGCGCGCGCGGAGGGGGCCCGGCGACTGGGTCTTCATGAGGGTCTCGATCATCTCGGGGAAGTCAGGGTGCTCAATGCTCGCGCGCTTGACAGCACGTGTGGATCCGTTTTACGAGCCGCACCCTGATTTTGAGAACGATTTTCATTAGCAGGTTACGAAATATTGCAGGGAGAGGGGCATACGATGAAGAGCGGGATGCAGCAGCGTAAATCGTTCGCGGGCGTAGCGGTCCTTTCGCTCGCACTGGCGGTGTTCAGCAGCGCCTGTGGCGACGACGACGAGAAGGACCCGCAGAACACGCCGGACTCTGGCACGCCTGACTCCGGAACGCCCGACTCTGGCACGCCCGACTCCGGAACGCCCGACGCGGGCCCGGTGACGACGGTGTCGGACGCCGACATCGCGCTGGCTCGCTTCAACACGGACGGCACCCTGGACACGACGTTCGGCGCCAGTGGCACGACGCGCGTGGACCTGAGCACCGTGGCGGGTGGAACGAAGGACGCCGTGTGGGGTCTGGCGGCGGATGGGACCAACCGGCTCGTCGTCTTCGGCTCGCGCCGTGGCGAGGGTGACCGCGTCGACGCGGACCGCGTGGTGGTGCGCTTCTCGGCCAACGGTGCCCGCGACACGACGTTCGGCACCGAGGGCGTGTACACGCTCAACGTCTCCAACCTGAGCGACGGCGCGCGCCACGGCATCGTTCAGACGGACGGCAAGATTGTCGCGTCGGGCTACACCAGCCAGCCGACGGGCGCGGGCACGCAGGCGGCCAACCGCATCGTGCTGCTGCGCCTGGATGACGCGGGCAAGGCGGACAACACCTTCGGCTGGAAGGGCGTGGTCAACTCCGCGCCGTTCGGAGCTGTCAACCCCCCCACCAACCCCGAGTGGGGCATGGCGGAGGCGTACGCGGTGGGCCAGTTCAGGGACGGCAGCTACGTCACCACCGGCTACGGCCGCAGCGCGTCCTCCGGCACGGTGGACGTGGTGAACTTCAAGTACTCGGCGACGGGCGAGCGCGACCTGAATTGGGGGTCGAACGGCATCGCCCTGCTGGACCTGGTCAGCGACAACGACCGCGGCCGCAACCTGCTGGTGCTGAACGACGACCGCGTGTGCACGGTGGGCAGCGCGACGCCGGTGGCGCAGAAGATCTCCGCCCTGGTGTTCATGCTGGACAAGAACGGCGCCCGCGACACGACCTTCAACACGGAGGGCTACAAGCTGTACGACTTCGAGCGTCCGGAGCAGGCGTTCTTCGGCGTGGCGAAGTCCGCGGACGGCAACTGGGTGGCGGCGGCCGGTTACCGCGCCGGTGGCAGCGAGGATGACGACGGCGTGCTGGCCATCATCCCGGTGGGCGGCTCGGGCACCGAGGTCTTCAAGGCGGCGCCCATCTCCGAGACGGACCATGACCGCTTCTGGTCCGTGGCCTTCGACGCGTCCAACCGCGTCTACGTGGCGGGCTTCGTCACCGAGGGCGGCGACAACAAGATGGTGGTGGCGCGTTACACGACGGCTGGCGCGCTGGACACCACGTTCGGCACGGGCGGCGTCGTGAAGCACAACTTCATCGTCGGCAAGACGGAGGAGGCCGTGCGCGGCATCGTCGTGCAGTCCGACGGGAAGATCGTCGTCGCGGGCACGGCCGACAAGTAGTAGCAGCACGGTTTCGAAGCACCCAGTCCTGGAGCCGGGGAGTCGGGTCCCTTCATGGGCCCGGCCACCCCGGCTTCCTGGCGTCTGGCGCAGTGCCACCGCACATCATCGAGACAAGGGCGTACTTCGCAGATGGCATGGTTCAAGGACAGGCTGAGGCGGGCGCGGAGCTGGACGGCTCCGGTGCTCATGGTGGGGTTCGTGTCGTCGTCGGCCGCCCAGTCCGTGCCGGGTGCTCCCAGCGAGGCTGCGACTCCGTCAGAGGCGGCTCCTCCGGTGGCCCCATCGCCCGTTGGACCTGCCGAGGAGCCCGCGCTTCCATCGACGTCCTCTCAGCCAGAGCCCCTCGTCGACGTGCCCGTGCCTTCGGAGTCGGTGGCCACACCCTCGGCGCCGGAGGACGCGCCGCTGGCTCCAGTGCAGGCCGGTGACGTGCCCGCACAGGCGCCCACCGCGCCGGACGCGGTGCCCGAGGCGGGGCAGCGGAAGTTCGAGAGCGTGGTGGTGGGGACCTCGGAGACGCGCACGAGCGGCTCGGTCCACATCCTCAAGCCCGCGCAGTTGGAGCGCTACGAGAAGGACGACCCGAGCGCGGTGTTGATGAGCGTGCCCGGTGTCTACGCGCGTGGCGAGGACGGCTTCGGGCTTCGGCCGAACGTGGGCCTTCGCGGCGTGAATCCGGACCGCAGCAAGAAGGTCACCCTGTTGGAGGACGGTGTCCTCTTTGGCCCGGCGCCATACTCCGCGCCCGCGGCCTACTTCTTCCCGCTCGTCACCCGCATGCAGTCGGTGCGCGTGCTCAAGGGCCCCTCGGCCATCCAGCATGGTCCACAGACTGTCGCGGGCTCCGTGGAGTTCCTCACGCGCGACATCTCCGCGTCGGAGTCCGCGTGGCTGGACATCGCCGGAGGTGGCTACCTGTACGGCAAGGCGCACGGCGTCTTCAGCGCGAGCACCGAGCGCGCGGGCTTCCTGGTGGAAGGCATCCACCTGCGCAGCAATGGCTTCAAGGAGCTCGACGGTGGAGGCACCACGGGCTTCCGGCGCAACGAGTGGATGGCGAAGGCCCGCTACCGCCTGGTGACCGAGGGGGAGATTCGCCAGAGCCTCAACCTCAAGCTGGGCTACTCCGACGAGCTGTCCAACGAGACGTACCTGGGCCTGTCCGACGCGGACTTCCGCGCCAACCCGCTGCGCCGCTACGTCGCCAGCGCGCTGGACCGGATGAAGTGGCACCGCACCCAGGTGGCCCTCAGTCACGTGCTGGAAGCCGGCTCGCTGGCCATCACCACCACGGCCTACCGCAACGACTTCGCGCGCGTGTGGCGCAAGGTGAACCGCTTTGGCGGCGCCGCCATCGCCACCGTGCTCGCGGACCCGACGAGCGCGCGCAACTCCATCTACTACGGCGTCCTCACCGGCCAGCTCGACACGTCGTCGACGCAGGACACGTTGCTCATCGGCCCCAATGACCGCACCTTCGTGTCGCAGGGCCTCCAGAGCGTCGCGCGGTGGACCACGACGACGGGCCCGCTGAGCCACAGCCTGGAGGTCGGCGCGCGCTTCCACTACGACAGCATCGACCGCAAGCACACCGAGGACGCGTACCTCATGGCGGGCGGCGAGCTCGTCTCCGCTGGAGCGCCCACGGCCACCACCGCCGACAACAAGGACGCCACCCACGCCCTCGCGCTGCACGTGACGGATGCCATCGCCTGGGGACCGCTGGTCCTCACGCCGGGCGTTCGCCTGGAGATCATCCGCTCCCGCTCGTATGACCGCATGACGGGGGAGGACACGGACGGCTCGCTCGAGGTGCTGATGCCGGGCCTGGGCGCGTATGGCGCGCTGACGCCGAACCTGGGCCTCTTCGCGGGCGCGTATCGGGGCTTCTCGCCGCCCTCACCGGGCCAGCCCGACGCGGTGAAGCCGGAGAAGAGCATCAACTACGAGTCGGGCGCCCGCTGGACGCGTCGGGGCGAGCGCTTCGAGGTCGTCGGCTTCTTCAACGACTACTCGAACCTCACCGCCATCTGCACCTTCTCCAGCGGCTGTGTGGATGACGACCTGGACCGACAGACGGACGCGGGACAGGCCCACATCTACGGACTGGAGGTCTTCGCGGAGAAGACGTTCCGTCCCGGAGGCGGCGTGACGTTTCCGCTCTCGGCTTCCTACACCTTCACGCGCACGGAGCTGCTCACCGAC
This sequence comes from Myxococcus llanfairpwllgwyngyllgogerychwyrndrobwllllantysiliogogogochensis, assembly GCF_006636215.1. Lineage (GTDB taxonomy): Bacteria > Myxococcota > Myxococcia > Myxococcales > Myxococcaceae > Myxococcus > Myxococcus llanfairpwllgwyngyllgogerychwyrndrobwllllantysiliogogogochensis. The sequence continues at coordinate 31,961 of NZ_VIFM01000079.1, read as the reverse complement.
TTCCGCTCGGCGGATCCGCAGTTCGGCGACGTGAAGGCCGGCGACGAGCTGCCCTATGTGCCCAGGCACCAGGTCTTCGCGTCGGTGGGCGTGGAGGGCGCGCTGGGCGGCGTCATCCTGAGCGCGCTCTACATCGACAGCATGCGCGAGAAGGCGGGGCAGGGTGAGGCGGCGCCCGGCGAGCTGACGGACTCCCAGCTCACGTTCGACGTCAACGCGAACTGGAACTTCTCCCGCTGGGGACAGCTCTACTTCAGCGCGCGCAACGTGTTCGACTCGGCGGACATCGTCTCCCGTCGTCCCTATGGCGCGCGCCCCAACGCCCCCCGCACGGTGATTCTCGGCTTCAAGCTGTCGCACTGACGCGGGGACCCGCGATGCCCCGGAGGAACCCGGCCGGGGCGCGGGAGGGTCAGAGGTAGAAGCGGTCCGTCACGCCGGCGGTGCGCTGGAGGATGGCGCTCCAGCCGAGCCACAGCTCGATGCCGCTCTTCGCGGTCTCCGACTCGCCCCCCAGCGCTCCGAGCGAGCCCGTGCAGCCAGCGAGCGTGCACAGCCCGGACTCCGTCAGGTGCTCCAGCAGCGCGCGAAGCGTGGGCATGCCTCGTGATTCGAAGCGGTCAGAGATGTCCGTGCGGCCCTCGAAGTCGGGCTCATCCAGCGCGCCCCGCAAGAAGCGCTCGAGCGCCCACCAGAAGAGATACACCTCCGCGCGGCGTCCCGACGCGGTCGCCGCGGCGGCGATGGACAGGCCCTGGTGCACCCGGTCGTAATCTCCGCTGTGCAGGAAGATGACCACCTTGGATGACGCGGGCGCGCTCATGCGGGCCTCATACCGTCCAGCAGCCTCAGCCGTCCATTGAGTCGCCAGGGCGAACCGCTCGGGCCCTTTGGCTTGCGCCCGTCCCCTTGCGCTTGCTAGGAAACCCGCGAGCCATCGGGCACTTACACGCCCTGACGGGCACTTGGGACGGGCTGCTTCTCTCATGGTCGAGGACATCACAGCGCGGCGCAAGGACGCTCACCTCGACCTGTGCGCCACCGGTGACGTCGAGCCGGGCGGAAACAGCACCCTCCTGGAGCACGTCCACCTGGTCCACTGCGCCATGCCAGAGATGGCCGTGGAGGACGTGGACCTGTCCACTCCGTTTCTTGGAAAGCAGTTGCGCCACCCGCTGCTCGTCACCGGAATGACAGGCGGCACCGAGCGCGCGGGCGCGGTCAATCGTGACCTCGCATTGCTCGCTGAGCGACATGGTCTGGCGTTTGGCGTTGGAAGCCAGCGTGCCATGTCGGAGGACGTTTCGCGGGCCGCATCCTTCCAGGTGCGGCAGGTCGCGCCCACGGTGGCGTTGCTGGGCAACATCGGGCTCTATCAGGCGGTGCGGCTGGGCGTGGACGGGGTTCGGCGGTTGATGGAGGACATCGGCGCGGACGGAATCGCGTTGCACCTCAACGCGGGCCAGGAATTGACCCAGCCCGAGGGCGACCGGGACTTCCGGGGTGGCTACGACGTGGTGGGGGCGCTGGTGAAGGCCTTCGGCGACCGGCTGCTCGTGAAGGAGACCGGGTGTGGCATCGGCCCGGATGTGGCCCGGCGGCTGGTGGCGCTGGGGGTCCGGAACCTGGATGTCTCCGGCCTGGGCGGCACGTCGTGGGTTCGCGTGGAACAACTTCGGGCCACGGGCGTACAAGCTCAGGTGGGCGCGGAATTCAGCGCGTGGGGAATTCCCACGGCGGCCGCGGTGGCGACGGTGCGCGCGGCCGTGGGGCCGGAGGTTCGGCTGGTCGGCAGCGGCGGGGTGAGGACGGGGCTGGAAGTGGCGAAGGTGCTCGCGCTGGGCGCGGACCTGGGCGGAATGGCGCTGCCGCTGTTCCGGGCGCAACAGGCGGGTGGGGTGGAGGCGGCGGAGCAGGCGCTGGCGGTCATCCTGTCGGGATTGCGACAGGCGCTCGTGCTCACGGGAAGCAGAAGCTGCGCTGAGCTGAGGCAGCGGCCGCGGGTGGTGACCGGAGTGTTGAAGGATTGGATTGCGGCGCTATAGCGGCCGTGCGCGTCGACGCAGGAAGAGGGAAGACTCAACATGTCTGAGACGGTGACGTCCCGGCTCTCCGGGTTCCACAAGCTGCCGATGGATGAGCGCCTCGCGCAGCTCGCTCGCATGTTGCGGCTTTCGCCCGCGGACCTGGAGCAGCTTCGCGGCACGGAGGCTTTGCAGCCGGTCCTGGCCAACCAGATGATCGAAAACGCGGTGGGAACCTTCTCCCTGCCGCTGGGGTTGGGACTCAACCTCCAGGTCAACGGGCGCGACTACCTGGTGCCCATGGCGGTGGAGGAGCCGTCGGTGGTGGCGGCGGTGTCGTTCGCCGCGAAGATCGTCCGCGAGGCGGGCGGCTTCATCGCCGAGGCCGACGAGTCGATGATGATTGGCCAGGTCCAGGTGACGCGCTACGGCGACCCGACCGAGGCCACGCAGAAGATTCTGGCGCACAAGGAGCAACTGCTGGCCCTGGCCAACAGCTTCCATCCCGCGATGGTGGCGCGCGGTGGCGGCGCGAAGGACGTGGAGGTTCGCGTGTTGCCGGCCCCCGAGGGCCCGCGCGGCGAGCCGCTGCTCGTGGTGCACATCCTCATCGACACGCAGGAGGCGATGGGGGCCAACCTCATCAACACCGTGGCGGAGGGCGTGGCGCCGCTCGTGGAGCAGATCACCGGCGGCAAGGTGTACCTGCGCATCCTCTCCAACCTGGCGGACCGCCGGCTGGCGCGCGCCACGTGCCGCATCCCCCTGGCGATGCTCGCCGACTTCGAGATGCCCGGTGAGACCATCGCCGAGGGCATCGCCCAGGCCAGCCGCTTCGCGGAGGCGGACCCGTACCGCGCGGCCACGCACAACAAGGGCGTGATGAACGGCATCGACTCGGTGGCCATCGCCACGGGGCAGGACTGGCGCGCGATTGAAGCCGGCGCGCACGCGTTCGCCTGCCGTGGCGGTCAGTACCGCCCGCTGTCGACGTGGTACCTGGAGGAAGGCCATCTGGTGGGCCGCATCGAGCTGCCCATGGCGCTGGGCCTGGTGGGTGGCCCCATCAAGGTGCACCCCGGCGTGCAGATGGCGCTCAAGCTCCTGCGCGCCTCGAGCGTGCGTGAGCTGTCCATGGTGTTCGCGGCGGTGGGGTTGGCGCAGAACTTCGCGGCGCTCCGGGCGCTGGGCAGCATTGGCATCCAGAAGGGCCACATGGCGCTGCACGCGCGCTGCGTGGCGGTGACGGCGGGCGCGCGCGGTGACTGGGTGGAGAAGCTCGCGGACCTGCTGGTGAAGGCGGGGCACGTCAAGGTGGAGAAGGCCCGGGAGATTCTCGCCAGCCTGTCCGCCGAGGACGCCGCTGCCGCCACTGGCACGACACTCTGAGCGCCGTGGCCACCCAGTCCTCCCTGTCCACGTTCGGCGCCGGCAAGGTCATCCTGCTGGGCGAGCACAGCGTCGTGTACGGCCACCCCGCGCTGGCGGGTCCGCTGTCGCAAGGCGTGAAGGCTCGCGGCGTGCCGTCCAAGAAGTGTCAGCTCTCCTTGCCGTCCACGCTGAGCCGGGGACAGCGGGCGCTGCTCACCCTGGCCTTCGCGCGCGCGGCGAAGCTGGTGGGCGAGCCTCCGGTGAAGGTGTCGTTGGACCCGGAGCTGCCGCTGTCCGTGGGACTGGGCAGCTCCGCCGCGCTGTCCGTGGCATGCGCGCGGCTGTTGCTGCTGGCGGCGGGCAAGGAGGCCACGCCGCGAGAGGCCGCGCGGGTGGCGTGGGAGATGGAGCAGGAGTTCCACGGCACGCCTTCCGGGGTGGACCACACCACCAGCGCGGAGGAGCGGCTGTTGCTCTATCGCCGGACGCCCAACGCGGCGGCGGTGGGGCGCGGCAGGACGGTGGAGAGTCCCCGTCCGCTCAAGGTGGTGGTGGCGCTGGCGGGTGAGCGCAGCCCCACGAAGAAGACGGTGGCGGCGCTGCGGGAGCGGCAGGCGCGGTGGCCCGAGCGCTACCGGCGGCTCTTCACGGAGATGGGGCGGCTGGCGTCGGAAGGCGCGAAGGCGGTGGAAGCCGGAGACTTGGAGGCGCTGGGTGATGCGATGAACGTCAACCAGGGCCTGCTGGCGGCGCTGGGCCTGTCCTCGCCGCCGCTGGAAGAGATGGTGTATCGACTGCGTGGCCTGGGGGCGCTGGGCGCCAAGCTCACCGGAGCGGGTGGGGATGGTGGGGCCGTGGTCGGTCTGTTCCTCGAACCGGAGGCCGCGGTGGTCCAGCTCACCCGACTCGGTGTGCGCTGCTTCAGCAGCCAGCTCGCGGGTCCGCGAGCGCCGTGAGTGTTCCCATGAAAGCCACAGCCCTGGCGCATCCCAACATCGCCCTCGTGAAGTACTGGGGGAAGCGGGACGACGCGCTCATCCTTCCACACCAGTCCAGCCTGTCGCTGACGCTGTCGCCCCTGTCGGTGACGACGACTGTGGAGTTCGGCGTCCCGACTGACGCGGTGGAGATCAACGGCCACACGTCCAAGGGCAGCGAGCGCGAGCGCGTGTTGCGCCTGCTGGAGTCGGTGCGCGCCCAGACGAAGGACGCGCTGGGGCCGGCGAAGGTCGTCTCGCGCGGAGACTTCCCCATGGCGGCGGGGCTCGCGAGCAGCGCGGCGGGCTTCGCGGCGCTCGCTGTCGCGGGACGCGCGGCTGCGGGGCTGCCGTCCGACGCGAGGGCGGCGAGCATCCTGGCGCGACTGGGCAGCGGCTCCGCGTGTCGCAGCGTGGAGGGTGGCTTCTGCGAGTGGCAGCGCGGCGAGCGCCCGGACGGAGACGACAGTTTCGCGGTGCAGCGCTTCGACGCGGCGCACTGGCCGGACCTGCGCATGGTGGTGGCGGTGCTGGACCGGGGCGAGAAGGACGTGAAGTCGCGCGACGGGATGAAGCAGACGGTGGAGACCAGCCCGTACTACCCGGCCTGGGTGCGTGACGCGGAAGAGGAAGTGCCGCGAGCCCGCGCGCACATCGCTCGGAGGGACTTGCAGGCGCTGGGGGAGCTGTGTGAGCGCAACGCGTGGCGGATGCATTCCACGTCGCTCGCGGCCGACCCGCCGCTCTGCTACCTGAACGCGGGGACGCTGGGACTCATCCAGCACCTGCGCGAGCACCGCAAGAAGGGCATCCCCGTCTGGTTCACGTTGGACGCGGGCCCCAACCCGGTGCTGCTGACGGACGCGGCGAACGAAGTCGCGGCGGAGGCGCTGGCTCGCGCGTGTGGCGCGCTGGACGTGATTCGCTGCGTGCCGGGCGGGGACGCGGCGCTCAAGCAGGAGCACCTGTTCTGATGGAGCGCGCCCTCTCCGCACCGGGCAAGCTGTTCGTCTCCGGCGAGTACGCGGTGCTGTGGGGCGGGGTGGCGCGAGTGGCGGCGGTGGCGCCTCGCACCGCGGCCTATGTGCGGCGGCGCGAGGATGCGCGCGTGCATGTCTGCCTGGAGGAAGGGTCGCTGGGCGGCAGCGTGACGCCTCGGGGCGTGCGCTGGGAGCGCGAGGTGCCCGCGGGCTTCTCCTTCGTGGCGCGCACGCTGGACGAGGCGCTCCGCGCGCACGGCCGCGCGAGCCAGGGCTTCGACTTCGCGGTGGCGCCCTCGGCCGTGGGGCCCAACGGGCAGAAGCTGGGCATGGGTGGCAGCGCGTGCGCGACGGTGCTGGCGGCCGAGAGCGCGCGTTATGTGCTGGAGGAGCGCTACGACGCGCTGAAGCTGGCGTTGCTGGCGCACACGCAGGGGCAGGGCGGCAAGGGCAGCGGTGGGGATGTGGCGGCGAGCTTCGCGGGCGGCGTGCTGCGCTACCGGCGCTATGACGTGACGCCCCTGGTCGACGCGAGCAACGGCGGACGGCTGAGCGCGGCGCTGACGGAGTCGGCCTCCGTGGACGTGTGGCGACTGCCCGTGCCCCGGGTGTCCATGGCGTATGCCTTCACGGGTGAGAGCGCGTCCACGCGCGTGCTGATTGGCCAGGTGGAAGCGCGGCTGGAGGCGGCGGGGCGCCAGGCCTTCGTCGAGCGCTCCAACGTGGTGGGGCAGGTGATGGAAGACGGCCTCGCGGGCTGGGACTTCCGGGGCTTCTCCGAGGCCGTGAAGGCGCAGCACGCGCTGCTGTTGGAACTGGGCCCGCTGGAGACGGAGGGCATGCGCCGCGTGTTGTCCATGGCGGCGGCCTACGGCTGCGTGGGCAAGCTGTCCGGCGCGGGGGGCGGCGACGGCTGCATCCTGTTCGCACCGGACGCGGAGGCTCGCGCCGAGCTGTGCAAGGGCCTGGAGTCGCGCGGCTTCCACACCCTGCTGCTGGAGGCCGAGCAGGGCGTCCGGGGCGAGACGCAGGTGGATGCGCGGCTGCGCGCCTGGGTGGACGCGCTCGTCTGAGTCACGCGACGTCCCGGGCTCTCACTCACTCACGAGCGAGCCCGGGGCCTCGTCTCCGTTCAGAACATGTGGCCGAAGGTGATGTAGATGCGCTGGCGGCCCGTCTCGGTGGAGCGGGCGTAGTCCATGCGCACCACGGCGGCGCGACGGGTGAGGCGCAGGCCTCCGCCGATGCCCGGGTGCCACTCGTGCCACTTCCCGTCCGTCACGCCCGGGTGCCACACGCGCCCCAGGTCCAGGAACATCACCGCGCCCACCTTCATGCTCTTGCCGAACACCTGCATCTGCGCGGCCTGGAAGCGCAGCTCCGTGTTGCTGAACGCCTTGATGTTGCCGGAGAAGCGGTTGCGCTCGATGCCGCGCACGCTGCTCATCCCGCCAATGCCCTCCGACACATTCACGCCGCCCGTGTTGCTCCATTCGAAGAACGGCACGTCGCCGAAGAGCATGTCCAGCGTGAGCCGCTGCGCCAGCGTCAGCCGTGACGACAGCCGCAGGTATCGCCGCTCGCTCAAGGTGATGCCCACGTACTGATAGCGGCTGCCCGTCGCCTGGCCTGACACGCGCAGCGCCAGCTCCTCCACGCCGCCCTCCAGCGGGTCCGTCTCGTCGTCGCGCGTGTCCCACAGCGCGCCCACGAGGAGCTGGCCGGTGGAGCCACCCTCGATGCCGATGGGCTGCTGCTGCGTCAGCATGGACTGGTCTTCCGCGCTCACGCTCGTGTTGCGCCACGCGTAGCCCACGTAGGACTGGAGTGGATGCGTGGGACCGAAGGGCCGGCCACGAAGGCGCAGCCACGCGCCGGGCGAACCCTTGTCGAACGTGAAGCGCTCGTTGTCCAGGTCACCCTTGAAGTCCGGCGCCGACTGGTTGCCCGCGCCGAAGAAGGGGCTGCGCAGCTCCCTGCGGTACTCGAGCCCGGCCTCCAGGCGAAGCGGTCCGATGAGGCGCGGCCCGTCGTAGCGCAGGTAGTGGCTCTGCACGCCTCGGCTGCTGAAGAGCACCTGCGCACCGATGCCGTGCGCGTACGGCGTCTTGCCGGGGCCGTACAGGTAGATGCCGCCCACGGCGCCGTAGCTGATGCCGTGGTCCGAACTGAACGTCATCATCGGCAGCGCGATGATGTCCGAGCCGGAGTCCGTCTTCGCGGGAGCCAGCCCAGGCGCCGGCCGGGAAGGCGGCGTCACCGGAGCGGCACTCAGGAGGGCGAGGAGGACAGCGGGAATGATCATGGGGACCGTGGTGACGCCTCTCTGAGTCGGATCCATCCCGACTGAAGGACGGCGCTACCTGCCCGCCTGCTTTCCAGGAGGGCTGCCTTCGACTGAAGGCGGCCGTCCCCCCAAGTGCTCATTTTGCCTGCCGAAGGAGGGGAGGCGTCAACGTGAGTGGAGTCATTACCCCAGCTTCATGGATGTGGGCCCACGGACTTGCGCGGAGGGTGCGCTCGAAAGTTCCGCCCGCAGCGGCGCATCGGCGCCGGAACCTCTTGATTGTCCATTTAGACGGGGTGCCGAAGGCCCTGCTGGATGAGGCGATTGTCGCCGGGAAGATGCCGTTCTTCTCACGACTCATCCGCTCGGGGGCGTTTCATCTGGAGGACGCCTTCTGGGGCGCGCCCACCTCCACGCCCTACTTCCAGGCGGGCTTGCTGTACGGCATGCGCGAGTCGAACCTGCCTGCCTACTCCTGGTACGACCGGGAGCTGGGACGCAAGGTGCAGATGAACGTGCCCGCGGACGCGCTGGAAATCGATCAACGGTTGCGAGGCGCGGGGCGCGACAGCCTGCTGGATGGCGGTGGCCACGGGTACTTCTCGCTGTTTCGCGCGGGCGCGGACAACGCGCTGAGCATGAGCACGCTGGGCAGCTTCAAGCTGATGTCGCGCTCGCTCTCCTACGAGCTGATGGGCTTGTCGGCCGGTCGCACGCGGGGCGCGTGGGACTTCCTGCGCTCGTTCGGAATGGACACGTGGCAGTCGGCGCGCGAGGTGGTCCGCTGGTCTCGCGCCCTCCACGACTGGCGCCACGAGCAGTCCTTCCTGCTCAGTCGCGTGCTCTTCCAGCGCCTGGGCTGGAGCTTCGCGCACACCAAGGCCCTGGTGGACATGGTGCGCGGCGTGCCCGCCATCTACCTCGTCTTCGGCAACTACGACGAGGTGGCCCACCGCCGAGGGCCCCGCTCGGAGATCGCGCTGGCGGAGCTGCACCGGGTGGATGCGTACCTCTCGGAGCTCTACGCCATGGCGCGCTCGGTGGAGCGCCCCTACGACGTCGTCATCCTCTCGGACCACGGACACGTGGACAGCCTGCCGCTGGAGCAGCGCCAGGGCGTTCGACTGGAGTCCATGTTGTTCGAGGGCGCTCACGTCCCGCTGTCCGACGACGTGGCGCGGGGCCTGTGTGAGGGACGTTCTCTGCCCGAGCCGGACACCGTCGCGCGCGCGCCTTTCAAGCCCGTCGTCGTCGAGTGCGGCAACTTCGCCCATGTCTATCTCTCCGGCTCGAGCGAGCCGCTGGAGGCGAGGACGCTGCTGGCGCGGCATCCGGAGGTGTTGGCGCGCGCCACGCGGAGCCCGGACATCGGCATCGTCGCGATGCGCCGGGGGAACTCCGCGGTGGCCGTGGTTCGCGGTGGCGTCTACGGCCCGGATGAAATGGAGCGCGCGCCCCTGGCACCCGAGTACAGCCGCCGCGCGGTGGCGGACTTCCTCAGGGGCCTGCCGGCGATGAAGACGGCGGGAGACCTGGTCCTCTTCGGTGAGGCGGTGCGGCGCGGAGGCACCGTGGGCTTCGCGTGGGAGTTCGGCTCGCACGGTGGGCTGACGCGCACGGAGGCCAACAGCCTGGTGTGCTGGCCCGCGGACGCGCCCGTGGACCTGTCCGGCCTGGGCCACTGCGCGGACCTGCACGAGCGGCTCGCGGAGGCCTATCTGGAGCCCGCGCTCCGACTGCGGTGGGTCCAGTGAAGCAGGACTCCGTTCGGTCCACGACGGGCAGGTGGCCCAGTCCCTCGGCTCGCGGCGTCAGCGTGCCCAAGGTGCTGCTCGCCGTGCTGGGGCTGGCGCTGTCCGTCGTCCTGCTCTCCACGGCGTTCTTCCGGTGGCACCTTCAAGGCCCGGGGCCCCTGCTCGAGCCGCGCTTCCCCCTGGACGAGTTCCTGAGGGACCTGCCCGGCCACCTGGTGTGGCTGTTGCCCTTCGTGCTGCTCCAGGCCTCCATCATCCCGCTGCGCGCGGTGCAATGGCAGAGCACCTTGCGCAAGCGAGTGCCCTTCCGCGAGCGCTACCACCTGGTCGCCATTGGCGCCTTCGTCCACAACGCGCTGCCGGGGAAGCTGGGCGACATCCTCCGCTCGTTCCTCCTGTCGCGCACCGAGCGCATTCCCTTCCTGCGCTGCCTGGGCACCGTCGGCGTCTGCAAGCTGATGGAGTTCGCCGCGCTGATGTTGCTGGTGACGCTCTCCCTCTTGGGGCCCTTCGGCGCCACGCTCTCCCGCTTCCAGGGGCAGCTCAAGGTGGCGGTGTCCCTGTGCGTGGGATTGGTCGCCCTCGTCGTGCTGCTGGCCCACTGGTCCGCGCCGCTGGCGAACTCGCTGCACCGCCGTCACCGCTTCCCGCGCCTGGAGGGCCTCCTCCATCACGTCAGCGACGGCCTGGGCTCCGCGCGCTCCTTCCGGGGCATGGGCAAGGTGCTCTTCTTCTCGGTGGGCCCCGTCCTGGCGTCCGCGCTCGCCTACGGACTGGCGCTGCACGGCATTGGAATCCAGGGGGGCCTCTTCGCGGGGGCGGTGATGCTGGGGGCCATCTCCCTGGGACAGGCGCTCCCAGGTGTCCCGGCCGGCATGGGCATCTACTACTTCGTGACGAGCTGGGCGGCCCGCAGCCTGGGGGCCTCGCCGGAGGACGCGGCGGCCTTCGCCACGCTCACCCACCTGGGGACGGTGCTCAGTCAGGCGGGAGTGGGGGCCATCTCCGTCTACGTCCGGAAGATTCGAATCAGGGACTTGCGCAAGGGCGGCAGCCTGGCGCGCGAGGCGGCGCACCACGTGGCCCACGAGTCCGTCGAGCCGGCGCCACCGTGAGCGCGCGGGGGCAATCCGAGCCCTGAAAAGCGAAAAGGGGCCCTGGTTTGAAACCAGGACCCCTTCTCAACTTTGTGCCCAGGAGAGGACTCGAACCTCCATGCCCTTGCAGGCGCTAGACCCTGAATCTAGTGTGTCTACCAATTCCACCACCTGGGCAGGTGGTTCCTCGCGGCGCTGCGGCGTTGCTGCGATGGGGCGGACATATAGAAGTCCTGCCCCGCGCCGTCAAGAACTACGTAACAAGCTCACTTCTTCAGCGGCCATTTCCCCTCGGCTTCGAGGGCGCGGCGGATGACGGGGTTCTCATCCATGAACGCGGTGAGGGACTCCTCGGTGATCTCCACCGTGACGTCCTCCTGGCTGACCTCCGTCTGGCAGCTCAACCGCGAGTACGGGCGCACGTCGAACCCCATGTCCAGCCGGTCCGCCTCCGCGTCCGATTGCTCGCTCAGCGAGTCGAGGCCCTTGCGCACCCAGATGTGACAGGTGGAGCAGCCGCAGACACCGCCACAGCTATGGCCCACCTGGGCACCGCCCTGCTCGGCCGCGTCCAGGAGGATGGTCCCCGGGGGCACGTCCACGCTGACCTCGGCCAGGGGGCTCTTGAAAATCACCTTGGGCACGTCAGTAGTCCTCCACCGACTGGCCGGCCACCACCTGGGTGATGGCCTGGTTCATCACCCGCTCGATGAAGGGGCGGCACGTCTCGTCCAGCGCGTGCACGGCCTCCTTCAGCTTCAGGTAGTCGTTGCCCTGGGCCGTCTCGCGCACCTTCGCGAGGGCCGCGTCGATGGCGGCCCGCTCGTCGCCCTGGACCAGCGCGCCGTGCTCGCGCAGCTGCCGGTCCGCCTCGGCCAGAACGCGCTCGGCGTCCACGCGCTGCTCGCGCAGCTGCCGGGCCTGGATGTCGTCCTCGGCGTACTCGATGGAGTCGAGCAGCATCCGCTCGATTTCATCCTCCGTGAGGCCGTGGCTCGGCGTGACGGTGATGGACTGCGCGGCTCCGGTGCTCTGCTCCTTCGCGGAGACGGAGAGGATGCCATCGGCGTCCACCTGGAAGCGCACTTCCACGCGCGCCATGCCCGCCGCCAACGGAGGGATGCCGGAGAGGGTGAAGCGCGCGAGGCTGCGGTTGTCCTCCACCAGCTCGCGCTCGCCCTGCACCACGTGCACGTCCAGGCCGGTCTGCCCGTCCTTGAACGTGGTGAACACCTGCGCCGCCGCCGTGGGGATGGTGGAGTTGCGCTGAATCAACTTCTCGGTGATGCCGCCCATCGTCTCCAACCCGAGCGACAGCGGAATCACGTCCAGCAGCAGCACCTCGTCCTGACGGTCCTCGTTGGTGAGCAGGTCCGCCTGCACCGCCGCGCCCAGCGCCACCACCTGGTCCGGGTCGATGTCGCCCAGGGGCTCGCGGCCGAACATCTCCGCCACGAAGCGCCGCACCGCGGGCACGCGCGTGGAGCCGCCGACGAGGATGACGCCGTCCAGCTCCCCGGCCACCACGCCCGCGTCCTTCAGCGCCCGACGGCACACGAGCCCCGTCTTGTTCACCAGCGGCTGAATCCACGCGTCGAAGTCCGCGCGCTTCACCGTGTGCGACTGGCCACCCACGGTGACGGTCGCCTCGGGCGCGTCGGTGAGGGCCTCCTTCGCCTTGCGCGAGGCAGCCAGCGTCTGGGCCACGAGGGAAGGGGAGGGCTCGGTGATGCCGAGCGCCTGGAAGACCTGTGACGCAATGGCCCGGTCGAAGTCGTCGCCACCCAGCGCGGAGTCGCCGCCGGTGGACTTCACCTCGAACACACCGTCCACCAGCTTGAGGATGGAGATGTCGAAGGTGCCGCCGCCCAAATCGTAGACGGCGAAGGTGCCCTGGCTGCCCTTGTCGAGTCCGTACGCCAGCGCCGCCGCCGTCGGCTCGTTGAGCAGCCGCAGCACCTCCAGCCCGGCGAGCCGTCCCGCGTCCTTGGTGGCCTGGCGCTGGGCGTCGTCGAAGTACGCCGGCACGGTGATGACGGCCTGCTCCACCTTCATGGAGAAGTGGGCCTCCGCGCGGCGCTTCAGCGCACGCAGGATTTCGCCCGAGACTTCAATGGGCGTCACCGGGTTGCCGCCGGCCACGTCGAAGCGCACCACGTTGGCGCCGGGCGCGAACTTGTAGTGCCCCAGCTTGCGCGTCTCCGCGTCGTCGGGGCCGCGCCCCATGAAGCGCTTCACGGAGGAGATGGTGTCGGTGGGGTGCTCGCCAGCCAGGGCGCGCGCGCGCGCGCCGGTGACCACGCCGCCGTCCTTGCCGTAGTGCACGACGGAGGGCAGCAGCAGCGAGTCGCCCTCGTCCACCGGGACGCAGCGGGGCTTGCCCTGCGCCACCGCGGCGACGAGTGAGTGCGTGGTGCCCAGGTCGATGCCCACGGCCTGGCCCTTGGGCTTCAGCGGGTCGTGGATCTGCAGGTAGCCGTTCTTGCTCACGACAGACTTTCCTCCTCGAACGCGTCCACCTGCTCGAGGAAGCGCGTGAAGTAGCGCACCCGCCCCAGCGCGTGCGATGCCTTTCTCACCTGGGCCGGCGCTTCCTCCGCTGGCCCCCCACCTTCCAGGGCCCTGAGGACACCGGCCGCCTCGTCGAGCGCCGCCTTGCTCCGGCCCCGCACCTGGCTGCCCATGGCCTGCACGCGGGCGAGGTCCTTCTTCTCCATGGCCCCGTCGAGCGCCTCGCGCAGCTCCATGACCTCCTCGAGGAACTCCAGGGGCATGTCCTTCTGCGCGCCCGCGTCCTCGCGGTCCAGGTCCACCCCGTGCAACTTCAGGAGGTAGAAGGCGCGGCGCACCGGGTCCTTCAGCGTCTTGAAGGCCTCGTTGAGGGCAGTCGTCCCCTCCAGGGCCTTGAGGCGCTCGCGCGCGTCGGCCTGGGCCACGCGGTCCGGGTGCAGCTGGAGCGAAAGCTCGCGGTACTGCTTCTCCAGCGCGGGCACGTCCACGTCATAGGCGCGCGGCAGCCCGAAGACGTCGAAGTGGGTCCTCACTCGGTGTGCTCCATGGGGGTGTGGGGCGGACAAACGAAAGGGGCCCGGCGGCTGGCCGGACCCCGCGTGACGGTGTCCCTTCCGGAAGGGAAGGGACGGGGACTGTCCCCACTCAGACGGAGAAGCTCTCTCCGCAGCCGCAAGCGGCCTTGATGTTGGGGTTGTTCAGCTTGAAGCCGGAGGCCATGAGCGTCTGCTCGAACACCAGCTCCGTGCCAATGAGGTACAGGTAGCTCTTCGGGTCCACGAAGACGCGCACGCCGTCCCGCTCGAAAATCTTGTCGCGCTCGCGGGACTTCTCGGACCACTCCATGGAGTACTGGAGGCCCGAGCACCCGCCGCCCTTCACGGCCAACCGCAGGCCCGCCTCGGGCGTCTGCCGCTGCTCCAGCAGCTCCTTCAGCCGGGCCACGGCGCTGTCCGCCACGACGATGCCCTTGGGAGCGGGCTTGGCCACGGGCGCGGGGCCAGGCACCGGGCTCTGCGTCGTCTGCTGGGTCGCCTGTTCGCTCATGGTTTCGCCTCCTGGAGTCGTGAAGTTCGCCGTACCAACAGCCCTTAGGATGCCTGGGCCTTGCGCGCGGCGCGCTTCTTCTTGAAGTCCTCGATGGCCGCCTTGATGGCGTCCTCGGCGAGGACCGAGCAGTGGATCTTCACCGGCGGCAGCGACAGCTCCCGGGCCACGTCCTTGTTGGAGATGGTCATCGCCTGATCCACCGTCTTGCCCTTCACCCACTCGGTGACGAGCGACGAGGAGGCGATGGCGGACCCGCAACCGAACGTCTTGAAGCGCGCGTCCTCGATGAGCCCGTCGTCGGAAATCTTCAGCTGCAGGCGCATCACATCGCCGCACGCCGGAGCCCCCACGAGGCCCGTGCCCACGTTCGGGTCTTCCTTGTCCATCGTCCCGACGTTGCGGGGGTTCTCGTAGTGGTCGATGACCTTGTCGCTGTAAGCCATGCCAACTCCTTCAACGGATGCTTCTCACCAAAGGTTCCGGGGAGCAATGCCCACCGGTCGAGGGGCCATGCGCCCCGCTGATTGCCTGGAAAGACGCGCTAATGCGCCGTCCACTCGATGCTCTTGAGGTCGATGCCTTCCTTGGCCATCTCGTAGAGGGGGCTCATGTCGCGCAGCTTGCGGACCTTGTCCACGACCAGGTTGACGACGAAGTCGACCTCCTCCTCGGTGGTGAAGCGGCCCAGGCCGAAGCGGATGGAGCTGTGCGCCAGCTCCTCGTCCACGCCCAGCGCGCGCAGCACGTAGGAGGGCTCCAGCGAGGCGGACGTGCACGCGGAGCCTGACGACACCGCGACGTCCTTGATGCCCATCATCAGGGACTCGCCCTCGGCGTGGGCGAAGGAGATGTTGAGGTTGCCCGGCAGCCGGTGCTCCAGCGAGCCGTTGAGCACCGTCATGTCCAGTGCGTCGGTGAGCCCCTTCCGGAGCTTCTCGCGCAGGCGGAGGATGCGGGCGGCCTCGTCGGCCAGCTCCTCGCGGGCAAGCTGCGCCGCGTGGCCGAAGCCGACGATGGCCGCGACGTTCAGCGTGCCGGAGCGCATGCCGCGCTCATGGCCGCCACCGTCGATGATGGGGGCGATGCGCACGCGCGGCTTGCGGCGCACGTACAGCGCGCCGATGCCCTTGGGGCCGTACATCTTGTGCGAGGTGATGGAGGCCAGGTCCACCTTCATCGACTCCACGTCGAACGGCACCTTGCCGATGCCCTGCACCGCGTCGCAGTGGAAGAGGATGCCCTTCCTGCGGCACAGCGCGCCAATCTCCGCGACGGGCTGCACCACGCCAATCTCGTTGTTGGCGAACATGATGGAGACGAGCACCGTCTTCGGCGTCATCGCCTCCTCGAGCTTCTCCATGCTCACCCGGCCGTCCTGCTCCACGTCCAGGTACGTCACGCGCGCGCCACCGGTGGGCATCTCCGCCCACTTCTTGTAGGTCGCGTCGTTCTCCAGGTCGTGCTTCGCGGCCAGCTCCGCCACTTCCTCGGGCGACACGTCGCGCTCGGCCAGCTGCCCCAGGCGCAGGAGCTTCAGCTCGTCCAGCCGCTCCTGGCGCACGCGCTCCAGGCGCTTGCAGGTGTCCAGGATGGCCTTGTGCTCGGTCTTCAGGGTGATGATGTGGTCACCCTTCGACTTGTAGTACTCGATGACGCCCTTGATCGCGAGGTTGTCGGACTCGGTGGCGCCGGAGGTGAAGACAATCTCCTGGTCCGTCGCGCCGATGAGCTCGGCCACCTGCTGGCGGGCCTTCTTCACGGCGGCTTCCGCCTTCCAGCCGAACACGTGGTTGCGGCTGGACGCGTTGCCGAAGTCCTCGCGCAGGTACGGGAGCATCACTTCCAGCACACGCGGGTCCAGCGGCGTGGTGGCGTGGTTGTCCATGTAGATCGGCAGCTTCAGCATCGCTTCCCACACCTTCCTGAAGGGGCTTACGACTGCCCCCGCACCCCGGCGCCACCCAAGGGGCGCGCTGCGGCGGGCATACACCGTCACACATGAATGTGGACCGGACTGGTCAATTATAAAATCGGGTGCCCTCGGGTCAAGCGAACATAAGGCGGACGAGAGACCTGTTGGGACTGGCCGGATGGAGGGGATGTCGGCGGTGGAACGGCTGGGCCAGGGTGGATCAGTCCCAGGTGCGCCGTCCTGGAGCGGGGTGCTCCGAAATGGCGCGGTACCCTGGCTACTGTCGCCTGTAAGCGTCTGATTTCCCGTGGGGTCCGCGCTGGCTGGGGGGCTGCAACCTGGGTGGTCCATCAGGAGGCAGGCATGAGCGCGAACGCGAAGCAGACGGCCCGGTCGAGGGAGCAGGCGGAGTCCACGGAAGCCGGTCGGACGCAGCTGGTCCGGGTGGAGGGAGGCTCCGGGGGGATGGAGCGCAACCGGTACTCGGACGGCTGGCGCGCGGGGAAGCCGGCGGAGGACCCGGAGAAGGTGAAGCGCTGGGGCCTCATCACCGCGCGGCCCAGCGAGTTCCTCGTCCACATGCGTCGAGGCCTCGTGCGCGAGGTTAGCGGTCAGGGGGCGAGCTGCTTCAAGCTGCCGGGTGACTCGGTGGCGATTGTGCCCACCAGCATCCAGCGGCTCCAGTTCACCGCGGACCAGGTGACGAGCGAGAAGGTGGGCGTGCAGGTGACGGGCCTCGCGGTGTACCGAATCGCCGACCCGTTGGTGGCCTTCCGCATGCTCAACTTCTCCTTCCCGGAGCGGGCGCAGGAGAAGCTGGCGGAGCTCTTGCGGGAGATGTTCGTCGGCGCGGCGCGGCGCCTCGTCGCCAACCTCTCCATCGAGGAGTGCCTGTCGCGGCGCAAGGAGGGCATCGCCGCGGAGTTGATGCGCGAAATCGGGCCCGTGCTCGCGGGCCGGGGTCGGCTGGAAGACTCGGTGGACGCGGGCTGGGGCGTGCTGCTGGACACGATTGAAATCCAGGACGTGCGCGTCCTGTCGTCCACCGTCTTCGAGAACATGCAGGCGCGCTTCCGTCGCGAGCAGGAGCGGCAGGCGCGCGAAGCGGAGCTGGCCAAGGAGCGCTTCGTCCACCGCGAGGAGACGGAGGCCGAGCGGCAATTGAACCTCCAGCGCCTGGAGGCCGAGGACGAGGTCCGCCAGCGCAAGCAGACGGCGGACGAACAATCCCAGCTGGAGACGCTGTCGGTGGCCGCGCGCGTGGCCGAGGCGAAGCTGGCCCAGGAGCGCACGCTGAAGCAGGAGCAGGTCACCGTGGAGCGCGAGGTGGCGCTCACCAAGCTGGCCGCCGAGCAGGAGGTCCGACAGAAGAAGCAGGTCTCCGACGAGCAGGCCAAACTGGAGACGCTCAACGCCGAGGCGCGACTGGCGGAGGCGAAGATTGTCTCCGAGCGGGCGCTCGCGACGAGCCGCGCGCAGGTGGACATGGAGAAGCTGGCGCGCGAGCAGGAAACCGAGGTGGCGCGCGCGCGCATCGCCCTGGAAACGCTCAAGCGCGAGCAGGACGCGGACGTGGGCCGCGCGAAGCTGGAGCTGGAGAAGCAGAAGCTGGCGCAGGAGGCCGAGGCCGCGCAGGCGAAGTTCGAGCTGGTGCGCCTGCAACGGGAGCAGGAAGCGGAGCACGCCCGCGCGCAGATGGAGCTGGAGCGCCTGCGCCGTGAGGAGGAGCAGGAGAACGCCCGCGCGCAGATGGAGCTGGAGCGGCTGCGCCGCGAACAGGAGCAGACGGCGGCGAGGCACGAGGGACAGCTGGCCGAGCAGCTCCAGGAAGTGGAGAAGCTCAAGGCCCAGCTCCAGGTGGTGCAGTCCCGGCGCTCCATCGCCGAGGCGGAGGTCGCCATCGCCGAACTGGAGGTGCGCCGGGAGAACGCGCGCCAGGGGCTGGAGCTGTCGCGAGCCCGTGCGCTGCGCGACATCGAGAACACCATCAGTCCGGAGGTCATCCAGATGACGCTCGCGCAGCAGCTCCCGCTGGTGGCGGCGGCCTTCCAGCAGAAAATGGGCGAGGTTCACGTCACGGCGGTGGATGGAGCGAATCCCTTTGGTTACATCGCCGCCGCGGTGGAGGGCGTCATGGGGCTGGCGCGCTCCGCGGGCTTGAAGGTGCCCGCTTCCTCGCTTGCCCCCACGGCGCAGTAGCCCGCTGACCGGGGCCTGCGTATACAAGGCAGGCCCTTTCGGGAAGACGGAGTGAAGCGCGCATGAATGCCAAGAAGCTGGGATTGATGGCCGTGCTGGCCGGCGTGGCGGTGGCCGTGGTGCCGTGGCTGCTGCCCACCGGGCCGAGCACGGAGCTCGACGCGGCGCGTTTCCTCGAATCCGGCAGCCTCTTCGTGGGCGCGGCCGTCGTCTTCGGCGGCGGTCTGCTCACCGCGCTGACGCCCTGCGTCTACCCGCTCATCCCGATTACGGTGTCCGTCTTCGGCGCCCGCAAGGCGGACAGCCGGGGCAAGGCGCTGCTGCTCACCACGTCCTACATCGTCGGCATGGGGGTGGTGTTCAGCGCGCTGGGCATCCTCGCGGCGAAGACGGGGCAGGCGTTCGGTTCGATGCTGGGGCACCCGGCGGTGGTGACGGGGCTGGCGGTGTTCCTGCTGCTGCTCGCCTCGTCCATGTTCGGCGCGTTCGAGCTGGCGCTGCCGTCGAGCCTCCAGACGCGGCTGAACTCGGTGGGCGGCGCGGGCGTGGCGGGCGCGTTCCTGATGGGCAGCGTGTCCGGGTTCCTGGCGGCGCCGTGCACGGGGCCGGTGCTGACGGGCCTGCTGGCCTTCGTGGCGAAGACGGCGAACACGACGCTGGGCGCTTCGTTGCTGTTCATCTACGCGCTGGGCATCGGCGTGCCGTTCTTCGTCCTCGGCGTGTCCACGGTGCGGCTGCCCAAGAGCGGCGTGTGGATGGAGTGGGTGAAGAGCGTGCTGGGCATCGTCCTCGTCGCGCTGGCCTTCAGCTACCTGAAGGACGCGTCGCCCTGGGCGCGCGGCGTGGTGAAGATGCTGGGCGCGGAGCTGGGCCGGGTGCCGGGCGCGGCCGTGGCGGCCGGGCTGGCGGTGGTGGGCGTGCTGGTGGGCGCGGTGCACCGCTCCTTCAAGGAGGGCGCGCGGGAGTTCTCGTTCAAGGCGTTCGGCGTGGCGCTGGTGGTGGTGGCGCTGGTGATTCGCGGTGGCGCGCTGGATGCGGGCCCGGTGGGCGAGCTGTGGGTGCGCCTGGGTGTGGCCGAGCCGCCGCGCGCGCCGTCCTGGCAGTGGCACCACGTGATGCCCGCCAAGCACGCGACGTTCTCCGCGGATGCGTTCGAGAAGGTGCTGGCCCAGGCGAAGACGGACGGGCGCCCGGTGCTCATCGACTTCTTCGCGGACTGGTGCGCGGCCTGCAAGGAACTGGACCGCGAGACGTACCCGGCGGCCGAGGTCATCTCGCAGTCGTCCGAGGGGCAGTTCCTCACCATCAAGATTGACGCGACGAACAGCGAGGACGCGCTCGACGCGTTGATGGAGCGCTTCGGGGTGGAGGGTCTGCCGACGGTGGCCTTCGTGGCCCAGGACGGCAAGGTGCTTACGCGTCCGCGCATCACCGGCTTCCTGGAGCCCACGCCCTTCGCCGCGGAGATGCGCAAGGCGCGCTGCACCGACGGCGCGTCCTGCTGAGCCGCGTTCAGTCCCCGTCGTCCTCGTCACACGAGGCGCCGGGCCTGCGTCCCCGGCTCGCGAGCACGCGGTCGATCATCAGCTCATGCAGCGCGTAGAGGGGCCTCGCCACGTCCTCGCCTTCCAGGTGCGCGAAGGCACCGGCGATGGCCTCCAGCGTGGACATGCCATCCGGATGGGGCGGTCTGCGCAGCCTGCGTGAGTCGGGTGGCGGCGGAGGCAGCATCAGGCTCGGCAGCCGGCGCAGCTCCGGCACCCGCTGCACCATGCGCTTCGCCTGACCCCAGCTCCCATCCAGGACGATGAGTCGCTTCGGAAGCGCGGCATCCGGCGCGGGCGCCTGCTGCGTCGTGGGGAACAAGAGCCACGTGGCGCCGTCGTCCTCGAGCGTCGACACATCGAAGCGCTCGCTCGGCGAGCCATACGAGACGATGCGACAGCGAGGCATCGCGAGCGCGGCCATGCGGGCCGTGTTCGTCGACTTCAGCGTCTCCTTGTGGTGACGGATGATGAGCAGCTCGGTGCGCGTGGAGATGACGGGCAGCTCGGCGCACAGGCACAACACGGTGGGCAGAAAACAGCGCGGACAGCGACCCGCGAGGTCCTCCGGAGTTCGAGACCTCATTTCCCCTGACGGTATCGCTCCATCAGCACGCGCGCCTCACGAAGCTTCTCCTCGACGTAGCGGTCATCCGCGTCCGGCTCGTAGTCGGCGTCCGGCACGTCGAGCTGGAAGATGGCGGACAGGAGGATGGGCGCCACCTCCAGCCACTCGGCCGTGCGGTTGAGCGCCGCCTGCCTCCGGCCCGCGAAGGTCTCCGGCCCGTCCTCCGGCCCGCAGCGGCAGATTCGCGCCGAGTCACCGGATACGTCCACGTAGAGCCCCAGCACCTCCGCGTCGACCTCGGCGGCGAGCGCGCACGTCGCCTCGCTCACGTACGCGGCCATGGCCTGGGCCGCGGAGCGCTCGGTGAGCGAGCGCACCAGGTACACCTGCCAACCGGCCTCGGAGAGCGCGCCCGACTCCTGGATGGGCGTCAGCTCCGCGGGGGGCGCCTGGATGCGTGACAGCAATCGCCGCACGGGTGCCTCCAGCCGCTCCAGTCGCGCGTTGGACGCGGGACAGAAGAAGAGGACGCGATACTCACGGCTGTCTGCTGCGGTTTCCATGGGCATACGGCGTCGCCAGGCGCTGCACTGCAAGCAAGAGCTTCGTTCACCCAAGAGGACCAAAGGATTCCCCGACCTTGCAAGTGGGGAGTTCGGCGGAGGGTTCAAGGCGCGGCGGACGGGAGGGGCACGCCTGACGCGGCGCCCCTTCGCTCGGAGGCGACCCAGACCCCCGCCGCCAACACCAGCAGTCCGCCCGCCACCCCCACCGGGCTGAGGGCCTCCGCGAAGACGGCCCAGCCCACCAGGGAGGCCGTGAGCGGCTCCAGATAGGTCAGGGCCCCGGCCGCCGCCGTGGGTACATGGCGCAGTCCGGCATTGAAGAGGCACGTCCCCAGCAGGCCACACACCGCGCCCCCGGCGAGCACCTGGAGCGTGGCCCCATCCAGCGCCGGGGGCAAGGCGTCCACCCCGGCGATGAGCAACAACACCCCCGCGGACACCGGCGCATGGAGCGACGCGACCGCCACGGGAGAATATGCCCGTGTCGCCGCTTTCGTCCCCAGGACGATGGCCGCGTAGAACAGGGCGCTCCCGGCGCCCAGCGCCGCCGTCATGCCCGCGCCGCCCGTCCCATCCGGCCGGCCGATGAGCAGCACCAGCCCCAGCAGCGTCACGGGCGCGGCGACCAGGGCCCGGAAGGAGCGCCGCTCGCCCAGCACCCAGGGGGCCGCGAGCGCCAGCAGCAGGGGGGCCAGATAGTGCGTGAGCACGGCCACCGAGACGGGGCCGCGCTTCATGGCGGCGAAGAAGAGGCTGATGTTGGCCGCGTCCGCCAGGCCGACGACGAGCAGGGCCGCGGTGGCTCGCTTGTCGCGCCAGGGGGCGCCGCGCAGCAGGAAGGGCACCGGCAGCGACATGGCGATGAGGGCCAGGAGCGCGTTCTGGGCCCAGGACAGGCCCGCGGGCCGGAGGAAGAGGGACCAACACCCCCAGAGGGTGGCCCCGGCCGCGACCATGGCGAAGTGCCGCACTGCTCATGACTCCTGGTGACGCCGAATCGCCCGGAGGCGCCGACGGGGCGCGCAGCCTAGGAACATCTGCCACACTCCGTCCATGGGGCCCTTGTTCGCCTACAGCCTCGTGCCCGTCCTCTCGGTGTCGCTCCTCTTGTGTTTCACCGCCGCGCTGCGCGGACGTGACGCCCGGGGCTTGACGCTGTACTGCCTGGCCACGGCCTTCTGGAGCGGCTCGTTGCTCTTGATGTGCGTGCCCCAGGGCGCGTGGCTGGGGTCGCGCTTCGCCGCCAGCGGTGCCTTCACCGCCGCAGCGTACCTCCACGTCGCGTACGACGTCACCCGGCAGCGCTCCTACCGGCAGGTGGTGCTGGCCTACTTCGTGGCGGCGGTCGTCACCATCGTGGGCGCGCTCTTTCCGGATGCGCTGTACGGGCCGCTCGCGATGAAGCGGGGGCCGTTGTTCTGGCCCGTCATCGGGCTGTCGGTCTCCGCGGCCGTGGTGCCGCTGCTGCATCTGGCCCGCTCGTATCCGCGCGAGACGCCGGAGCGACGGCCGCTGTTGCGCAGCCTGGGCATCGTCGGCGCGCTGGCGTACTCGGGCGGGCTGGGCACGGCGCTGCTCCTGTCGGGTGGCTACGCGTTGCCCTTCGGGTTGTACGGGGTGCTGGCCTCGCTGCTGGTGCTGGTGCACGTGGTCAACGCGCATCAGCCTCCCGGGGAGCGAAGGCTCCTGGAGCGCAGCCTCGTCTACTCGGCGATGGCGGCGGTGCTGTCGGCGGGCTTCCTCTTCGGCGTGTTGACGCTGATGGCGGGCAGCGGGCAACCCTTCCTGCGCGAGTACCGGGTGGGCGCCTTCTTCCTGCTGGCGCTGGCGGCGCTCGCCTTCGAGCCCCTGCGGCAGGGGCTCCAGGAATGGCTGGGGCGCCGGTTCCTGAAGGGTCGGGCCACCGGCACCGAACTGGTGGCGGCCCTGGCCGAGCAGGAGACCCGCGCGGACCAGGCGGCGCGGCTGGCGGAGCTGGGCCAGTTCACCTCCGCCGTGGCCCACGAGGTGCGAAACCCGCTGGGCGTGCTCGCCGCGCACCTGAAGCTCCTGGAGCGCCAGGGCGTGGATGCGGACTCGGTCGCCGCCATGCGTGAGCAGATCTCCCGCGCCGGGCACTTCGTGGACGAGCTGCTGCGATATGGCCGGCCCCGGCCGCTGGAGCTGCGCCGGGTGGACATCCAGGCCACCGTGGAGCTGGCGTATTCCACCGCGAGACAGGGATTGGGAACGCTGACGCCGGACGTGGCCTTCGAACTCGCGGACAGCGGCCCACTTGAGCTGGAAGCCGACCAATCCCAGCTCTCGCAAGTGTTTGTGATTGTCCTGGAGAATGCCTTGCTCGCGCTGCGCGAGACTCCCGCGCCACGCCTTCGTGTGCGCTGCGAGCGTTCCGAGGCGACCCTCCAGGTCATCGTCGAGGACAGTGGCCAAGGCATCCCTCCGGAGCTGCTCCCCCGGCTGTTCCAGCCCTTCGTCACGGGACGTCGCCGTGAGGGACCTCGCCCGGGGACGGGCCTGGGGCTGGCCATCGCCCGGGGAATCCTGGAGCGTCACGGAGGCGCGGTGCGGGCTGGACGCTCCGAGTCCCTGGGCGGCGCGAGCTTCGTCGTGACGCTCCCTTTGACGCAGCCCGTGCCCCTGGCCGCTGCCGCCTCCTGACGTCATACTGTCTTCACGTAGACACTTTCTCCACAGGGCTTTCGGATGTCGCTCGAATGCCGTGTCTGTGAGGAAAAGAGCGTGTCGGCAATAAAGCAGACCTGACGCGTTCTCTGTTGAAAGGGAAGGAGGGGGCCATGAGAGCACGGCCGAGATTGAGGGTGGTGGAGCCTCCGTCTGGAGAACCCAGGGCGGACTTCGAGGTCTTCGCTCGCCAATTCCAACCCGCGCTGTTTGCCATTCTTAGAAAGTATTGCGTGGGCATCGAACACGAGGTCGAAGACCTGGTGCACGATGTGTTGTTGCGTGCGCTGCTCCAGTGGGAGCACCTACAGCATTGGGAGTCGTACAAGCAGCGCTTCTGGCTGGGGCGGGTGGCGGAGAACTGCTTCCTGGACCGGTGTCGGCGCCGCAAGAGCGAGGCGGACCGGCTGCGCAACCTGCTCGAGCTCCACGAGGAAGCGGAGCACATCGACGAGGCCGCGCAGGACGAACTGTGGTGTCACGTCGGTGAAGAGGACGTGAAGTGGGCGCTGACCTTCCTCAGCCCCAAGCTGCGATTGACCTTCGAGCAGTACCTCCAAGGGATGTCCTATGCGCGCATCGCTCGAGAGACAGGCGTACCGCAGGGGACGGTGGGCGCGCGCCTGCATCACGCTCGACTGGAGCTTCGAGAACTGCTGCGTGAGACGGCCGAGCGTCGACGCCGGGAGCGGGGACGATGACGGTCGACTGCAAGGACCTGCCTCGGTTCCTCGACGGCCAGATGAACGCGGCGGAGCAGGGCGGGTTTCGTCAGCACCTGGGCATGTGCGCGCTTTGCGAGGCTCGCTTCCGGGAGAGCCTGCAACTGGAGTTGCTGGCGCATCGGGCCTTTCCCTCGCATGCGCCTTCATCCGCGAAGCGGCCTCCTTCCACCGGGCGTTGGTTCGGTGAGAGCGGGTCTGGCTTCAAGGTCCTCGTCGCGTGTCTCGCGGTGTTGTTGTTCTTCCCGAGCGCCGGCCACTGGGGCGGCGAAGACCTGTCCTGGCTCGTCAAGGACGGCCCGCGCACGCTGGAGGCGCGGGTGACGTATCGCGCGGTGGATGCGCGCTACCAGCCCTATGTCCCGGACCGGAGCGGGGCCTGGTCACGTCCCGCCGTGCCCTCGCTGCCGCTGCAGGAGCTGTCGAGGATGGAGGCGCGGGGAGACCTGCACGGCATCGCCACCGCGTACCTGCTTCATGGCGCGCCCCGACAGGCCCTGGCCTTCCTGAAGCGGCTGCCTCCCTCGGTGGACAGGGACTGTGACCTGGCGCTCCTGGCGCTGGAGCAGGCGCGACAGGGCGGGCCGCTGGACACGCGTCACGCGCATCTGGAAGAGGCGCTGGAGCTGCTGGCGGGTGTGCTGCGCGTCTCACCGAGACATCCCCAGGCCCTGTGGAACAGGGCGCTGACGCTGGCGGAGCTGGGGCTGACGCTCCAGGCAGCGGACTCGTTCGGAGAGGTCGCGAAGTTGGGAGAGGTGGGCTGGAGCGAGGAGGCCTCGGCCCGGGAACGGGCCCTGCGCGAGTCCACGCTCTGGCGCGGTCGAGCCTGGAAGGACGCCTTCGCCGCGACGCGGGACTTGCTGACGGATGCGTCCGCGCCGCTGCCCCTGGTGGCGGTGAGGGACCATCCGGGCATCCTCCGACTGGCCTTCTACGACGCGGTGCGAGCGGCACCCCGGCGACAGGATGTGCTGCGGTTGCTTCCACTGGCCCGGGCACTGGACGAGCGCTATGGCGGAGCCGTCCTAAAGACGTGGCTGTCTCGCGTGGCGGAGCGGGACTTCACACGAAGGGGGCCTCTGGCGCGGAGGTACGCCCAACTCGTGCTGGGCGCGCTGTCGCCTTCCGGGGCGGTGATGGAGGAGCTGCGCCGCTCGGGAGAGGATGACCTCTATCTGGGCGCGCTCGTGCTCGCGGGCTCCGCGCGACAGCCGGTGGACTCGGAAGCGCTGGTGCGACTGGCGCAGGCGTCCGAGGACCCGTGGATGCGGGTGCTCGGCGAACTGGAGCTGGCTCGCGCGGACCAGCGGGACGGTCGCTGGTGGAACGCCGAGCAACGGCTGCTGGAGGCGCTGGACACCTGCCAGAAGCAGGGCCTGGTGTATCGCTGCCTGGGTCTGGAGCATGCGCTCACGGAGCTGTACCTGGACCTGCACCGCCCCGCGGACGCCTTCCTGCATGCGTGGAACGGCTGGGGCCGCGCCCAGGAGTCTCGCGAGTGGAGGTACGAGCAGTTGTTCCTCCAGGAGCTGGCGGACGTGGCGCGCTATCAACATTCCTTCACCAGCGCCCGCGCCTATCTGGAGGAATCGCTGGTCCGCATGCCGGAGGACTGCGCCCAGCGCACGCACGTGCACAGCAACGTGGCCTTGCTCGAGTGGCAGCGCTTCCGTCCGGACGCGGCGCGTGAGTCGCTGGAGCGGGCGCTGGAATGTGAGCGACCTCTGGGGATGACAGGCGCGCGGGTGTTGTCGGAGATGGCCCGCTCGAATCCCAGGCCCCATGACGAACATTGGTTGCGCCGGGCCCTGGCGGACCTGCGGCGGGAGGGAGGCTCGCCCGGGCGCGAGGCGTTGCTGCTCGTCTTCGAGGGTCAGTTCGCGCTGGAGCAGTCGCGAGACGCGGGCCAGGCGTTGCTCTGGAGGGGCGTGTCGATGGCGGAGCACACGCCGGACAGCGTCGATGCGCGCAAGGCGCTCGCCTTCGGCTACTCGGCCCTGCTCTCCGAGGCGGGGCGCGCCGGTGCCTGGAACGAGGCCCTCGCGTTGATGGGCCGCGAGCTGCGCGTCGAGTCCGTCCCCGCGAGTTGCCTGCTGGTGGTGTCGCTTCAGCACGAGCGCACCCTGGTCCTCGCGCGCGGGCCTCAGGGCGAGCTGAAGGGCGCGTATTCCTCCGACCGTCGGGAGCCGCTGCGCGACGATGCCTCCGGACTGGTTCCCGCCGAACTCGTGAAGGAGCTGACGGGCTGCGAGCACGTGGAGGTGCTCACCCGGCCGCCCGTGCATGGTCTCACCGGTCTGTTGCCGGACTCGCTGGCGTGGAGCTATCGCGTGGGGCGAGGCGCGCGGAGCCCGCCCGCGCAAGGAGGACAGTCCAGTCACCTGGTCGTCACCGAGGTGGCGAGCCCTCCCACCCTGCGGCTGCCGAAGCTGGGGGCGCTGACGCCGCCGCGCGTACCGGACCCGTGGCGCGTGGAGCTTCGGGGCGCGGAGGCCACGCCGTCACGGGTGCTGCGGGAGATGGAAGACGCGTCCGAGGTCGAAATCCACACCCATGGGTTGTTCAGCGCCTCCCTGTCCGACGCGTCGATGGTGGTGCTCGCGCCGGACCCGGATGGACGCTATGCGCTGACCGCCGACAAGGTCCGTCAGACAAAGCTGAAGCATGCTCCGCTGGTGCTGCTGGCCACGTGTGGCGCGGCGAAGACGGCGCCGTTTCCGCATGAGTCCTTCAGCCTGCCCGTGGCCTTCATCTCTGCGGGCGCGAGCGCCGTGCTGGCGGCCTCCGTGGAGATTCCCGACACCGCGGGCGGCTTCTTCGAGAAGGTGCGCGAGCGCATCCGCGCGGGGGCTCGTCCGTCCGTGGCGCTGCGGGACTTGCGCGCGCTGTGGTTGCGCGAACACCCCGATGACGCGCGGTGGCTGTCCCATGTCCTCCTCTTCGAGTGAGCGCTTCGCGAGAGCGCTCCTTGTCGAGGGATGTGACGTGAGGGGTTTCCGACAACAAGCAGGACGTCGTGCGTTCTATGGCATGAGGGCCGCCAGCGCCCCGCATCCAGCGGGGGAGCGGAAGGCGGACCCCAGGAGCCGTGCGACATGACGAACTGCTTGAGCGACGCGAAGCCGACGGAGGAAGCGCCCGCGCTGCAAGGGCCCGCGGTGAGTGGGACCGCTCCGGAGCAGGAGCCGAAGGTGGACGGGGATGTCCACGGAGACGAGTCCGACACTCCTCCGGCGACCGCCCGTCCCGACGTGAGGGACCCTCCGCCCACCGGTCCTCCGGGCTGAGTGGGACGAGCGCGGCGGCCGGAACGCTTCGCGGATGTCTCCCGTTCGTGGGGCGTCCAAGCAAGTGGTGGGGCGGAGCAGACGCGGTGTCCTTCCGGTGGCGGGTCGACTCCGCCCTGGGGGCTGCACCGATGTCCGGGAGCTGGCGGAAACCGGCGTGGTTGCGTCGGTTTCCAGACGGCGACCCAAGGATTCCGGGTGGCTGCGTTTCGAGTGGGCGTGGAAGGAGGGCGAGGGGTCGATGAAGGACCATCGCAATGCCTCGGTGAAGCGATTCACCGTGGCCTACAGTGCCGCCGTGGCACACGAAGGTTTCGAGGAGTTCGCTCAGCGCGTCAGGCCCATGCTCGTGGCCCTGGCGAGGCGTCTGTGCGGCCAGGGTGGCATCGACCCGGAGGATCTGGCGCAGGAAGCGCTTGTCCGGGCGCTTGTCCACCATGCCACCTTGTCCTCGCAGCCAGAGCCCGTGTACCGGGCGTGGCTGTGCAGGGCGCTCACCAATCACTTCCTGGACCAGTGCCGCAGGAGGCGGACGGAGCTGCTGGAGCAGGAGCGCCGGGATATCCGCCTGGTGCGCGAGGACGTGGAGTCTCCCGACGCGAGAACGGGCGAGCTGTGGGAGCGCATCACCGACGCGGACCTGGTCCAGGCCATTTCCCGGCTGCCCAATCCGCGCGTGCGTGAGGCGTTCGAGCTGCACGCCACGGGACTGCGCTACCGGGCCATCGCCCATCGCATGGGCGTGCCCGAGGGCACCGTGGGCAGCTGGCTGTTCCAGGCGCGCAAGGAGCTGCGCGAGCTGCTGATGCCGCTGACGGATGGTGGGGGGATGGCATGAGCCCTCCGTGTCATCGGTTGTATCTGTTCCTGGATGGCGAATTGCCCCCGGTGGACGAGGAGAACTTCCGCCACCACCTGGCTCGCTGCGGAATGTGCGCGTCCGGGCTGCACGAGGCGATGCAACTGGAGCTGCTTGGCTTCCAGGCACTCCACCCGGAGGGGCTGCCCCTCGAGGAGGAGGCGGAAGAAGCGCCGCGCTTCGAGACGTCCCCGGCGTGGCCCGCGCCGCCCTGGCCGAAGCCCGCGTGGCACCAGCGGCTGCGCTCGGTGTTGCCCGCGCGGAGGGGCCCGGTGGGCTGGTGGGCCGCGGGAGCGGTGGCGCTGGCCGCGGGGCTCCTGGTGTTGGTGCTGGCCGTGCCTCGCGCGAGGGACACGTCGCCCGAGGTGTGGGTGGCCCATGCGACGCAGCGCGCGCTGGAGGCGCGGGTCTCCTATTCACGGGCGGACGGGTATCGCCCCTACGTGCCGATGCGCGCCGGGCCCGAGGCTCCCGTGGTGACGGCGCCCCTGCCGCTGCGCGAGCTGGCGGAGCTGGAGGACCGGGGCGACCTGCATGGCATCGCCGCCGCTTACCTCGTGCGCAGGGACGTGCGGCAGGCGGCGGACTTCCTGCGACGGACGCCCGCGTCGTTGGACCGCGACAGCGACCTGGCGGTCATCGCGCTGGAGCAGGGGCGGCGAGAGGACGCGCTGGAGCAGTTGGAGACCGTGCTGCGAAAGTCGCCGGACCATCCACAGGCGCTGTGGAACCGGGCGTTGGTGCTGCGGGAGCTGGGGCTGACGCTCCAGGCCGCGGAGGCCTTCGACGCGGTGGTGAAGCTGGGGGAGGCCGGGTGGAGCGAGGAAGCCCGGGTGCGCTCCCAGGCGCTGCGCAGCGAGACGTTGCTGCGCTCGCGGGACTTCCAAGACGCAAGGGCGGCGGCGCGGAGCCTGGCGACGCTGGACGGTGCGCGTCTTCCGCTGGGCGAGGCCCGTCGCTTCCCGGGTGTGGTGCGGCTGTCCTTCTACGACGCGGTGCGAGCCGCGCCGACGCGCGAGGCGGCTCTGCGGCTGCTGCCGCTCGCGGAGGTGCTGGACGAGGTGCAGGGCGGCTCCACGCTGCGCGACACCGTGCACGCCGTCGCGCGCGCGGACTTCCAGCGTCGGGGCCCACTGGCTCGCGACTATGTGCGGCTGTTGCGTGGCGAGCACCCCTCGCCGGACGCGTATCTGGAGACGCTGCGGCGCTCCGGAGAGGATGACCTGTATCTGGGCGCGCTCGTGGAGCTGGATGTGGTGGCGCGCCACCTGGAGGACTTCGAGCGCATCGCTCGGGCCGGAGGCGACCCCTGGTTGGTGCTGCTGGCCGAGCGCGAACTGTCCGTGAGGGAGGAGCACGCGGGCGAGCCGTGGAAGGCGGAGCAGCGGCTTCGCGCGGCGCTGGCGGCGTGTTCAGGGCGAGGACTGGCGTACCGTTGCGCGACGCTGCGACGACGACTGGCGGACCTCTTCGTCCGGCTGCACCGGCCCGCCGACGCACTGGAGGAAGCGCGTGACGGTTGGAGGCTGACGCGCGAGCTGGGGGAGTGGAACCTGGAGCAGCAGTTCCTCCAGGAGATGGCGCAGATCTCCCGCCTTCGCCACAGCGCGGCCAGCGCACGGGCCTTCCTGCGCGAGTCCCTATCTCGCAGTCCGGACGACTGCGAGCAGCGCACGTACGTGCATCGCAACCTCGCCAGCGTGGCCTGGTCCGACTTCCGTCCGGACGAGGCCCGCGAGGAGCTGGAGCAGGCCACTCGCTGCGGAAGTCCCCTGGGCATGTCGGGCGCGTGGGTGCTGTCGAACCTGGCCCGCCACGGCGCGGAGGTCCGCGACGAGGACCTGCTGCGGCGCACGCTCGGCGAGCTGCGGCGCGGCTCGCGCACGGAGGGGGAGCTGGCGGCGCTGACCTTCCTCGAAGGCCAGTTCAAGCTGGAGCGTGAGCGCGCGGCGGGGCGGGAGTTGCTGCATGGCGCCATCGACGCGGCGGAGTCGCTCCCGAAGGATGTGGATGCTCGCAAGACCCGCGTCCTGGCGTACGGCGTGCTGGTGAGCGACGCGGGCCGCTCGGGTGTCCAGGAGCAGGTGCTGGAGCTGATGGGTCGGGCGCTGAGGGTGTCAGTCCCGGAGCGCTGCGTGCTCGCTGTGTCCGTGGACCATGAGCGCACGGTGACCACCGTGCGTGATGCACGGGGCGCGCTGGTGGGCGTCTATGACGACCGGCGCTCGTCGCCCCTGCACGGGACGGCGGAGGGGCTGGTGCCTCCGCGTCTGGTGGCGGCGCTCCGAGGCTGCGAGCATGTGGATGTCCTTGCCTTGCCACCCGTGCATGGCCTGCCGGGGTTGCTGCCCGCGGACCTGGCGTGGAGCTACCGCGTGGGGCGCACCGGGCCTGTTCCGGAGTCACGGGGCCAGGGCGGGCGCCATCTGGTCGTCACGGGCGTGGACGCACCGCAGGCGCTCGGGCTGGAGAAGCTCTTGCCCCTGGAGGCGCCGCGCGTGCCGGACCCGCTGCGCGTGGAGTTGCGCGGCGCGGCAGCCACTCCGTCGCGCGTGCTTCGCGAGATGGCCGAGGCGCGCGAGATTGAAATCCACACGCACGGCCTCTTCAGCTCGGCGCTGTCGGACTCCTCGCTGCTGGTGCTCGCGCCGGACGAGGATGGGCGGTACGTGCTCTCGGCGGACCAGGTGCGGGAGCAGCCGCTCGTCGGCGCGCCTTTGGTGTTGCTCGCGGCGTGTGGGGCTGCTCGCGCAGCGCCGTTCCTTCACGAGACGGTGAGCCTGCCGGTGGCCTTCATCGACGCGGGGGCGCGCACGGTCCTCGCCTCCACCGGTGACATTCCCGATACGGCGGGGCGCTTCTTCGAGTCGGTTCGCGAGCGCATCCGCGCGGGAGCCCCGGCCTCCCTGGCCCTGCGCGACGAGCGCCTGGCGTGGATGGCCCGCGAGCCGGCCGCGACGTGGCCCGCCCAGGTCCTCCTGTTCGAGTGACGTGTCGACACGTCATCAAGGATTCCGACCCGCTGCGTTCTGGAGGTGACGCCCCGCCGACCTGGCGGCGCGTCGCGTCTTGAAACACTGAACAAGGGGGGGATTCTCACATGCTGAACTCGGACTCGAGGAAGACCAACTCGGACCTCGTCGCCCAGGAGTTTCCGGATCCACCGCCGGAGAAGGATCGGGGCCTGCGCGCGCCGACCGGGGAGGAGGCGACGCCTGTTTTCTCCGCCAGACTCTCGTTGCCCCCGCCTCCTCCGGCGGACGAGCCGGCCGCCAACGACGAGCGCTGAAACACGTAACAGCCGTTTCATGACTCTCCTGAATTACCGGAGAGTTGCTTGTTTTTCGGGGCGTTTCCGGGGGGAGGCGCCCCGATTTTTTTTGAACAAGGACGCTCAAGGAAAAAGGCTCGGAACGTATTTCAGAAGGAAGAGGGCGGCGACGGGGGAGTACGGCTGCTTCGACTGCATCGCGACAGGGGGGAGTGATGTTCCGAGGTGACGCGCGGGGCCATGGTGACACCCATGGGATGTGGGCACCGGAGGATGGGCTGTCTCTTATACACA
>NZ_VIFM01000797.1 GCF_006636215.1 Myxococcus llanfairpwllgwyngyllgogerychwyrndrobwllllantysiliogogogochensis | reverse complement strand
GTTGAGCAGGCTCAGCAGCGTCGCCGCCTTCCCATCCGGCGCCCCCGCACGCAACCGCTGGCACAGCCCTTGCATTGATCCGGCCAGCACCCATCGCTGGGTCATCGAGGCACCTGTCCAACGGCGGACAGGCGCCTCGAACCAAAGGACAAAGGCGTCCCCATCCTTCGCGGCCCACCCGCCGCGAAGCGTTGCGGACGCCTTTTCGTTTTTTCGCCACCTGCCACCGGGCCCGCGCCCGCAACCGTTCGACAAGGAAGCCCCGATGACCGACCTCTCGAAAACCAGCCTCCACCGCCGCACCGTGCTGCAGGCCGCCGCGGTCGGCGCCGTGGGCGTGAGCCCCGCCCTGCGCGCCCTGGTGCATGCCGCCGGCTCCGACGCGCCCGAGAAGAAGGAAGTGAAGATCGGCTTCATCCCGCTCACCGACTGCGCG
>NZ_VIFM01000796.1 GCF_006636215.1 Myxococcus llanfairpwllgwyngyllgogerychwyrndrobwllllantysiliogogogochensis | reverse complement strand
GATGCTATCATACATCCGGACGTTGAGAGAGGAAGGCGTTCCGCTGGACGATGCCATCCGCGATGGAGCGTTGACACGTCTGCGACCTGTGCTTATGACCGCTCTCGTGGCGTCTCTGGGCTTCATTCCAATGGCCATTGCAACAGGTACCGGCGCTGAGGTTCAACGCCCACTGGCAACGGTGGTAATTGGCGGCATTCTTTCCTCCACTCTGCTCACTCTGTTGGTGCTGCCAATCCTCTATCGACTGGCTCACAAGCCCGACGAGAAGGACGAAGACGTGTCGGCAGAGCCCGTGCACCCTGTTCCCTCCGCCCACTGACAAGTGGGCCTTCGGGCTCCGCAAATTGCGGGGCCCATTTTTTTCTTTCACGTACTCAGGAAACACCATGAAAGCAATGCATATCCTTCTCGCGCTGGCCCTTTCCATTTCTGG
>NZ_VIFM01000795.1 GCF_006636215.1 Myxococcus llanfairpwllgwyngyllgogerychwyrndrobwllllantysiliogogogochensis | reverse complement strand
TGGCGGCGCGGATGGCCAGTTCGCCCAGGTGGTTGCGCAGCACGAAGCGCGGGTTGGTGCGCTGCATCCGGGCCGCGGCCTGCGGCCGGTCTTCGCGGGCGAGGCGCTCCGTATAGCGCGCGGCCCAGGCGTCCCAGCCGGCGCGGTCCGGGAAGAGGTCGCGCACCGGCGAGAAATCCTGCGCGGCCACGGCCTGCGAGAGCCGGTGCCAGAAGATGGTGTAGTCGACCGCGCTCGCGGCGAGCAGCGCGAGCAGGTCGTCCACCAGCTGAGCATCGCCCTCGGCCGCTGCCGCCAGGCCGAGCTTGTCCCGCATGCGGCCCATGTATTCCGCCGGGAAGAGGGAACGGTAGGGCTCCAGCGCGGCCTGGGCGAGTTCCGTGTCTTCGATCAGGGGCATGAGCGCCTGGCCGAGGCAGAACAGGTTCCAGTAGGC
>NZ_VIFM01000794.1 GCF_006636215.1 Myxococcus llanfairpwllgwyngyllgogerychwyrndrobwllllantysiliogogogochensis | reverse complement strand
ATCAAGATCTCCAGAGGCGCGAATAACTGTGGGTCGCAGGCCAGCAGCGGCGCCAGCTCGCCCAGACCGGGCAGCGACTGCCAGCCGGCGATGCGCCGCTGACGCTCATCATCGGCATACTGCAGGTCGGGATCCGCAATGTCTGCCTGCCATGCTCCCGGCGGCGGGGCGAACAGCTCCGCGGGTGCCTCCTCTTGCTGGGGCATACCGGGGATCCAGCGCACCGGAAAGCCCTGGGCCGCCTGCAGGACGGCAATCGCCCGCGCCTGGAAGCCGACGAATCCGATAATCTGGTTGAACAGAATAATGTCCCGACTGGTTAAGCCCACTTCGTCCAGCTGGCTACGGGAGAGAGCGTTAATAACCGAGGGCGAACCGGCAAGCTGACGAGCATATTGCGTGATTTGCGCCAGACGACGGTTGCTCTCACGCGAGG
>NZ_VIFM01000793.1 GCF_006636215.1 Myxococcus llanfairpwllgwyngyllgogerychwyrndrobwllllantysiliogogogochensis | reverse complement strand
CGGGGTGGTGCCGGGGCCTGACGGCCGGCACCGCCCTCCCCTCGCGCCCGCGCTCGGCGGAGCTCGCGCGGCACGTCGCCGGGGCTGACGCCGGCGCCGGAGGCTGGCAGGTCCTGCATCTCGCGGGAGTGACTGGCTCTCGGGGCGGGGTGGCGCCGGGGCCTGAAGGCCGGCACCGCCCTCCCCTCGCGCCCGCGCTCGTGCCCGGTGCAGCTCGCGCGGCACGTCGCCGGGGCTGACGCCGGCGCCGGAGGACCAGGTCCTCCGCGCGAAGCTCGAGCAGCCCGCGGAAGTGACTGGCGTCTCGGGGCGGGGTGGTGCCGGGGCCTGACGGCCGGCACCGCCCTCCCCTCGCGCCCGCGCTCGGCGGAGCTCGCGCGGCACGTCGCCGGGGCTGACGCCGGCGCCGGAGGCTGGCAGGTCCTGCATCTCGCGGG
>NZ_VIFM01000792.1 GCF_006636215.1 Myxococcus llanfairpwllgwyngyllgogerychwyrndrobwllllantysiliogogogochensis | reverse complement strand
GAAGATGCAGCGCACCGCATCTTCATGTCAGCCACGGTGACCGACGATGCATTCCTGATCAAGGGGCTTCAACTCAAGCCCGAGACCATCGTTCATCCCTTGATCTACGCCAAGGAAAGCTGGTCGGGAGAAAAGATGGTTTTGCTGCCCTCGCTGATCCATGAAGAGCTTGACCGCGAGCGGATCGTGAAGGGCTATGCGACCCCCAAGCTCAAGCGTCACCACGGGGTGGTCGCGTTGGCGACGGCATTCGCCAGGGTGAAGGACTGGGAGTCGTATGGAGCCACGGTGGCGGACAAGGATTCTGTGGGCGGGGTCATTGAAGGCCTGCGCGAGGGCGAGTACGAAAAGACTGTCGTCCTCGTGAATCGCTACGATGGCATCGACCTGCCCGATGACACCTGTCGCATTCTGATCTTCGATGGCAAGCCGTATTC
>NZ_VIFM01000791.1 GCF_006636215.1 Myxococcus llanfairpwllgwyngyllgogerychwyrndrobwllllantysiliogogogochensis | reverse complement strand
GAGGTAGCGCGCTCCCAGTCTGCCCGCGCCCACCGCCAGGCCGCCCACCCCCACCGAGAGGTTCCGGTGGAAGAGCTGCGTCTCCAGCCGGCCGTCCACGTCCACTCGACCCCAGTTGAAAACCTCGGCGCCCATCGACAGGCGGAAGTGGCGCTGTCCCAGGACACCCAGGCTCTCCGCGTCCCAGCTCAGAATCACCTCGCCGTGTGCCGAGTACCCGTCCGGAAACGGCGCGTCCGCCTGTGGCAAGGCGTCCGGGCCCGCCACCTGGAAGCGCGCCAGCTCGTAGTCCGGACCGAAGGCGCCCTGACGGAAGCCTCCACGCTGAAGGCGGCCCTCCAGACGCGCGCGCATGTCCACCGTCGAGGACATGTACTCCGCACCCAGCCCTGTCTCTTATAAACATCCGACGCTGCCGACGATCGCATAGGTGTATAT
>NZ_VIFM01000790.1 GCF_006636215.1 Myxococcus llanfairpwllgwyngyllgogerychwyrndrobwllllantysiliogogogochensis | reverse complement strand
GGAGGCGGACGGGCGGCATGATAGAACTGGCGATTAAAACTGCGCTGGAGCGTATCACCGGCCTGAATGCTTACCCGCTGCTGTTGCCGGATAACGAGCAGGAAGGCGTTACGTTTCAACGAATTTCAGACCCGGAGATGTACGCGGGAACACTGCGAACCGGACTCATCTCAGCACGATTTCAGGTGACGATTTACCGGATTGACGACTACACCGACCTCCTGCAGATGGACAAAAAAATCTGGTCTGAATGGAAAAAAATCGTGCATGGCCAGCTGGAAAATATCCCGGTTCAGTTCATTGAACGCAGCGGCATCCGGCAGGACAAAATGACGTTGACGAACCGCCGCAGTCAGTACCGCCTGATCCGCGATTTCATCATTCACTACGCGGAGGATACGTCGTGATACGAATGGAAGTGAAAGGGCTGGATGAGCT
>NZ_VIFM01000789.1 GCF_006636215.1 Myxococcus llanfairpwllgwyngyllgogerychwyrndrobwllllantysiliogogogochensis | reverse complement strand
GTATTCTCTTGCTTTGAAAACGAAAAAACCGCTCAGCAATGAACTGACCCCATGCTCTTGCGCGGACCTACGGACGAATGTCATGGGTGGACCCAATGCCATTTGTAAACAGGATAAGGCATTTATGCCGCCATCCGGCACAACCGCGGGTACGGTGTCTGATGTGTATCGCCCGGCGGCGCTGCGCTTGCGCGGGCCTACGCTGTTTGAACCTGTGGAGGACCCGCAGGCCGGATAAGGCATTTATGCCGCCATCCGGCACAACCGCGAGTACGGTATCTGATGTGTATCGCCCGGCGGCGCTGCGCTTGCACGGGCCTGGAGGACGAAGAAACGCCTGCTGGAGGGCCCGTAGGCCGGATAAGGCATTTATGCCGCCATCCGGCACAACCGCGGGTACGGCGTCTAATGTGTATCGCCCGGCGGCGCTGCGCTTGCA
>NZ_VIFM01000788.1 GCF_006636215.1 Myxococcus llanfairpwllgwyngyllgogerychwyrndrobwllllantysiliogogogochensis | reverse complement strand
GTCTTGACTTCCGAAATCGAGTCACCTTCTTTTTATGATTAGCGGCAAACGGTATATTGAGACGGCGAAAAACTGAATCGCGAACGAAGTCGGTGGCAGGGTGAGCGGCATAGCTATGAGCTGGCCAATCAACCGCAGCAACTCCTGATTTTCTCGAAAATAATCCTGGAAAATTATCAGCGCCGGGAAAAGAACGACAGGCGGACCAATGACGAACGGTAGATAGGCGCGAACCCCAGGAGTGCTAGGCAGACTCTTCAGAATGAGATAAATCGAAACAAATCCATTGATTATCAGCGGAGCCCAGTAGATGATGTGAGGGTAGCCCGGCTCCATGAAATATCTGGCTATCCAATAACTAGGAACCAGCCAACAGAAAAAGCCGACGATAATCGGGAAGTTCATGGCCGACTTTAGCTTTTGACTCTCTAGCATCGAT
>NZ_VIFM01000078.1 GCF_006636215.1 Myxococcus llanfairpwllgwyngyllgogerychwyrndrobwllllantysiliogogogochensis | reverse complement strand
CAGGACGGGCGGGTTGGACGGGCGGGTTGCAGCAAGCGAAGCGGGAGATCCGCTTCACATCGGGACGGCTCGGGCGTGAGGGATGGGCGGTGGGGGCCGGTCCTCAGCGGAAGAACATCTTCGCGAGGACCGGTTCACCTTCAACGCCACCCATCCCCCTCAAAACACCGAGAGCCCGGTCAGCGTCGTGAACCGGTCCAGTGCTTCCACACCCGCAACGGAGTTGCCGTGGGCATCCAGCCCCGGACTCCACACACACAATCCACAGCGATTCGGGATGACGGCGATGATGCCGCCACCGACACCACTCTTGCATGGCAGACCCACGCGATAGGCGAACTCGCCCGCGGCGTCATACGTGCCGCAGGTGAGCATCACCGCGTTGACCTGCTTGGCCTGGCTGCGCGTGAGCAACCGCTCCCCTTTCGCGCCCTGCCCATGACGCGCCAGGAAGCCACAGGCCCGCGCGAGGTCCGCGCAGCTCATCGACAGCGAGCACTGCCAGAAATAGTGCTCCAGCACGCGAGGCACCGGGTTCTGGATGTTGCCGTAGCTCGCCATGAAGTGCGCCAGCGCGGAGTTGCGGTGGCCGTGCTCGGCCTCTGACGCGGCGACCACCGGGTCGAAGTCCACGGACGCGTTGCCACTCTCCGCCCGCAGGAACTCCCGCAACACTCCGCGCGAATCACCCGTGAGACTCAGCAGCCGGTCCGTGACGACCAGCGCCCCCGCATTGATGAACGGGTTGCGGGGCACACCCTGCTCGTACTCGAGCTGCACCAGCGAGTTGAACGGATTGCCCGAGGGCTCCTTGCCCACCCTGCGCCACAGCGCATCCCCATCGCGAGCCAGCGTCAGCGCCAGCGCGAACACCTTGGAGATGCTCTGCACGGAGAAGGGCACCCGCCAATCCCCCACGCCGAACACCTCGCCATCGACGGTCGCCAGCGCCATGCCGAACCGTGCGGGGTCCACCGCGGCCAGCGCGGGGATGTAGTTCGCCACCCGCCCTTGCCCCACCGTCGGCCGGATGGCCGCCATCACTTCATTCAGAATCGCCTGGAAGTCGTCCATCGCGCGCCCCGTCCACCGTGGCCCCGGATGATAGCCGCGCGGGGGAATGTCGCCTCATTCACATCGGTGAACCAGCGAACCTGACCTCAGGCCCCAGAGCACTGGGCATTCGCCAATCACCCTCCACATTCCGCGGACCCGGATGAACGATGGGTCCGGGGAAAGGAAATGAATCCATGCGTCACTCCCGTTCATACTTCCTCGCAGGCAGTTGTGCGCTCTTCTGCGCCTGCGGCCCCATGGAGGAGTCGGTGGACCCACCGACCACCGACAGCGACTCCGAGCTTGAGCTGAGCCAGGACCTCAACAACGCACCGCAGTGCACCGGCCCCAGGTTCGTCGCCGACCTCGCGCCGGGGACCGGCTCGACGAACCTGCTCGACAGCGCCGAAGTGGACGGCGTCGTCTACATGAGCATCGTCTACGGTCCGAGCCTCGACACCTACTACCTATGGAAGTTGGAGGAGAAGTCGGGCGGGCAGGACCTCCACTCCGGATGGAAGGCCACGCTGCTGCTCGGAAACCTCTCCGACGCTCCCAAGAGGATGACCGTCGTGGGCTCCAAGGTCTTCTTCATCCTCGATGATGGCATCCATGGCAGCGAGCTGTGGAAGACGGATGGCACTCCCGGCGGGACTCGACTGGTCGAGGACATCAATCCCTTTGGGAGCGCCTTTTCCGACAATCCCCTCAACCCTGTCGCCGTGGGCAAGACGCTCTACTTCGCCGCCGATGACGGCACGCACGGCACGGAGCTGTGGCGCAGTGACGGAACGACGGGAGGCACGCGCCTCGTGAAGGACATCTTCCCCGGCCTCCCGAGCTCCTCACCCGGGCAGCCCCTGCTGGATGGCAAGCGGCTGCTCTTCGCTGCGGACGACGGCAGCAAAGGTCGTGAGCTGTGGAAGTCCGACGGCACGAGCGGGGGGACTCGACGGGTGCGAGACATCTTCCCTGGTGCCATGGGGTCGTCGCCCGACCAGCTCTTCCGACTGGAAGACGGCACCGTGTTCTTCGTGGCGGATGACGGCACCCACGGTCGGGAACTCTGGACGACGGATGGAACGAAGGAGGACACCGAGCTGGTGGAAGACATCCGTGCGGGCTCGGCGGGCTCGGACATCGCCTGGCTGACGTCGGGGAAGAAGAAGCTCTATTTCACCGCGAACGACGGCGTCCACGGCTCGGAGCTGTGGACCTCGATGGGCTGCGAGGACGACACGCGCCTCGTGAAGGACATCCGTCCCGGTGCCATGGGCTCGGCGCCTAATGAGCTGGTGCCGCTGAAGGGCAATGTCATCCTGTTCGCCGACGACGCCACCCATGGTCGGGAGCCCTGGAGGAGTAACGGCACGACGGCGGGCACCTTGATGCTCGCGGACACCCACCCGACCTCGCCACCGTCGGGGTACGGGCCCACCAGCCTGGTCGCCGGCAAGAACAAGGTCTTCTTCTACGCCACCACGCCCGACACGGGGAAAGAGCCCTGGGTCACCGACGGCACGCCCTCGGGCACCCGGCTCATCAAGGACCTCCGCCCTGGGCCCGAGCCCTCCATCTCCGGAGACCCCTTCCCGCCCTTCGTCGTGGGCGGTGGAGCGACGTTCCCCTACTACAACGAGGCCGTAGGCGTGGAGCTGGTGTGGACCGACGGCACCGCGTCGGGAACCCGTGTTGCGGACATCAATCCAGGCCCGGATTCGTCCAGTCCGGTCGCCTTCCGCGCCACCCACGACTGGGTGTACCTGGTGGCGAGTGATGGCATCCACAATAGCGAGCCGTGGGCCCTCTCCGTGGGCTGCTTCCCCAAGAACTGAGCCTCGAAGACACGTTCATGAGACGCGAGTGTCCGGAGCCGGGAACCGATTGTCCCAGCTCCGGCCACCGCGCCAGGTGGCTCGTCGCACCGTGCGTCTGACGACAGAGAGTGCGCCTCATGGCACGCTCCGTGCTGTCGGGCACACGCATGGACTTTCTCCGCCAGGACTTCCGTCACGCGCTGCGCCGGTTGCGACGCAGTCCCACGTTCACCCTGGTGGCGGTGCTCACGCTCACGCTCGGAATCGGGGCGAACGCGGCCATCTTCAGCGTGGTGCACACCGTGCTGCTGCGTCCCCTCCCTCTCCAGGACGACGCGCGCGTGGTGCGGCTGTACAGCGTGGGGAAGCAGGGCCCGGGTCCCACTTCACCTCCTGACCTGGTGAGCCTGCGCGAGCAGGCGCGCTCCTTCACCGGACTGGCCGCGCTCGCGAGCACCGAGCTGACCCTGGGCGCGCATGACGCCGAGTCGCTCCCCGTGAAGGTCCAGGGAACCCTCGCCACTGCCGACCTCTTCCAGGTGCTCGGCCCGCGCGTGCACCTGGGCCGAGCGCTCCAGCCAGGAGACGATGCTCCAGGGGCGCCTCCGGTCGCCGTCATCTCTCATTCCTTGTGGCAGCGTCGCTTCGGCGGAAGTCCGACGGTGCTGGGGCGAACCCTGAGCACGGGAGCCCCCGTGCCCGCCACGGTGGTGGGAGTCATGGCGCCCGGCTTCGACTTCCCGGCGCGTTCGGATCTCTGGTTGCCCCTGGTCCTGGGCCCGGAGTCGTTGACGCCGGAAGCACGCGGTGCCCACTGGCTGGAGGTGTATGGCCGCCTCGCGCCCGGCGCGAGCGTGGAGCAGGCAACCGCCGAGGTGGCCGCGATTGCACGAGGACTGGCCGAGCAGCATCCCCGGACGAACCGGGATGTGGGCGCGAGCGTGGAGTC
Source organism: Myxococcus llanfairpwllgwyngyllgogerychwyrndrobwllllantysiliogogogochensis (assembly GCF_006636215.1). Classification (GTDB taxonomy): domain Bacteria; phylum Myxococcota; class Myxococcia; order Myxococcales; family Myxococcaceae; genus Myxococcus; species Myxococcus llanfairpwllgwyngyllgogerychwyrndrobwllllantysiliogogogochensis. Next base: position 37,731 of record NZ_VIFM01000078.1, on the reverse strand, counting down.
CCTGCGCGACGTGCTGCTGGGAAAGGTGCGTCCGTCCCTGCTGATGTTGATGGGCGCGGTGGGGCTGGTCCTGCTCGTCGCCTGCGCGAACCTCACCCACCTGTTGCTCGCACGTGCGGCCTCTCGTGAGGGAGAGCTGTCGATTCGCCTCGCCCTGGGCGCGAGCCGGGGCCGGCTGGCTCGCGAGCTGCTCGCGGAGAGCGGCCTGCTGGCGCTCGCGGGTGGCGCGATGGGACTGCTCGCGGCCATGTGGGCCATGGATGTCCTGACCGCGTTCGGCCCCCAGGACATTCCTCGTCTCGAGGAGGCCTCCATCGACGGCACCGTGCTGGCCTTCACCGCCGCGTTGGCGATGCTCACCACGGTGTTGTTCGGCCTCGTTCCCACGCTGAAGGCCACGCGCGTGTCGCTCGGCGGTGGGCTGCGCATGGCGAATGCGGGGAGTGGCGGTGGCGCCCATCACCACAAGACGCGCGCATTGCTCATCGTCGGGGAGACCGCGCTCGCGGTGTTGCTGCTGGTGAGCGCGGGGCTGCTGTTGCGCAGCTTCGTGCATCTTCAGCGAGCGGCGCCGGGGTTCGAGCCGGAGGGAGTCCTCACGGTGAAGATCGACCTGCCGCCCAATCGGTATGGCTTCGGCACCGCCGCGCCCGAGGCCTTCTTCGACCAGCTCCTCGCGAGGCTGCGCGCCCTGCCCGGCGTCGAGGCCGCGGGCATCGTCGCTGGCCTGCCGATGGACGGAGGCAAGATGCCGCTCGACCTGAAGGACCCCCAGCGTCCGGTGCCACCTGGAGCGGCCCCCTGGAAGGCCAGCGTGCGCATCGTCAGTCCTGGCGCCCTGGAGACCCTGCGCGTGAAGCTCCTGAGTGGCCGGGGGCTGAGCGCCGAGGACCGAGGTGAAGGTAGGCGCGCCGTGTTGGTCAACGCGGAGGCCGCTCGCCGGTTCTGGCCGAACGAGGACCCGTTGGGGCGGACGCTGAGCACCGACATGAACTGGGGAAACGGTGCGTTCGGAGGAGTCGTGGTCGGCGTGGTGGACAACCTCGCCATCGACGGGCTGGCGGCGCCCGCTGTCGCGGAGGTCTATCTCCCCTATGAGCAGGCACGCAGCACGCAGATGACGCTGGTGCTGCGAACGTCGGCGGACCCGCTCACGCTCGCCTCGGCGGTGCGCGCGGAGGTCCGGTCGCTCGACTCGAGCCTCGCGCTCGGCAGCGTGCGCACGCTGGCCTCGGTCGTGGACCACACGGTGGCGCCGCTGCGCTTCTACTTGCTGCTCGTCGGAGTCTTCGCCGGGGTGGCACTGCTGCTGGCCGCGGTGGGGCTCTATGGCGTCGTCGCCTATGCGGTATCCCAGCGGACACGGGAGCTGGGCATCCGCCTGGCCCTGGGCGCGAGGACACACCAGGTGACGAACCTGGTGCTGCGTCGGTATCTGGGATTGACGGCGATGGGGCTGGGACTCGGGCTCGTGCTCGCGGCGGCGGCCAGTCGGACGCTCGTGCATCTGCTCAGCGGGGTTCAACCCGTGGATCCACTCACGTACGCGGTGGTGCTGGTGGTTCTGGGGCTGGTGGCCTTTGCCGCGGCCCTGCTCCCCGCGCGGAGAGCGGCACAGGTGTCTCCCTCGGTCGCGCTCAGGGGTGACTGAGGAAGCCGGGCGTGGGGCCCGTCAGCGGGCATCGTGGAAGATGATGCCCACCGTGTGACGGTGGCCCGAGCGGAGGCGGCTCACGCCGTGACGCATGTTGACGCGGTAGATGCCTCGCGTGCCCTGCACGGGGCGGTGGTGGACGGGGAAGATGACGCCATCTCCCTGGCGAAGTGGCACCACCTCCGCGCGGGACTGCATGCGGGGGCGCTGTTCGGTGAGCACCAGCTCGCCTCCCGTGAAGTCTCGCTCCGGCTCCGACAGGAGGAAGGCCACCTGGAGCGGGAAGACCTCCTCTCCATAGAGGTCCTGGTGGAGGCAGTTGTAGTCGCCCTCGCCATACTGGAGGAGCAGTGGCGTCGCCCGGAGCTGCTCGGCCTGATGACAGTGCTGGAGGTAGGCGGCGTGCGTGTCGGGGTAGCGCGTGTCGATGCGCATGGCTTCGTTCCAGCGATTCGCGATGGCGGCGAGCTGGGGGTAGAGCCCGCTTCGTAGACGGGCGACGAGGTCAGGGAGCGGATAGGCGAAGTACTTGTACTCGCCCCGACCAAAGCCGTGCCGAGCCATGACAACGCGACTGCGGAACGGCGCATCGGAGGCGTAGAGCGCCGCGAGGGCCACGCACTCGTCAGGCGTCAGCATGGAAGCCAGCGTGGCGCACCCGCGTGTATCCAGCTCCGAGCCGAGAGCCGCCCAGTCGAGCGCCTCCAGGCGCTGCTCCACGTTGGGAGGGCTCGACGCACGCATCCTGCGGACAGGCGTGGTCATGAGGCCCCCCACTCCACGGACACCTGAGCTGACATTGTTCGCTGCTTCGGTCGCCACGCCATAAAGACACTCCCTCTTGTCTCCGGCGGCGCAGTCAGCACACCGGACAGACACAGGAGATGGCGCACCGGGGAGCAGGTTGCGACCCGGTTGTTGCTGCGAACGGACGGCGCCGGGGCGCCGCTTCCAGTTACGTGCCGCAAATCCCCGCTGTCACACTCCCCACTCGAAGCAATCGCGCCCCCAGTGTCTCCAACGCGGCCGCCTGCGCCGCCGACAGCCGCACGCCCGGTCGCGCCTTCTGCACCATGGCCAGGGCTTGCTTCGCATCGGGAGCCAGTCCACGCGCCAGGAGGAGCGCGGCAGCCACCATGCCCGTGCGCCCATGTCCCTGCGCGCAGTGGATGTAGAGCGGCGTCGGCAGCATCGCCCAAGACTCGACGCAGGACGCCAGGCGCTCCACCGGCGGCGCCGTCGCGTCGAGGATGGGATGACAGACGTAGTGCTCAACACTCCGGATGCCTTCGGGCTCGATGAACTCGGACGTCAGGTCCACCACCGTCCGAGTACCCACCGGTAACTCCCCCGCCAACAACCGACGCCCGATGAGGATGCCGGGCGCGACCTCGTCATGCACTGATTCGCGCGAGAGCCGCCGCGCGAGTCGCCACGTCGCCCAGGTCATCAGCAGATAGGGCAACAAGACGACCAGCGCCCAGGGATGCATCCGTCCATCGGAGCACTTACCAAAAACCGCCGGCCACGCCCCGGCATACGCCACCGCCACGAGCGCGAAGCTCAGCGCGGGCCAGAGCAACCCCCACCCCAGGCCCCGAAGCTGGAAGGCCAGGACCATCAGCAGCGCCGCGAAGACACCGAAGACAAATGAGTACTTCAGGCCCGCCATGGGATTTCCACCCTCTCACCCCGCGACCTTCTCGACGCCCACCGGCTTCATGCCGCATGCGCTCGAGTATCGGGCCGAACCGCACCCTACGCGAGCGCCTGCAGCCGACGATGGCCGGTCAGCGCGGCGTCAGCTTGAGCAGTCGCCCGTTGTCGTCGTCGGTGAGCAGATAGAGCGCGCCCTCGGGGCCCTGGACGACCTCGCGGATGCGCGAGTCCTGGTCCAGGAGCAACCGCTCCTCGCCCACCACGCGGTCGTCCTTGAGCACCAGCCGCACCAGCGCCTGGCTCGACAGACCGCCGATGAAGAAGTTGCCCTTCCATTCAGGGAACAGGTCTCCCGAGTAGATGGTCATCCCCGAGGGCGAAATCACCGGGTCCCAGTAGTACACGGGCTGCTCCATACCCGGGCCCTGCGTGGACTTGTGGATGGGCGCACCCGAGTACTCCTCGCCGTAGCCAATGGTGGGCCAGCCGTAGTCCTTGCCCTTCTCGATGAGGTTCAGCTCGTCGCCACCGCGCGGCCCCATCTCCACCTCCCAGAGCCGATGCTTGCTGTCGAGCGCCGCGGACAGGATGTTTCGGTGGCCCAGCGTCCAGATTTCAGGCCGCGCATCCTTGCGACCGACAAACGGGTTGTCCTGCGGAATGGAGCCGTCCGGGTTGATGCGGACAATCTTCCCGAAGTCGCTCTTCAGGTCGCGCGCCTGGACGCGGCCCTGGAGAATCGAGCGCTCACCCAACGTGACGAACAGCTTCCCATCCGGCGCGAAGACCAGACGCCCACCGGCATGCAGCGTCGACTCCAGCGTGGGCTCCATCCGGAAGATGACCTTCAGCCCCTCGACCTTGGGCTTCGCCCCATCCACCAGCTTCGCGCGCGCCACCGCGAGCCCGTTGCCGCCCTCGCGCGGCTCGTAATAGCTCCAGTAGATGAGGCCACTGGTGGCGTAGTCCGGCCCCACCTCCACGTCGAGGAGCCCGCCCTGGTTGCGCCCATCCACGCGCGGCACACCCGCGACGGGCTGCGACTTCTCGCCCTTCGGCGTGACGATGAAGATCTTCCCGGTCGGCTTCTCCGTCACCAACATGCGCTGGTCCGGAAGGAAGGCGATGGCCCACGGCTTGTTGAAGCCCGAGGCCACCTCGGTGACTCGGAACGGCGTGCGCGTCTGGACGCCCGGCGCGCGCGTCTGGCCCGGGAAGGCCGGCTTGAACTCGGGCACGTTGGGCGGCGCCGTCTCGACGGGCGCACCGGTGGGATTCGGTCCCTGGCGGGGCTCGGACTGCTGGCTGCCCGCGGCACCACCGGGGGCCATGTTGCCACTGGGCTTCGTGGGTTTGGCGGGAGCCTGCCCGTGGGCGGCCCCCGCGAAGGACAGGAGGGTGGTGCAGGCCAGGGTCGTCAGCAGGGTACGCATGAAGTCACTCCGCGAGCTGGGATGGAAACGAAGCTCTGCCGGCGTGCAGCAAACCCGAAGTGCGCTGCGGGGTGGAAGAACGATGCGTCCAACACCCGGCAACGAGCAGAAGTGGACGTCTGGCCCCCGCCTGATGGGCACCGTCGCTCAGTCGACGGGCATCTCGTCGCGAATCCAGGCCGTCACGGAGTCGTGTCGCGGCGCCCACCCCAGCTCGCGCCGTGCCCGCTTCGCTCGCACCCGACTGTTGGAGCCGAACGAGTAGCGAGCGTGGCCCTCGCCCCACTCGCGCGAGGCCTCCTCCACCGTCCACGACCGCACCGGGCCCAGCTTCAACCGCGCCGAGATGGCCTCGCCAATCTCCGCGTAGGACGCTTCGCCGTTCTCCACGAAGTAGAAGGCCCCCGCCGGCGCCCGCTCCAGGGCCAGCGCATAGAGCGTGGTGACATCGTCGAGGTGCACGTTCGACCAGCGGTTGATGCCCTTGCCGACGATTCGCACCACCCCGCTCTTGCGCGCCTGGGCGATGAGCGGCGGAATCTGCACGCTGTCGCGGCTCAGCCCCTTCCCCGAGCCGTAGATCATCGTGTTGCACAGGACGATGCCACGCGCGCCCTCGGCGGCGAGGACACGGTTGTCGAGCGCATGCCGCGCCTGCTTCTCCGGCTCGACGATGAAAGGCGTCTCCTCGTCGAACACGTTGGGCGACAGGGCATTGCCCTTCACGTCATCACCAATGACGCTGGAGCCGCTGGTGTGGATCAGCGGCTTGCCGGAGCCTCGCACGCCGTCAATCAACGCCAGGATGGCCTGCTCGTGGTCGCTGCTGGCGGCGTTGATGACACCGTCCGCGCGTCGGGCCTCGGCCATGAGCAGGGCCGTGTCGCCCAGGTCTCCACGCACCGGTTCGATTCCGAGCGCCGCCAGCTTCCGGGCCTTCTCGTCGTCGCGCACGAGCCCACGAATGGCATGCCCCCGAGCTTTCAAGTCCAACGCCAGGGAGCCACCGATGAAGCCGGTGGCGCCAGTGATGAAGAGGTTCATCGCGAGGTCTCCAGGGAACAGGGCAAGCGCAACGTGCGCACCGCATGCTCGCGAATGAAGCCGCTCCCCGGCGGGGCTTTTCCGCCGCGCGGTGAACACTGAACACCCGCGGCCCACATCACCCAGCGGTTTTCGCGGACGTCCAGTCCAGCGCGGTCCCGCACGTCTTGCAGTAACGGGCGTCCAGGTCGTGCCCCTGCGCGCCACAGCCGGGACACGCCTGGGTGTCCGGACGCTGCTTCGTGGCGGCGGCCAGCTCCACGGAGACGATGCCCGTGGGCACCGCGAGGATGCCGTAGCCCATGATCATCAACACCGACGCGATGAACTGACCGGGCACCGTCTTGGGAGTGATGTCGCCGAAGCCCACCGTCGTCATCGTCACGATGGCCCAGTACATGGACCGGGGGATGCTGTCGAAGCCGTGCTGCTCCCCTTCCACCAGATACATGATGGCGCCCATGACCACGTCCACGGTCAACACGAAGCCGAGGAAGACGATGATCTTCCCCCGGCTCGCGCGCAGCGCGGTGAGCAGGACCTCCGCCTGCCCCAAGAGGTGCCCCAGCTTCAGCACCCGGAAGACCCGCAGCAGGCGCAGCACCCGGACCACGAGCAGCGTCTGCGCCCCCGGAAAGATGACGCTCAGGAAGGACGGCAGGATGGCCAGCAGGTCCACCAGCCCGAAAAAGCTGCGCGCGTAGTCCAGCGGTCGGCGCACGGCGATGAGCCGCAACACGTACTCGAGCGCGAAGATGATGGTGAAGAACCACTCCGCCACCTGCAGGGCGGACGCATACCGGACCCGGATGGAGGACACGCTCTCCAGCATCACCGCCGCGATGCTGAACACGATGGCCCACAGCAGGGCCACGTCGAACGCCTTTCCCGCCGGAGTGTCGGCCTCGAAGATGATGGTGTGGAGACGGGCGCGGAAACCACCCTGGGGGCTCTGCTCGGAGGACCTGGACACGGGGCGGCAGTCTAGGCGCAACGCGCGGCCGGACGCAGGAGCTTCGGCCTCCTGGTAGATTGAGACACCATGTCCATCACCCACGACACGCTCGTCGAGTACCTCCGGAACCAGCCCGGCCTCGAGGATGCCGTGAAGGAGCTGGACGACGTCCCCATGCAGGTCCCCGCCCACTGGGAATGGATTGGCGGCATCCACGACGACGGCCTCGGAGCGACGACGTCCGTGAGCTATCGCGCCTGGACCCACTTCGCGCTGGGCTTCTATCCCTACAACGGCTGCGACCTCTATCGCGACACCCGGAGCAGCCGCGTCATGCTCTCCTACGTCGAACTCGGAGGGCACGGGGCGAGAAGGATCAGCTACCTGGTCACAAAGCATTCCCCTTTCATCCACGAGCCTGTCGCGGCCCACCTCCAGGTGCCCCCGGAACTCCACGACGACCTCTTCGCCGCCCTGCGCGAGCTCGGGATGAGCGAACAGACGCTTCGAGCCCAGGCGGAGCGGTACAAGAACGTCTCGAACATCCTGGAGCCCCTGCCCGAGGACCGGCTCACGGGCGCGAGCATCCGCGGAGAGCGCGGGCAGACGCAGCTCGACCTGACATTGATGGGTCCTCGGGCGACGCTCCGTGCCCTGCGCCAGCGCTTCCACCGCGCCTGAGGAGCCCTTCGCCTACAAGCGTCCGGATCCCTTCGAGGGATGCGCGGGTCGACGGAAGCGCCCCTTGCGCTTCACCTCGTCGGCCCTGCACACGCGCACCCCAAGGAAGCGCTGGAGCTGGTCCAACGCCAGGTCGTGGTCCGTGTCGCTCTCCGCGCAACAACAGTCGCTCAGCACGGTGATGTCGTACTCAAGCATGTGCGCGTCATGGGCGCTGAAGAAGACACACAGGTTCGTGGCGATGCCCGCCATCAGCAGCTTCTTCGTCCCCAGGTGCTCCAACAGGGGAACCAGCGACGTCGCGAAGAAGGCCGAATGCTTGGGCTTGAGGACGAAGTAGTCCGTGGCATGTGGTCGCAAGGCCCGGACGATGCCTCGGCCCCGGCTGCCCGCCCGGGTACAATGCCGGTAGACGTCCCGGAAGTTGCTGCGCCAGTGGTTGAAGTTGTCGTTGACGTAGATGACCGGCACCCCTGCCTTGCGCATCCGCGCGGCGAAGGGTGCCAATCGCTCCACCATCCGCGACGCCCAGGGGAGCACATGCTCTCCCCCGGGAAAGTCCAGGTCGTTGATGACGTCGATGATGAGCAGCGCGGTGTCCGCGCCCCTCAAAGCCTTCGAGCGCGTCCCCTTCCCCGACTTCAGGACCGGCTTCGCCACGTGGACCTCCCGGGACGTCAAGGTAGCCACGGCCCAGGCGACTGAGCAGTCCCCTTGAGAAGCCACGGGCCCGAACGCCGCGCGCCCGGGCGGACTACGGCCTCGCCGTGACGCTCAGGAGGCGAACCTGGGTGTTGATCCACGGGATGTAGTTGGAGACCCGGGCATAGATGCCGGGCAGGCCGGGCCTCGCGCAGCCCACGCCAAAGCTCACGACGCCCTGAAGCACGGGTTTGCCCTGCGCTCCGAGAATGAAGAGCGGTCCCCCGCTGTCGCCCTGACAGGCGTCCTTGCCCCCCTGGCTGTATCCGGCCCCGAGCATCGCGTATGGGTCGATGTGGATACCCTGGGAACGGTAGGACGCCGCCACCTGCCGATGCGCGATGGTGGGGACCCCCACCTGCATCAGCACAGGGGACGTGTCATATCCGCCCTCGCGCGTGAGGCCCCACCCCGCCACCGTCGCCTCGACATTGTCCGGGACGGTCTCTCCCGCGAGCGGGAGCAGGATGGGCTGGACCGTGGCGGAGAACTTGAGAGGCTTCTCGAGCTTGACCACGGCGATGTCGTTCATCGTCGTGTCCGGGTCGTAGGCCGGATGGTAGACGGTCCTCACTCCTCGAACCGTCTGGGCACCCGCCCCGGGCCTCCCAAGGTCGTGCACGCCCGCGGAGACCGTCAGTCCAGACGTGCCGTCGTAGACGCAGTGCGCGGCCGTGACGACGATGTCCGACTCATTCTTCGTCGCGCTGACCCGGATGATCGAGGCGCCACAGAAGTGGCTCCCCTGCTGCTGCATGCTGACGTTCCAGGGGTGGCTCCCCTGGCGTGCCTCCACCCCTCCGACAATCTCCTGGCCGATGCGCTCCACCGCATCGACACCCTGCACGTCCGGACCACCACAGCCCACCAGCCCCACCGCGACAACGACTCCCAGCACGAAGCGCATCGACCCCTCGGATTTCAAGTTCGAGACGCCTTGTGCAAGCCGAAGACCACGCGCGCGAAGGGACTGCGGCGAGGGAAGCCGCGCGAGGAGTCTGGACTGAAGTGAGCGGTTGACGTGTCAGGCCCCGCCCCGGGAGTGCACCTGACGCGTCACGCTGGCCCCCGCCGTGTCGCGATTGAGCGAGCCGCGCGTCTCCTCCCAAAAGCAAAGAGGGCCGCCCCGTGGTGGAGGCAGCCCTCTTCGACAACCTGGTGTCATCCGTCGGATGACGCGGCGCTCAGTGCCCTTCGGCGCCCGTCGCTCCCGCAGGAATCACGGGAGCCTCTCGCTCCGCCCCGCGCAGCGCGAACTTCCGGATGACGATGTAGAAGATGGGCGTCAGCACCAGCCCGAACAGCGTCACGCCGAGCATGCCCGCGAACACCGCCACGCCCATCGCCTGGCGCATCTCCGCGCCCGCGCCCGTGGCCAGCGCCAGCGGCACCACGCCCATGATGAAGGCGATGGAGGTCATCAGGATGGGCCGCAGCCGCAGCCGGCACGCCTCGAGCGCCGCCTGCACCACGCCCACGCCCTCGTCTTCCTGTGCCCTCGCGAACTCGACGATGAGGATGGCGTTCTTCGCCGCCAGGCCCACGAGCACCACGAGCCCAATCTGCGTGAAGATGTTGTTGTCCCCACCTACGAACCACACTCCGGCAATCGCGCTGAGCAACGCCAGCGGCACCGTGAGCAACACCGCCAGCGGCAGCGACCAACTGTTGTACTGCGCCGCCAGGATGAGGAAGGCCAGCAGGATGGCGAGCGGGAAGACGAACAGGCCTTCCTTGCCAGCGAGCTTCTCCTGGTACGTCAGGTCGGTCCACTCGAAGCTCATGCCGGCCGGAAGTGTCTCGGCCGCCACGCGCTCCATCGCCGCCACCGCCTGTCCCGTGCTCACCCCGGGCGCCGCCGCGCCGTTGATATCCGCGGAGGGATATCCGTTGTAGCGCAGCACCTGGTCCGGACCGAACGAGGGCTTCACCGTCACCAGTGACGCCAGCGGCACCATGCCGCCCTGCGGGTTGCGAACCTGGAGTCGGCCGATGTCCTCCGGCTCCATGCGGTGCTTCGCGTCCGCCTGGACGTTCACCTGGTAGGTGCGCCCGAAGCGGTTGAAGTCATTCACATACAGCGAGCCCAGGTGAATCTGGAGCGTCTCGAACACCGAGCCCAGCGGCACGCCCTGCTGCTTCGCCTTCACCCGGTCCACGTCCGCCTGGAGCTGCGGCACGTTGATTTCAAAGCCCGACATCAGGCCCATCAACTGGGGCTCGGCCGAAGCTTTCTGCACCAGCGCCTGCGTGGCGGCGTAGAGCGCCTCCGGCCCCAGCCCCGCGCGGTCCTCCACCTGGAGCTTGAAGCCCGCCATGGAACCCATGCCCGGCACCGGGGGCGGAGGGAAGATGGCCGCGAAGCCCTCCTGGATGCCGCCCAGCTTCGCCTGGAGCCGACCCGCGATGGCGTTCGCGGACAAGTCCTTCGTCTTGCGCTGCTCGAAGTCGTCGAGAACCGCGAAGACGACGGCCGAGTTGGGGGAGTTGACGAAGCCGTTGATGGTGATGCCGGAGAAGGCCACGACGCTCGCCACGCCCTTCTCCGCCAGCATCAGCGCGGACATCCGCTTCGCCACGTCGTCCGTCCGCTCCAGCGAGGATGCGGGAGGAAGCTGCGCCAGCCCCACCAGGTAGTACTTGTCCTGCATGGGCACGAAGCCCGCCGGCACCTTGGCGAAGCCCACCCACGTCAGGAGCAGCAGGCCTCCGTATACGACGAGCGCCAGCGCGCTGACGCGCACCACCCGCTTCACCAGCGACACGTAGCCAGCGGAGGCCTTGTCGAAGAAGCGGTTGAAGGGCCCGAAGAGCCAGCCGCCAAACGCCTTGTCCATGAAGCGCGTGAGGCCGTCCTTGGGCCCGTGGTGCCCGCGCAGCAGCACCCCGGCGAGCGCCGGGCTGAGCGTCAGCGAGTTGAAGGCCGAGAGGATGGTGGAGATGGCGATGGTCAGCGCGAACTGCCGATAGAACTGGCCCGTGAGTCCGCCGAGGAACGCCGTGGGGACGAACACCGCCGACAGCACGGAGGTAATCGCGATGATGGGGCCCGTCACTTCGGTCATCGCCCGACGGGCCGCCTCCTTGGGATTGACGCCCTGGGCGATGTGTCGCTCCACGTTCTCCACCACGACGATGGCGTCGTCGACGACGATGCCGATGGAGAGCACGAGTCCGAAGAGGGACAGCGTGTTGAGCGAGAAGCCCAACATGTGCATCACCGCCGCCGTGCCCACCAGCGACACGGGCACCGCCGCCAGCGGGATGATGGAGGCGCGCCACGTCTGGAGGAACAGCAGCACCACCAGCACCACCAGCACCACCGCCTCCAGCAGCGTCGTCACCACGTTGCGGATGGACGTGCGCACGAAGAGCGTCGGGTCATACGCGATGCGGTACTCCATGCCCTTGGGGAACGCCTGGCTCAGCTCGTCCATCCGGGCGCGGATGCCCGCGGACACGTCCAGCGCGTTGGAGCCCGAGGCCTGGTTGATGCCGATGGCCACCGCTGACTTCCCATCCAACCGGGCGCGCACGGAATAGGAGTTGGCGCCCAGCTCCACCCGGGCCACGTCGCGCAGGTGCGTCACCTGTCCGCTCTCGCCCACCTTCACGACGATGTCGCGGAACTGCTCCTCGTCCGTGAGGCGTCCCTGGGTGGTGACGGTGAGCTGGAAGGCGGAGCGCTCATCCGGCTGCTGGCCGATGACACCCGCCGCCACCTGCACGTTCTGCTCGCGGATGGCGCCCACCACGTCGCTCGCGGTGAGCCCGCGCGCGGCGAGCAACTGGGGGTCCAACCAGACGCGCATGCTGTACTCGCCCGCGCCCAGCACACTGACACCCCCCACGCCCGGGACGCGCTGGAGGACGTCGCGCACCTGGAGCACCGCGTAGTTGGAGAGATAGAGCGGCTCCAGCGACTCGTCCGGCGACACCAGGTGCACCACCATCAGCAGGTCCGGACTCGACTTCTCGGTGAGCACGCCCAGCCGCTGCACCTCCGCGGGCAGGCGGGGAATCGCGCGGGCCACCCGGTTCTGCACCTGCACCTGCGCGGTGTCCGGATTCACGCCCATGGCGAAGGTGATGGTGACGGCCACCCGGCCATCGCTCGTCGCCTGCGAGGACATGTAGAGCATGCCCTCCACGCCGTTGATCTCCTGCTCCAACGGCGCGGCCACCGTCTCCGCGATGACGCCCGGGTCCGCGCCCGGATAGGCCGCGCGCACCACCACCGTGGGCGGTGACACGGCGGGGTACTCGCTCAACGGAAGCTGTATCAGGGACAGGCCACCGCCAATCAGCAGCAGCACGGACAACACGGCCGCGAAGATGGGCCGGTCCACGAAGAAATGCGCGAACTTCACGGCCGCGCCCCCTCGGCGTGCTCGGAGCCGGCCATGGCCACCATCGTCGGCGCCACCGCCATGCCCGGCCGCGCCATGCCCTTGAGCACCACGCGCTCACCCGCCGACAGGCCCTCGCGCACCACGCGCAGCCCGCCCTCGGTGGTCCCCAGCTCCACGCGCCGCTGCTCCAGCGTCTGGTCCGGACGGACGACGAGCACGTAGCGCCCCTTCTGGTCCGTCCCCACCGCCTGGTCCTGGATGAGGATGGTGGGCCGCGCCGTGCCCGTCTCCAGCCGCACCCGGGCGAACAGGCCCGCCGTCAGCTTCCCATCCGGGTTGGGCAACACCGCGCGCGCTCGCGCCGTGCCCGTCACCGCCGCCACCTGATTGTCCAGGAAGTCCAACCGGGCCTCACGAGGGAAGCCCTCTTCACCCGTCAGCGCCACACGCACGGGCACCGCGTTGACGCGGCCGTCCTTGCCGCGCGCCCCCGAGGCCGTGCCCGCGAAGCGCAGGTACGTCGCCTCGTCCACGTCGAAGTAGACGTAGAACGGCTCCACCGAGACGATGGTGGTGAGCAACGTGGCGTTGGCGCTGCCGCCGCTGACCAGGTTGCCCGCCGTCACCAGCGCCCGCCCCACCCGACCACTCACGGGCGCACGCACGCGGGTGTCATGCAGGTCGATCTCCGCCGAGCGAGCCGCCGCCTTCGCGGACTCGACCCGGGCGCGGGCCTCCGCGCGCTCCGCCATCAACACATCGAAGTCGCCCCGGGAGATGGCCTGCTCGGCCACGAGCTTCTCACCGCGCTCGAACTTCTTCTCCGTCAACGTGCGCCGCTCCTCGGCCTGACGCAGGTCCGCCTGGGCCCGGGCGTTCGCCGCCTCGAAGGTGCGCGCGTCGAGCTGGAACAACACCTGTCCCGCGGTGACGAGGCCCCCCTCCTGGAAGCGCACCGCATCGATATAGCCACCGACGCGAGGCCGCAGCTCCACGCTCTGCACCGCCGCGAGGGTGCCGGTGAATTCGGCGCTGTCCGCCACCTGTCGGGTGACGACCTCCGCCGCGACGACAGGAGCCGCCGCCGGCTTCGCCGGGCCTGCTCCACCTTGCGCGTCCGAACCCTCGTCGCGCGCGAGGACAAGACCGCCCACCACCAGCGGGAGGGCCAGAGCCCCTCCCACCGCTGCACGTTTCCAATTCATGGCTGACTCCAACTTCCATTCAGGGGTCGGGACACACCGGTGGCGCTCGCACGCATGCGTGTGCACCTCCGGCGGCCCGTGAAAAACAGGACGAGGAACGACTGCGCGAACGTCACCCGGCCGGTCGGTGTGGCACCGCCGGGAGACAGGGTGTGTGGGTGTCTGGGACGGGCGCGGGAGCGCGGCGCACCGAGCCTGGAGACAGGCTCGGCCCCCGCGTCAGGGCCCGTGAGGTGCTAGCGAGACATGGAGCGACAACAGCGCACCGGGGGACGGGACGCTCGAGGCGGGACACGCCTCACCGCGGAGGTAATTTGCAACATTGCCTCTTACTAATTACCCCGAGGCCTGACGCGCAACGCAATTTGAAGCGGCCGGCCCCGAGGTGGGACGTCACTTGCTGGTGACGGAGCAGCCCGGGGATGGCCGCCAGTCGCGCAGCGCGGTGACGAGGTCGTCCTGTTGGGCGGTGACACCTTCGGGTGCGTCGCGCTTGTTGACGCTGGCCGGGCGCGTGAAGTCGAGCAGGTCCACGGGCGCGGGTCGTGACGGGCAGCCTTCCTTGAAGGACTTCTCGGCGTCGACGAGCAGGCGGTCCGCGTGGTCATCGGCCGGGTCGGCGGACTCGGGCCACGTCAGCTCGCCGGACAGGGGTTCGGCCTTCTCGGGGGGAAACCACGTCCACCGCAGCGTCGTCTGGCCGGTGTTGCCCCAGAAGCTGCCTCCACCCCCTCCTCCCCGCGTGGTGATTCCGGAGGGCCGCTCCCGCCATTCGATGGGGTAGCCCGCCGGCACCGTGCGTGTGAGCGGGCGAGCACGGTCGACGGTGATGGCCTCATCGGCGAGCAGCAGCACCCACGTCAGCTCCCGCAGCGAATCGACGGAGAGCGTGCCCACCCTCACTCGCGCGAGCCGGTTCGCGTTCGTGGTCTTCACATCCACCTGACCGATTCGCTTCGCGTCGTCGTACAACGCCAGGTCGCTGCAGCTCTGCGACACCCAGGCCGCCCCCGTCCCCAGGTGGTAGGCGCGCACCTCGTCACAGAAGCCGTGGTGCCCCCGGCGGCCTCTCAACACCAGCCATCCGTCCTTCGGCATCCGCATGCGCACCACGGGGAGCACCTTGTCGAAGGACGTCCAGCCCCCCTCGCAGCCACGCCACGCCGTGTAGCGCCAGCGCTGGGGCCGGGTGCGAGCATCCTCCTCGCACCCCTTGCGAGATTCCGCTTCCGCTTCGGCGACGGAGGACTCGTCCGGTCGGTCGAGCGCGCGGAGGAAGGCCGCGTCCACCCGGGTGTACGGGCCCTCCATCTCCTTCGCGCAGGCGGTGTCCGACGCGGCGCACAGCAGCGAGGCGAGCCGGTGGTCCGGCTTCACGGAGTCCCGCGTCAGCGTCTCGCGCGCCTCGGGCGGCAGCACCACCGTGCGCGCGCCGGGCTTGCCCAGCTCCAGATAGGACTCCACCCAGGTCCGTCCACCCTGCTTCCACCAGGCCTTCAGGGCCAGCGGTGACACGTCCTCGGGCACCGGCTCGCGCTCCTCGCGGCTCATCGCGAAGCAGCGCGACGTGAGCAGCTCGCGCAGGGCTTTGGCGCCTGCCTTCCGGTCACCCCCGTCCGGAAGGGTTTCCAGTCGTGCATCCAGCGCCAGCAGGCGCTCGCGCGCGGCCGTCCACTCGGGCGAGGCTTCGGGGCACGGGGCGAAGACCTTCTCGTCCGCCGGTGGCCGGGCGGACAGGAGCACACCCAGGGTGAGCAGGGGCAGGAGCATGGGCGCTCCAGAATCGCGCATTTCCCAGGGACGGGGCCAGGACGTCCCGCGGCGTGACACTTCCCGCCCGGAGGCTCGGCAGGCCCGTTGAGGTGGATGGGGCTTGGTGCTAACCCCATGGCCGCCCATGCCACGTACGACGACCCTGGAGCTCTACAAGGAAGAGATGAAGTTCTCGGCCGGGCACTTCACCATCTTCTCCGCGACGCACCGCGAGAACCTGCACGGCCACAACTTCACTGTCTACGTCGCGCTGACGGGCGAGGTCGCCGACAACGGGATGCTGTCCGACTACGGCCCCCTGAAGCAGACCATCATCGCCCGCTGCCGCACATGGAACGAGACGTTCTTCCTCCCGGAGCACTCCCCGCACCTGAAGCTCGAGCGGGACGCGAAGGGCAATGTCCTGGCGCGCTTCAACGGCGAGGAGCTGCGCTTCCTCGCGCGCGACATCACCGTGCTCCCGGTGGAGAACGTGACGCTCGAGGAGCTGGCGCGCGTCTTCGGTGAGGAGCTGGTGGGCGACGGCACCGCCCTGCGAAAGGACGGCGTCACCCGGCTGGTGGTGAAGTGCGCTTCCGGTCCGGGGCAGTCGTCCTCCTGGGAGTGGGTGGCTCCGTGACGAACGACTGGGCCATCGTCACGGGCGCCAGTCGGGGCATCGGGCAGGCCCTGGCCGCGCGTTTTCGCCAGGAGGGCTGGGGCGTGCTGAACCTGGCGCGCCAGCCGAGCCACGTGCCGGGCGTCGTGGACCTGAGCGTGGACCTGGGCTCCGGCGACTGGGAGCCCCGCGTGGAGGCCGCGCTGCGCGACGCCGTGGGACAGGCGAAGGGGCGCGTCAGCCTGGTGCACAACGCGGCCATCTATGACCACGACGACGCGCTGACGCTGACGGCGGCGCAGCTTCGCCGGGTGCTGGAGGTCAACGTCGTCGCGCCCGCCGTGCTCAACCGGCTGACGCGGCCCTACCTGGGCGACGGCTCCTCCATCCTCTACGTGGGCTCCACGCTCTCGGAGAAGGCCGTGCGGGGCAATGCCTCCTACGTGACGTCGAAGCACGCGCTCGTCGGGCTGATGCGCTCCACCTGCCAGGACCTGGCGGGCACGCGCATCCACACCGCCTGCGTGTGCCCGGGCTTCACCGACACGGAGATGCTGCGCGAGCACCTGGGCGACGACGCGGCTCGCACCGCCACCATCGCCGCCAAGTCGACCTTCGGGCGCCTCATCACCCCGGAGGAGATCGCCCACGTCCTCTACTTCTGCGCCACCACGCCCACGGTGAATGGCGCGGTGCTCCACGCCAACCTGGGCCAGGTGGAGACCTGAGGGCTTTAGCCCTCGGCCGGATAGACGGTGCACTGCGAGGTGCACGTCTCCGACACGCGCAGCTTCACCACGCGCGCGGTGGCGAAGCTCAGCCGCTCGAACACCCACGCGGCCAGCAGCTCGCTGGTGGGGTTCTCCAGGCCGGGCACGTCGTTGAGCAGCCGGTGGTCCAGCAGCGCGTGCAGCGGCTGCCACGCGGCGTTGAGCTCCGCGAAGTCGACAATCCAGCCGAAGTGCGGGTCCACCGGCCCCCGCACGGTGATTTCGATGCGGTAGCTGTGCCCGTGGACGCGCGAGCACTTGTGGCCAGGGGGGACGTTGGGAAGGCGGTGCGCGGCCTCGAAGGTGAACTCCTTCGAGATCTCGGTCACCAGCGAGGCTTTCTTCGTCGAGACGGGCTCCATTGGACCGGCCTTCTACCCACGTTTGTGTCCGGGCGTCGAGCCAAGACACGGGCCGGGCTCCCACCCCTGCCTACCGGCGCACCGCCGCGAGGATGTAGCGGGGCAGCAGCTCCTCCCGGAAGGTCTTCCAGAGGTTGAACTGGCCGTAGTTGCCGCCGGTGAACATCACCGTCAGCTCCAGTTCGGGGATGACCATGACGTACTGCCCGCCGTTGCCGCCTGCTTCATATTCCGCGTAGACGCGCTCGCCCACGCGCAGCTCGTGACGCCACCACGCGTACCCGTAGGTCCGGTCCGGGCTCATCACGGAGTGGCGGGTGATGGAGCGCTCGACCCAGCGCTTGCTGACCACGCGCCTGCCGTTCCACACGCCGCCCGCCAGGTAGAGCTGCCCCAGCTTCAGCGCGTCACGGGGACGCGCGTAGAGGCCGCCGCCCAGGTACGCCTCTCCATCCGGCATCAGGTTCATCGCGTAGCGGCGGAACTGGAGGGGCTCGGCCACGGTGCGCGCGAAGTGCTCGGGCAGCCACGTGCCCGTCGCGTTGCGCACCATGCCGCCCACCAGGTTCATCCCCGCCGAGCAGTACACCGCCTGCGGCTCTCCGGGCGCCCGGCCCATGGGCAGGTCGAGCGTGTATGTGTACCAGTCCCCCTCCTGATCCTGGAGGGCGTTCTCGTTGCCAGGGGACTCGTCGTTATTCTCGTCGCAGTCCAGTCCCGACGTCATCGTCATCAGGTGCTCCAGCGTGAGCTGGGCCTTGCGCGGGTCCGCGGGCGCGGCGCTCTTGTACGAGGGGAACAGCGAGTAGACGGGCGTCTCGGGTGAAAGCTTCGCACCCTGCTCCATCGCCGTGCCCACCAACACCGGGGCCAGCGTCTTGGACGCGGAGCGCAGGTCATGCAGGCGCTCCTTGTCGAACCCGTGGAAGTACTCCTCGACGACGAGCTTGCCCTTGCGAGCGATGAGCACGCCCTGGATGAGCGGCCCCGCCGACGGGCCCGGCTCGGTGTCGAGGATGCGCTGCACCAGCGCATGGATGGGCGCGGGGTCCATGCCCACGTCGGAGAGCGACGCCGTCGCCCAGCCATCCTGCTCCGCGACAGGTTGGCGGTAGGCATAGGGCCCGGACGCGGGCGTGCGCGGGTAGAGGCCCACGGCCTGGTCGCGCTCCTTCTTCGTGAAGTTGATGGGGCCCAGGAAGAGGATGGGCACCGTCAGCCGACCGAAGCGCGGGTCGAAGGTGCCCTCGAACATCGTCGGACCGCGCGGGTCCACCAGCTTCACCGCGTTGCCCTGCATGGAGACGTTGAACGCGAACTGCTTGCCGAAGCCCTTCTCCGGATCTCTCAGGTACGCGGCGATGGTGCCGTCCGGCCGCGCGTACACGACGAGGTACAGCGTGAAGCGGTCCGCCCACGGCGTCACCTGGCCCCGCCACACGCCCTTCTGGAGCGCGCGCAGCTCCACGGGCGTGGCGTACTGAACGCCGCCCACCACGACGCGCGGCTGCACCCAGTGGCCCCGGATGAGCTTGCCGTCGATGCCCACCACGCCCCGGAACGTCCCCAGCCCTCCCGGCATCGTCACCGTCAGCGCGTTCTTCTCCAGGCGCCCCGGTGCCTCGTACCCAGCGATGCGCGCGCGCCACGTGTCCCCTTCGCGGAACACCGTCAGCTCACCCTGGATCTCGGGCCCGAAGACAGGCTCTCCGGCCCAGATGCCCAGGAGCTTCGTCGCGGCGTCAGCGGGGGCCTCGACCTTCGCGGGCTCGACGGAGTCCTTCGCGGGCTCCGCGCCCAGGACGTATGAGGGCAACGCGAGCAGCGCCAGCAGGGCGCCCAGCGGGGCACGGGCCGAGGGGGACATGGCGTGATTCCTTGGTGGACGAGCGAGGGGGTTCACCACCCGTCTCCCTACGCGGGAGCCTCCACGCCGATTGCAATCCACTTGCACGAATGTCCCCGGGCGGGACGCGGTCCCCCGGGCTATCCTCTGGGGCCATGAGTCAGGAGGCCAGGACGGCCGGTCGCCCCGCCGGGGGGCTGGCGGGAGGACAGCGTTGCTTGCACCCCGGGCGCGGGCCGCGTAGCGATGGTGCTCCGGCCGCTGCACGGTCCTCGCGCGCATGAAGCTCTCCCTCGCCACCCGCATCTTCCTGGGCTACGCGGTGGTGCTCGTCACCTTCGGCCTGGTGTCCCTCTTCAGCGTCGCGGAGCTGCACCGCAACCGGCTGGAAATCCGGCTGCTGAGCCAGGGCTATCTCCAGCTCTCCCAGGACGCGGCGGAGATGGAGATGAACCACGCCAACCAGCAGCGGCACACCGCGCGCATGCTGGAGGAGGACAGCGCGGAGATACGGCGCGCCATCATCCGCCTGGCCCGCGTCTACGTGCCCACGGCCTTCATCTCCCAGCGGCTGGCCACCACGCGCGAGCGGGCCACCCAGCTTCGGGACATGGCCCCGGCGAGCGAGGTGCCCTTCATCGAGGAGTTGGAGGCGCGCCTCCTCGAGCTGGACTCGCGCTACCGCGAATATGGCCGCGCCGCGGAGAGCGTGTTCGACGCGTTCTCCACGCAGGCGCCGGACAAGGCCCAGGTGGACCGCGCCACCGCCGACGTGCTCACCATGGAGGACGCCATCGGCCGTGAGCTGCGGCTGCTCCGGCTATCCCTGTCCAACCGCATCCGCGAGCGCGTGGACGGCGCGGAGGAGCGCGAGCGCCAGACGGGCCTCGCCATCATCAGCCTCTCCGTCGCGGCCATCCTCCTGGGTCTGGGCGCCACCGCGTGGTCGGCGCGCACGCTGCGCCCGGTGCGCACGCTCATCGAGGGCGTGTCCCGCATCGGCAAGGGTGACTACAGCGCGCAACTGGGCGTGCGCGGGCACGACGAGGTGGCGGTGCTCGCGCGAGCGTTCGACCAGATGGCCCGCTCGCTCCAGGCCCGCGAGGCGCAAATCAAGGCGCAGGCGGAGGCGCTGATGCGCGCCGAACAGCTCGCCGCCGTGGGCCGCATCTCCGCGCAGATTGTTCACGAGGTGCGCAATCCCCTGTCGTCCATCGGACTCAACGTGGAGCTGCTCGGGGACGCGGTGGAGCGCGCGACGTTCCCCGCGCCCGACGAGGCCAACGAGGTGAAGGACTTGCTCTCCGCCGTCACCCGCGAGGTGGACCGGCTGGCGGACGTCACCGAGCACTACCTGCGCATGGCGCGGCCCCAGCGGCCGGACCTGGACCCACGCGACGTGACGGCGGTGCTGGACGGCGTACTGGACTTCTCCCGCGAGGAGCTGATGCGCGCGGGCGTGGAGGTGGTGCGCGAGTTCTCCCCGACGACGCCCCCCGTGCTCGCCGACGAAGGGCAGTTGCGCCAGGTCTTCCTCAATCTCCTGCGCAACAGCCGCGAGGCGATGCCCTACGGAGGGCAGCTCACCATCGCCACCCGCCCCCTGGAGCAGGACGTGGAGGTGACGGTGCGGGATACAGGTCAGGGGATGACGGAGGAGGTGCGCCGTCACCTCTTCGAGCCGTTCTTCACCACCAAGGAGGGGGGCACGGGGCTGGGGCTCGCGGTGAGTCAGCAGATCCTCCAGGCCCACGGGGGCTCGCTCTCCTGCCAGAGTATTCCCGGCCAGGGCACGGCCTTCGTGTTAAGGCTTCCACGCGCATGAGCTTCACATCGTATCGGGACGTGCTGCCCTCCGGGCTGCGCGTCGTCACCGTCGAGACGCCCCACCTCCACACCGCCCTGCTCGCCATCTACGTCCGCACGGGCAGCCGCCACGAGACGCTCGCCAACAACGGCGTCAGCCACTACCTGGAGCACCTGTTCTTCCGGGGCAGTGCGGGCTGGCCGGACACGGTGAAGATGAACGCCGCCGTGGAGGAAGTGGGCGGCAACCTCAACGGCGTCACCACCCGGGACCACGGGTACTACTACACGCCGCTGCACCCCGCGCACATGCGCGTGGGCATGGACATCCTCGGGGACATGCTCACCCGTCCGCGTCTCACGGACATGGAAGTGGAGCGGCAGATCATCCTGGAGGAGATGCTGGACGAGGTGGACGAGAAGGGGCGCGACATCGACCTGGACAACCTGTCCAAGCGCCTGCTCTTTCCCGACCACCCGCTGGCCCTGAAAATCGCGGGCACGCGCGAGTCCGTCTCCGCGCTCGCGCACAACCAGGTGCTGGAGCACTTCGCGCAGCACTACGTCACCGGCAATCTGGTCGTCACGGCCGCGGGCCGCGTGCGCCGCGAGGAGGTGCTGGAGTTGACCGAGCGCGCCTTCGCGCACCTGCCGCGAGGCCCGGCCAGCACGGAGGCGCCCCCGCCGACGGCCGCGCCCGGTCCCCGCCTGCACTTCGTCTCTCACGACGAGTCGCAGACGGAGTTCCGCCTCAACTTCCGCACCGTGCCCGAGCAGCACGACGACTACGCCGCGCTGCAAATCATCCGGCGCGTGCTGGATGACGGCCTGTCCTCCCGGCTGCCCTTCGAAATCGTGGAGAAGCGCGGACTGGCGTACTCCGTCCACGCGTCGCTGGACGGCTACCACGACTCGGGCCTGTTCGAGATTGAGGCAGCTAGCGCGCCGGAGAAGGCCGCGCAGGTGGTGGCCGAGTCGTTCCGCGTGCTGGGCGCGCTGTGCGACGAGGAGATTGGCGAGGAGGAGCTGGCTCGGGCCAAGCGCCGCCACCGCATGCTGCTGGAGTTCTCCCAGGACTCCCCGGGGGAGCTGGCCGGGTGGTTCGGCGGCACGGAGCTGTTCCGCGCCCCGGAGACCTTCGAACACCGGGCGGACCTGGTGGACTCACAGTCCGCCGCGCGCGTGCGCGAAGTCGCGCGGCGCTACTTCCACCGGGACAACCTCATCGCCGTCGCGGTGGGTCAGCGCAAGGGGCTCAAGGCCCTGGAGCGCGTGGTGGCGGAGGCGCCGGGACTGCCCGGAGCGCCCGCCGCGCCGCTGCTGGTCAGCGGCGCCCGCCACGGATGATGACGGGGCCGGTGGACTTCTTCTTCGGCTTGGGAGCGACGGCCAGGAGCGCCTTCTTCACCTCCTGGTACTCCACGTTGTCGGGCTCGCGCGTGAGGGCCTCGTCGATGAGCTTCATGCCCCGAGCCATCTGCGTCTGGAGCTGAGCGGAGAGCTTCGCCAGGGCGACCTTCTCCTCCTGGGAGGCCTCGCCCAGCGCCAGCAGGCGCTCCAGGGACGAGTACGCATCCACCTTGCGCTCCGACTGGAGGAACAGGCGCCACAGTCGGGTGTGCACGGGCGCGAAGCGGGGCTCGGCGCTGAGGGCGAAGCGGTAGCTCTCCTCGGCGCCCTTCAAATCCTTGGCCTCCTCCTGGGCACGGCCGCGCACGTAGAGGGCGCGGGCGAGGCGGGGGCGGAACTGGAGGGCACGGTCCACCAGGGCGAGTGAATCCGCGCGGCGGCCCTGGGCGAGCACCGTCTCAGCCATCCAGGCGAGGGCCTCGGCGTTCTGGGGTTCGGCGTCGACCAGGGGCTTGAGGGCGGCCTCGGCGTCCGTCGCGCGGCCCTGGGCCAGCAGGGCGCGGGCGCGCAGCATGACGACGTCTCCGCGGTTGGCGTCCTTGCCTTCGACGGCCTGGAGGTCGGCTTCGGCCATCTGCGGCACGCCGCTGACGAGAAAGTAGCGGGCCCGCAGGAGGCGCGCGGTGGTGTGCGCGGGGTTCTGCTGGAGCAGCTTGTCCATGAGGTTGGCGGCGAGCAGCTCGTCGCCCTTCATGAGGAGGACTTCCGCCTCCATGGCCTTGGCCTCCGGGTCGTCCGGGCTGTCGCGCAGGACGCTCTCCAGCGTGGCGAAGGAGGCTTCAATCTGGCCTTCGCGGGCCTGGAGCCGGGCCAGGCCGAGCACGTCCGACTCCGTGAGCAGGCCGGAGTCGCGCAGGGTGGAGAGGATGGTGAGGGCCTCCTGGGTGTTGCCGTTGCCCAGGTACAGCTCGGAGAGCTGCTTCTGGATGGAGGGGTCGGTGCCGGGGATGAGGGCCTCGGCCTGCTTGAGGGACATGATGGCCGCGCCCATGTTGTTGTTCATGAGGTGGGCATCGGCCATCAGCAGATAGGGCTCCGCGCTGTCGGGGGCGGCGGTGGCGGCCTTCTTGAGGGCCACGAGGGCGGGGCCGGGCTGCCCGTTGGCGAGCTGGGCGCGGGCTTCCCCCAGGGCGGCTTGGGCCTGTTGGGCACGGTTCTGGACTGCGGCCACCTCCGGTTCCTTGCAAGCAAGCGGGAGGAGGAGCGCCAGGGTCCAGGGAAGGGTTCGAATTCGCCAGGGCATCGCTGAGCGGGAGGGTACCGGATGTTATCCTCCCTCGTCGATGGACCCATTCGTTCGGCGCCTCGTGGAGAGGCTCCATGACCCCAGCAAGCCACTGTCGCGTAATCGGCACTTCCACACCTTCGACACCCCCGAGGGGCGGATGGCGCTGAAGGTGTTCCGACGCCTGCGCAGCCTCCAGAAGGACATCCTCGCCTGTCGGGCGGAGGGCCGGCGGGCCCGCATCTTCCGGCGCGTCAACGCGGCGGGGGACCACCGCATCGAGCTGACGATGGAGCGCATCTCCGGCAAGCGGGTCTCCGTGCTCCAGAGGGCGGAGCTGGAGCTGCTCTCCGCGCTCCCGGGAGTCCGGGAGGCGTTGGAGATTCGGGAAGAGGCGGCCTGACGGGGTGGCGCAGCTCCGGCTTCCGCCAAATGGGTGGGGCCTACCATCCCAAGCGCGGCAGGTGGGTTCGTGAACTGGGCCATCTATTATGGGCCCTGGCAATGCAATGCGCGGTGGAGGGCGCGGTGCGAACAACGATGCGCCGCGGAAGGACACACCCTACGCGGGTGCATCTGGCTCGCGGACATCCAGGGCGGCCAGGAGTCTGTGGCGGTAACGGGTTGAGGGGCGAGAGCGAACGAGGCAGGAGGCCGCCGCTCGATTGCGACGGCCGGCCACCAACGCGAGTCTAGGTCGACTTGACGGAAACGGTTATCACGAGAAACGAGCCCTTCCAGTCTCGTCATCCACAATGACAACCACTGGTCCATCAATCAACGCGTCGTCAGAGTCCGTCACATCGAAGACGACGGCCCACTCTCCAGGCTTTAAAGCACGCTTCCGAACCTCCGCCAGGGTGAACCTGAAGGATTTCGTGTCATGCGCGGCGACAAAAGCCTCTGCGCTTCGCCGAACTTCAGCCTCGGTCATCGGAATCCCCCGACATCCATGATGTATTCGATCGCGTGCTGCTGCTGGTCCCCGTTCAGCAAACTCCACCTCCGGCTGGAGTTGTTGAGCGCATCGAAAACATACTGTTCCTTCTGAACGCGACTCTGAGCGCTGTAGGCTTGCACGCCTAGCTTTCGGGATTGTCGGAAATGCGACAATTCATGCCAAACGACATACTCTGTTGGATTGCTGCGCAACACCAGCTCTCCTTTTATCGCGTTGAAGCCGCCAGCCATACCTGGAGGCACGAACTCATCTCCCACCTTCAAGGTGACGCCTCGCCTCCCCAGATATGACTCCAACTGGGCGAGCTTCTTTGCGCCATAAAGTTTGCCACCGAGCGCACCAACATTGACCGTCGCATCCAAGCCCCTTGCGGCAACGACACCCGACGCAGCCCGCGCGATCCCGGCGGCCCCCGTTACGGCGGTCACGATACTCAAACCAGAGTTGAAGGAGTGGTACCCGTACCCTTCGTAATCCCCCTTCTCGTAGGCCTCCCGCGCCATATAGCCGGAGGTCAGGGAGTGATGAATGGGATTGAAAAGATTGACCGCCTCCGACAGCCCTTCCTTCTCGTAGGTGGTACGAACCGTCGTGACCACGTTGTAAAAGAACGCCGGGTCCGTCACTGCGTCCGCGATCCCCCCGACCATGTCCACCTTGGCGTGGAACATCCCTACCTGGACGCTGATGCTCCGGGAGATGCTCGAGGAGATTTCCGAGGCGATGCTTCCGATCATGCTCCCGGTAAAGCTCGCCCAACCTCCGGACTGACCCGGCCCTATGATATCCATGGTTTCGCCTCCCCACGCGCTCGGGCTCACCCCATCCCAGTACGCCACTCCGTCCCCCTGGGAGACCAGCGAGATGCCGCTGAAGCCAGACGGGTCGACGAAGTTGAGCGGGCTGTTGAAGACATAGCTGTAACGGTTGTAGGACTGCCCCAGGATGGGAGCTTGGATGTATGGGTCCGGAGACACGAAGCTCGCTGTCTTGGGGTCATAGAGACGCCCTCGCATGTTGACGAGGTTCGTCTCGGCGTCCTCCTCGTGCTCGGTGAACCCAAGCCGGACCCCTGGACCGCCGACGGAAGGCGCCTTGGCCACCGCGGGGTTCAGCGGGCTGCGCGCCTCCCCGAACGGCTCATACTTGCGCCGCTCCACGACCGTTCCCGTCGAGTCCGTGATGCTCTCTACCGTCCCGAGATGGTCGTCGTGCAGGTAGACCAACTCGGTCGCCAAGCCACCGGCTCCATTCCCAGTCCAGTTCGCCTGAGCGACCGCGCGCCCCTCCGCGTAGATCTTGAAGGCATGAGCCACCGCACCCGAGACGGTCCGCTTCTCGTAGAGGTTCGAGACATAATACGTGGAGTCGCCATTCGAGTGCTTCTTCGCGACACGCCCATTCGCCGTGTCATACACGAAGGTCGACGTCCCCGTTCCCCGGGTGATGCTCGTAGGTAGATTGAACGACGTATAGTCGATGCTCGTGCTCACCCCGGTGGCGGCGTCGAACGACGAACGTCGGTTGCCCTTGACGTCATAGCCATACGTCGAGGCTCCGACCGTCTTCACCGCGTGAGGTGCCGCCCCGGCGAAGGACGACTGCACGTCCGTGACAATAGCACCCGCCCCCTCCCCAATCGTCGTACGGCGACGGGTCAGGTTGCCAATCGCATCGTATTCGTAGCGCGTCCGCGCGCTCTTGCAGTTGAGCGTCACGACCCAATCAGTGAGCCGCTCCAGCGAGTCGTAGCTGAACTCCTCCCCCACCTTCGCCAACAGGTCATCCCGATGGCGGAGGTTCCCGTTCAGCTCGTAGCCATAGGCGAACCTCTGTACGGCGCCCTGAGGCCCCAGGCTCTCCAGGAATCGGAGGTGGCCCTCGGCGTCGCGCCGGCGCGTCGTCGTCACCCCGTTTCCGAACTGCTCGGAGGAGACACGACCCGACACATCCCGTCCGGTGACCGTCCACAACGTCTTCGAGACCGGCGACACCTGCTCGACATTGCGCAAGGTGTTCGCCGGCGCATAGCCATAACGCACCTTCATCCGCGGCGAAGTCCCCACCGCCGGGTAGGTCACCGTGTCGAGGCGCCCGATGAAGTCATAGGTCCTCTCCAGGTCGAAGAGCTGTCCTTCGACCTGGCTGAACTCCCGCCGGACGCGGGAGTAGCCGTCATAGACGAACGCGGAGGAGACATCATCCTGGGTCGTCTGGGGGTCGCGTCCGTTGGTCACATTGCCCAGCAGTCCCAGCGCGTTGGCGATGCCGTTCGCGTCGACCGCAGTGTCCCAACTGAACGTGCTCGTCCCGTCCGCTCGAATCTCCGAGATGACGCGTCCCAACGCGTCGTGCTCGTAGCGCGTGCTGAGCCCCGCCGCATCGACCTGCTCGCGGACCTCCCCGAAGGCGTTGTATCGAGTGACGGTGTGCCCCTGGTCCGGGTCGTCGAGGCTCGTCGGCCGTCCGAGCCGGTCATACTGCATGGACACGCGATTCTGGTGTGCATCGACCACGGCGGAGAGCGTGCTGAACGCCCCATACTCGTAGCGCGTGAGCAACTCGTTGCCAGGCGTGAGGACGTCCACGCTCCGCACCACACGTCCGGACTGGTCCTCCACGGTGTACCGGATGTGGCCGTTCTCGTCCTTCGTCCAATGCTGGAGGTTCTGGTAGGTATGCTCGATGGTCGAGCCGTCCGGCTGGGTGACCTTCTGCAGCCGCCCCAGGCTGTCGTACTCGAAGGAGCGAACGGCTGGGGCGACCGCCGCGTCCACCGAATAGGGCACCGTGGCCGTCTTCGGCCTGCCGAGCCCGTCGTAGCTCACGCCGACGGCGCTGTAGGAGTCATCGAAGTTGCGGACTCGCTTGAAGATCTCCCGTCCCGCCACGTCGCGGAGGATGAACAACTCCTCCCCGCCCATCGACTGAGCAGACAACGTCGACCGCCCCAGCTCGTCCCGCCCATAGCTGAACAACCAGCCGTCGTCGCCGGCCGCGCTCTCGCTTCGCAGCCGCCCGAAGCCGTCGTACTTCCGCTGACGCAGCAATCCGTTCGCATCCTGCTCGAGCGCGACGATTCCCAAGCCAGGGTGGAAGGCGTAGTCCGTCCGGTGCCCCAGATGATTGAGCGCCGTCACTGGGAACACCTCCTCCGCGTCGTAACGAAGGGTGGTCGAGCTGACCCGGCCCAGGACATCCGACTGCTCGACCTTCTCGACCACGCCGCTCGCCAGCCGCTGATATGTGGTAACCAGGCGGACATCCTCTGCTTCAGTGCCCGAGACCGTCGGCTCCACCGTCTCCCGGAGCAGGAGCTTCGTGCCGCTCTGGTAGTCATAGTCGGTGGTGCGAGTGACGAACCCGCCCGCCGGTATCGCGGAGGTCTGCGTCACACGGTCGACGCGCCCCAGCAGCCATTGGGTCTCGTCGTCGTCGTAGGTCGCCCCCCAGATGGACGTCTCCCCGTCTCCGGAGACCGCCTCGACCCAGAGCTTGTTCCCATGAAGCGTGTCGAAGCCTGTCGTCGACTGGTTCTGACGGAGGATGGCACCAGCGATCGCGGGCGGTGTCTCCCACTCCCTATCCAGCACCATGGACTCGGAGAGGGCGAGGATCTCCCCTCCCGCCGAGCCCGCTCTCACCGTGTACGAGCGAGTCGTGCGCCGCTCCGCCGTCAACACCTTCCCGGCGCCCATGGGCGCTTCGAGCGTCTCCACGACAGGGAGCCGCGCGTTCGGATAGAACGACTGGACCTGTGTCGCATTGTCGAACGTGGTGGTGGTCGTCGTACCTGTCACGGCGTTCTTCACCACCCGCTGACTGAAGCCCAGCCAGCCGCGCCCTCGGACATCCCGGCGCCCCCCCGCATAGAGGAAGTCGAACTGCGCGCCGCTATCCCATGGCGACGCGCCCGAAACCACCCGGGAGACGACCCAGCCGCCGCCCTTCACACAGAGAACCGGATAGGAACAGGGGCCAGCCCCCGTCACGCTCGAGTACACCCGACCATCCGACAGCGGCGCGTAGCGAACGCTCGACTGGAAGCCCAGTCCGTCCTGGACGTGGGTCATCAAATCCGCCCTGATGGAAACACGCTGGAAGAGACTGAGCCCGCCAGAGGTTCCGGCGCCAATGACATCCGCCTGGCCATCGCCATTGGCATCCATCAACTGGTTGTTGGCCGTCACCGGGAGCGTCGCCCCCGTCTCATCTCTCGGAACCCGCCCCTCGAAGAAGGTCCCACGGGTCAAGAGCATGGACATGGTCAAGTTCGATGAAGCGTTTCCCCGCGCCAGGA
The DNA here is from genome assembly GCF_006636215.1 of Myxococcus llanfairpwllgwyngyllgogerychwyrndrobwllllantysiliogogogochensis. Classification (GTDB taxonomy): domain Bacteria; phylum Myxococcota; class Myxococcia; order Myxococcales; family Myxococcaceae; genus Myxococcus; species Myxococcus llanfairpwllgwyngyllgogerychwyrndrobwllllantysiliogogogochensis. The sequence continues at coordinate 8,995 of NZ_VIFM01000078.1, read as the reverse complement.
GGAAGTCCTGATGGCCGTCTCCATCGAAGTCGACGACGCGAACTCCCGCGTCCCTGCGATAGCCGAGGAAATCGACTGACGAAGGGAACGCGAAGTCGGAGGGGAGGACCCGGAGCCCCGCTTCCAGATATCCCCTTCCCGTGTTGAGCGCGACGATGACGTTTCCGCCCGAATCGCCACTCAGGAGGTGGTCCGGCAGCCCATCACCGTTCAGGTCCGCGAACCACTCCACCCGTCCCAGGTATTCGCTGGCGAGCTGACCGATGTTGAAGTTCTTCTGCTGCCCCTCCGGCGTCAATCCATAACCATGATGCCAGACGCCCGCGTTGTCCTCCGGCCCCGGGCGGGCCAACAGCTCGACCGTCCCATCACCGTCGATATCACCCGACAGGATGGCTCGGCGGCCAGAGGCCTGCGGCAGGGCGGTCCACGAGGACATCGTCGTGCCATCGAACTTGAGGTATCCCCAGTGGCCGTCCGCGCCCCAGGAGAAGATGATCTCCGGCGCGATGTCTCCGTCCAGGTCCGCGAGCTTCATCGAGATGACGGCGAAGGGCTCGTATTTAGCGAGGCTCTGCTCCTCGCCCGCCGCGACAAAGGACGTACCGGTCGAGAGGTAGGCTTGAACCGTATAGTCTATCCGGTGCGGGAAATGCCCCCCGTCCGGCAGGGGAGCCCCGGGGATGAATTCCTTGAAGCGCAGCAAGACGATGTCCGAGCGACCATCCCGATTGAAATCCCCCACCTCGAAGACCCCCGGCGCGGTGGGATCATTGAGGCCGGCGCTCGGGAGCCCAGCGGCGATGGGCTCGGAGAAGGGAGCCTGCGTCGGATCCTGGGCGGGAGTGGCACGGCTCAACCGGAAGTACCACCTCGAATCAGTGTAGGCCATGTAAAGCAGGTCATCCAGACCGTCGCCGTTCACATCCAGGGTGCGCAGGCTTCCAGGGGTGACGCCATCCGCCATCGCCTGCTCGCGACGCTTGAACACCAGGTTCCCGAGTTCCCACGTGAAGACAGTGGGGTGCGCGCAGACCTCGAGGCCGTCGCACTCTTGGATTTCGCGCAAGAGGCTGCGCGAGGAGATGCTGTCGTTGCGATATCGAAGGTTGTAGCTCCGCAATAACCCTGACGGAGGCCCTCTCATCTCCACGCGCGAGAGTCTCCGTGTGGTCTTGAGCTTGAATCCGGAGACGAAGCTGAAGCTCGTGTCGGTCCTCGTCTCATACGAGAAACTGACGGAGCGCTGCGCGTCGGCGAGCGCCGAGCCCTCCGGGCCGAAGGTATACCGGATCTGCGAGGGCCACTGCTCATAGGCATATCCGTCTGCGGCGTCCTCGGAGTACCCATAATAGACAACCATCCGATTGCCCGAGCGGTCGGCCACCTCCGAGAGGCTCCACGCGAGCCTTCCCCTGCCTTCGTAGTTGTTGTTCTGCTGGGGGTTCGTCGTCCCGAGCGGCTCCACGACGAGGCGCCGCCCCTCGATACGCGAGTGGGTCGTCACCGGCATCGTGCCGTACGACATGATTCGACCATTCTGTCCCCACACCTCGAACCAGGTCGGTCCCAGGGCGTCCGGCTGGTGGGCGATGATCTTCGAGAAGGAGTCCACCTCCGTGCGGTACTCCGTCCAACCCGTCCCCGCGCCGACCTGCACGAGCCGCTGTCCGTCCAGACAGAAACGGTCCGTGTCATCGAAGCGGATGGGGGCCAGGGTCTGGTCCTGGGCAAGGCTCTTGCCGCACCGGCTGATCTGCGACAGCCCACTCAGTCCCCAGCCCACTCCGACCAGGCCATTGCTCTGGCTGCTCCTGTACTGGAGGGACAAGGACGGCTCGACACCGCCCCGCCCCACCGGACTCCAGAGTGGGATGGAATAGTTCGCCGCGCCATCCACGCCGACGTCGAGCTTGCCGGGCGTGTGCCCCGCCGCGGTGCCCTCCAACGTTTCCGTTGGCAGCAGCGTATCCGCAGGCAGAGTCAGCACCGCGCGAGATGCCTGACGTGCCACGGCGGTGGCCGCCGCCTCCGAAGCCAGCTCATCCACGGCGAGGGGCGAACTACAGGAGATCGCCACCTGCGAGCCATAAACGAGCACCATCAAGACCGAGAATATCCGCTTCATTCCAATCCCACGTTCCCCGCGTACACTCATTACTGAAGACATACCCGCCTCATCCACATCGGGGACTTCGCGTCAAAACCACACAAGAACCCGTGGCGCGAGGAGGGAGGACCTGCTCCGCCCTCCGTTCGCGTCATCACGAGCCTCACCCACGGTGTCTGGCCGCCTCGCTGTCCACACCTGCTCGGTCAGCGAGAGACGGGCTCGTCGGACACGCCATCGGGATTGCCTTGGCAGATGCCTCCCTTACAGGTCGTCCCGGGGAAACAAGTCCCACAGCTCACGTTGGCCCCACACCCGTTGGTGGCAGCCCCGCACTCCTGCTCTTCGCAGGCCTCCGCGACGCTCATCGGCGTGCAGCCACAGACGTTCGCGGTGCCACCGCCGCCACAGGAGTTCACCCCCGAGCAGCTCCCGCAGACATAGGACCCACCGCAGCCGTTGCTGACCGATCCACAGTTCTTCCCCGCGCACGCCGTCGCGCTCGGGATGATGGTGCAACCACACACGTTCGGAGAGCCACCGCCACCGCAGGTCTGCGGGGAGGTACAAGCTCCCGTGGAGCCACAGACATAAGTGCCACCACAGAGGTCGGGAACCGACCCACAGTTCTTTCCCGCGCAAGCCGTGGCATAGGGCGAGGGCGTACATCCACAAACGTTCGGAGCCCCCCCACCGCCACAAGTCTGCGGGGCGTTGCAGCCACCACACGCGTAGAAGCCCGTGCAGCCATTCGACACGGTTCCGCATTTGCCCTGGCAGGCCTGGGCCTGGGGCAGAGGCGTGCAGATACCGGCGCAGACATTCGGGGTCCCCCCGCCACCACACACGGCACCTGATCCACACGTTCCACAGTCCATCGGCCAACCGCACCCGTCCTCGATGACTCCGCAGTTCTTGCCCTGCTGGGCGCAGGTCCTGGGCTGACAGGAGCAGACCTGCTCGGCCACCCGGCAGATGTTGCCCTCGTCGATGCTGCCATCGCAGTCATCGTCCAGGCCGTTGCAGCTCTCCGCGAGTGAAGTACAGGCGCTCCAGTAACGGGTGGTGTACCCGTTCACTGTCTCCTTCATGCAGGCCTGTTGCGAGCCCGGGCACATGCCCGCGGTGCTCTCACATTCCCGCTGGAGCGGCGCGGACGACCCTGGCGCGTTGTCCACGACACCATCGCGGTCGTCGTCACAACCATTGCAGGTCTCTGGCCCCACCACGGGAGACTGGCATGCCGCCAGGGTGCCATCGGCCTTGCATGCCGCCGTTGCGTTGGCGCACACCACGTCCGTGGCGCTGCCGCAAGACACCCGGGCACCGACCTGGTGGACGCACTGGAGTGCGCCGTTCGTGCACGTGCTCGTTCCCGGGCACCCGCTGCCGCTCTGACAGGGGCCATTCACCATCGGCCCGTCGTTGGAGGCATTCTCGTCGACCAATCCATCCCCGTCGTCATCGCAGTTGTTGCAGCGCTCCGCGCCCCTCGCGGAACAGGAGCCAGCGATGGGGCTGCCTCCGCCCTCCAGAGAAGCCCCAGTCGTGCAGAGCTGATTCCCGGAGCGGCCGCAGACGGAGCACGAGTTCGTCGAGGCGCCATTGAACTCACAATCCCCCCAGGCGGTCCCCTGACAGATCCTCGTGCCGAGACACCCGTTGTCCGAGCATGACTCCTGCTGGCCATCCACACAGGCTGCCCAGGCTGCCTGCGGGGTGAAGAGCGCCACCAAAGCAATCAGCAGACCCCATCCAAGAAAGAGAGCCCTGGATAGGCAGCCCAGGCGGCGAAGACCTCGTGCATCGTTTCGAAACATAGATGAAGTATCTGAATGTGGAGGAGCCCCGGAAGCGTGCTTCCGGTTCACTCATGGGGCGAGCGTGGGATCTACGCTCATGCCCTTCGAGCGCGGTGAGTGTCAAGGTAGATGTCGGATGAGTCGGGGCAGCTCGTCTTCGTCATTGAGTGTTGCGCGGGCGTGGTGTACTCACCGCGCTCGACCCATCATCCGCTTCACCATCTGCGCCTTGAATGCGTCTGAGTACGGCACTGCAACCGCCTGCACTCGCCCCCTTCGGGTGGTTAGCTCAGCAGGTCAGCCGAGGCGACTTCTTCCCTGACACAGGGGGAAGGTCCTCCAGTGCGTGACAAAGTCATGTGCCCTGCCAGCCTAAACTGCGTCGCGTACACCCCGTCGCAGCGAAGGAGCACCTCTCCTCCTCAAGCGAGACGCACAGCACTGCAGACAGGACGAACAGTTAGCATGGAGCGCTCTTGAAACTGGAGAACGGGGACTTCTCTTTGAGTCAAGGCCGCAGGAGCCAGGACAGGGCGAGCCCCAGGTATGTCCCCAGCGCAAAGCCCATCAGCCCCGTGGTGATGCCGGAGACCATCAGCTCGCGATTGCGCAGCGCTCGGGCCACGGGGGCGATGAAGGCCGGGCCGAAAATGGTGGCCGTGGAGGTAATCAGCACCGTGTCGGCATCGATGCGGAACAGCGCCGCCAGACCGAAATGCAGGACGATGGCCAGCACCATCACGCTGGCGCAGAAGACGAAGACAGACAGTCCCGCGCTCCCCAATTGACTCGCATCCGCCAACGTCCCAACCGCCACGCAGAAGACGAGCAGTGCGTAGTCCCCCAGCGCGTAGCTCCCAGGAAGGGAGCGGACGGCCGGGATGAAGGACGCCGCCAGCGACAGTGTGGTGATGAGCAACAGCACCACCGTGGCCTCCAGTCGACCCGCGAGCCCCAGGCTCACTCCAGCGGACACACCGCAGATGGCGACAGCCAGCAGCAGCGACAGGGCCAGACCTCGTGCGAACCGCCAGGAGAAGCCATCCTGTCGCGTCCCCTCCTCTGCGGTTGAACCATCCCAGCCCGTCGGATTCGGGAACGGAGGAAGGAACGCCAGCGCGATGCGCTGTGCGACCGTCATCAGCACGAGCAGGTAGGCAGCACCCGCGACAATGTCCGCCGTGTTGAGGAGCACGAAAGTCTCCTCGCGCACCTGGAGCGCCACGCCCACTGCGTTCATGTTGGCGGTACCGCCGACGTACACACCCACCAACATGCCGGCCATCTTCCACCACTCGTCCATCCGCCCCGAGAAGGCGAGTCCCACCACGGTGGCACTCACGAGGGCGGACACACAGGCGAGGGCGAAAGACAGCAACGTCGTGCGGGCCAGCCTCGTCCAGCGCGGCACATCCGTGGAGAACAACAGGAGGGGAATCGCCAGCGGCACCGCCGCCTCGCTCACCGAGAGGCTCACGCCCGTCTGGAGCGACAACCCCGGTGCGTTCCCCAGGAGGATGCCCGCCGCGTAACACATCACCACGGGCCCTACCCATGCCACGGGCTTGAAGACTCGTGTCCCCAGCAGCACGAGCCCGGGAAGCCCCACCACCACAAGGACCTGGATGAGCGCGCTCATCGGAGGGCACCCACGAGCCCGAACCAGGATGAGGCCAGCGTGCGACGCTGGATGAGCGCGCTCATCGGAGAGTCCCCACGAGCCCGAACCAGGATGAGGGCACCGCGCGAATCGGGATGAGCGCGCTCATCCGTAGATGGAGTCCATGAACTGGCGGATGAAGTCCGCGGCCTCGCGCCGGTCTGGGATTGCGCCCAGCATTCCGTACATGGCGGCGCTTCCCTCGGGCGCAGGCTCTCCGCGCTCCAGACTCGCGGAACACTCTCTCAAGTCCGCGAGGAACGGCTCCACCACCTTTTCGTGCGCGGGCGTCACCATCAGGTGCAGCGCTGGCGGCCCCATCTGCCGGTCCAACTTCCACCCTCGCGCCTCCATCGCATACACATCCAACGTGTCAGACGCGAAGGCAAAGACACTTAGCCGGGGCTCGCCCACCAGCTTCAAGCCTGGAATGGCAGTGACTCCCTCGCGCAACGCCCTCGCCGTATCGAGCACCGTCCCAGCGAGCCGCAGATATCCCTCCTCCCCCAGATACTTCAGGACTGCCCAGGCCGCCGCGATGGCGCCTCCCGGCCGGGTCCCCGCCATCGACGGCGACGCATAGATGCCGCCACACCAGTCCGCGTACGTGAAGAACTGATACCGACGCAGCTCCGGCGTGCGGTACAGCACGAGCGACGCCCCCTTCGCCGCATAACCATACTTGTGCAGGTCCGCCGACAGGCTCGTAACGCCAGGCACCGCGAAGTCGAATTCGGGCACGTCGTGCCCCAGCTTCCGCGCGAACGGCAACAGGAAGCCCCCGAGACACGCATCCACGTGAAAGAGGACACCGTGCTCCCGTGCGAGCGCCGCCAGTTCGACAATCGGGTCCACCAGTCCGTGGGGATAGGCCGGCGCGGAGCCGACCACGAGCACCGTGTTCGCCGTCAACGCGGCCCGAGTCGCCGCCACGTCCGCGCGAAAGTCCGGCCCCAGCGGCACATTGACGGGCTTCACCCCAAAGTAGTGCGCGGCCTTCTGAAAGGCCGGATGCACGGACGCGGGCAGCACCATCTCCGGCGCCATGATTCCCCGCTCCTCCCGAGCGAAATCCCGGGCCGTCTTCACCGCCATCAGGATGGACTCCGTTCCTCCCGACGTCAGCGTCCCCGCGGCGGTGTCTCCGTGAAACAACTCCGCGCCCGTAGCCATCACCTCTGACTCGAAACGCGCGAGGCTGGGGAACGCCAACGGACTGAGGCCATTCTCGGACATGAACTCCGTGTAGGCGTCCGCGAGCAGCCGGCGGATGTCATCCCCCGCGTGGTAGACGAGACTCCACGTCTTCCCTTCCTTCCAGCGCGCATCATCGGCGCGCAGCTCGCGCATCTGGTCGAGGACTTCCTGGTGACTCACTCCGTGGGGGGCCAGTCGAGGCGAAGCGGGCATGGTGTTCTCCGGGGTTCAACGCGCATCGAAGTACACACCGCGAACCCAGCGGGCACCCGTGAACGAGGTGCGAGCGTGAAGCATTCGCCAGTTGTCATAGAGGAGGAAGTCACCCGCCCCGAGTCGGAAGCGGAACTGGTGGCGCTCGTCCCTGACCAGGGTCGCGAAGCGGTTGTAGGCGCGGTACCACGCCTCCATCCGGGCGAACGGCACCCGGTGCGGCGCGAGCGTGAAGTAGCTGTACCGGATGCGAAAGCCCTCAGGCGCATCGAAGTCGAACACGGGTGACACCAGCACCCGCTCGAACGCCGCCTGCTTGCGATGGAACGTCACCTGCACCGTGCGCAGAAGCTCGAAGGCAGCGGCGTCCTGGTCCGCCAGGTAGCGTGCCGCCGCGAGCCCATCCACGACGCTGTTCTCCCCACCCGTCTCGGCGGGCCGCTGGCAATGCAGGAGTTGGTAGCGCGGCGGTCGGTCCAGGAAGGGTTGGTCCGTGTGCAACTGCACCGCGCTGTCCGTATAGCCAAGCTGGTCCGTGTTCCGATTCGTCGTGTTGTCGGTGCGCAAATCCTCGATGCGGCCGAAGTGCGTCTCGATGACAGAGAGCCCTGCACCACCGAAGAGGTCGATGAGCGCCTCCGTGTCCGCCTCGAAGCCCCGCACGATGACCGCCCCGGACTCCTGGAGTCGCTTCAAGGCGAACGGCACGAGCGGCTCGCGCACCTGGGAAGCCTCCACCGTGAGCAACACACTGTCCGAGGGCGGCGGAGGCACGGCGACGCGGTCTGCCGCATAGGCATTCGCAAGCAACCAGTCCGCCGCGTACCGACTCACCTGCCCATCGGCGCGGTCCCCCCAGTCGACATCGAGGCCAGAGGCATCCGCCGAGACCCGCACCCCGCGAGGCCGCAGCTCCAGCGGCAGCTCCGAGGAACAGACGATGCGCTCGCGCGTGAGCGGATGACGGTCCAGCTCCGAGTTGTGCCGCAGCCAGAACCAGTGGAAGTCCGCGTGCCGGGGAACACCATCCCCAGCGAAGTAGACACGCAGGAAATCGTCATGCGGCGCGAAGCGGGTGATGGGCATGCGCAAGACTCCGGCGGAGGGACGCAAGGCCACGCACGCACGACGAGTTCAGGGCCTCATCGCAGGGGCGCGGAACACCACCGGAGCAACGAGTCCGAGGCGCTAGGCCCGGGACTCAGCGGAAATGAACCGGTGGAACGAAGGACGCTCGAAGCAGCTCGACTAACAACACGCGCCACGGCAACAGCGGCCGGTGGCGGTCGTCAGGAAGCTCGCGTTCAAGAGCATCATCGTGGCGTCACGCTAGCTGGCACCCTCCGCGGGCGTCAATGCCACCGGATGACATCGGCCACTCAAAACATGTGGTTGAAGTCGAGATAGAAGGCGGACGTGCCATCCCGAGGACTCACGCCGTAGTCCGCTCGGACGATGAAGGTGTTGTCCCAGGCCACTCGCAGGCCCCCACCTCCCGCGTACCGGAACAACCCCTTGTCCCGAAAGCGAAGGTCCGTCCACACCTGTCCCGCATCGAAGAAGGCCACCAGCGTGAACTCCAGCGGCTGCTCCCACGGCCGCACGTCGAGGAAGCGCCAGCGCAGCTCGCCGTTGCCCACCGTCTTCACCTCGCCCTGCAGGCGGTTCTTCAGCAGCCCTCGCGCGGTGAACAGGCCGCCCACGCCGCCCCAGCCATCGCGCCACTCCACTCCGCCAAAGCCGCTGAGCAGGAAGAAGGGCACATCCCCTCCAAGCACGTCGGCCATCAGGCGCAACGCGGCCACCAATCGCTCATGTCCCAGGGGGTGGTAGAAGCGCAGGTTCGCCGTGGAGCCCCAGTAGCTGAACGAGCTGCCCGTCGCCCCCACCGCGCCGCGTGCCGCCAGCTCGTGGAACATGCCGCGCACGGGCGCGGGCTCGTTGTCACGCGAGTCCCACAAAAGCCCCGCCGTCACCTCCGCTGTCCGGAACGTCCCCTCCCCTCCTCCAGCC